>CAZXHR010000052.1:0-22862 GCA_964640465.1 uncultured Opitutaceae bacterium
TTACCGCGGGCGCCGGAATCCATCATGAGGTAGACCGGGTTGACGTCGGGCTTGCCCTCGTTGGATTCGAGCTTGGCGAACACGGCCTTGGCGATCTGGTCGGTGGCGCCGGTCCAGATGTCGATGATCTTGTTGTAGCGCTCGCCGGTGGTGATGATGCCTCGCTTGTACTGGTTCTCGACCTCGTCGATCTTCTTGCGGGCGGCACCCACGATGTCCTTCTTGGACTCGGGGATGATCATGTCGTCGATACCGATCGAGATGCCGGCCTTCGCGGCGGTCTTGAAGCCGAGCTCCTTGAGCTTGTCGAGGGTCTCGACGGTGACCTGGGGGCCTGCGACCTTGTAGGTGTTCAGGATCAGGTCGCCGAGCTTGCCCTTGGCGACGGGGAAGTTGATGAAGCCGAGACCGGCGGGCCAGATCTGGCTGAAGATCACGCGGCCGACGGTGGTGCGGAGAAGCTTGCGCTCCTTGTTGCCGAAGACGGTGTCGCGACCGATGTCGGGGTTGAGATAGTCGATGACGGTGTGCGTGTTCACCGCGCCGTCGGCCTGCGCGTACTGAACCTCCATGACGGAGGAGAACATCTGCACATGGTCGCCCTTCTCGGGCTTCTTGCGCGGCTCGCAGGTGAGGTAGTACGAACCGAGCACGATGTCCTGGGACGGCGTGAGGATCGGCTTACCGCTGGAGGGCGAGAAGATGTTGTGCGTGGACATCATCAGCGTCTTCGCCTCGAGGACGGCCTCGAGGGAGAGCGGGACGTGCACGGCCATCTGGTCGCCGTCGAAGTCGGCGTTGTAGGCGGTGCAGACGAGCGGGTGGACGCGGATGGCCTCGCCCTCGATGAGGACGGGCTCGAACGCCTGGATGGAGAGGCGGTGGAGGGTGGGCGCGCGGTTGAGCATCACCGGGTGGCCCTTGGTGACCTCCTCGAGGATGTCCCAGACTTCCGGCGACTGCTTCTCGATCATCTTGCGGGCACCGCGGACGGTGTGCACG
The DNA here is from genome assembly GCA_964640465.1 of uncultured Opitutaceae bacterium. Lineage (GTDB taxonomy): Bacteria > Verrucomicrobiota > Verrucomicrobiia > Opitutales > Opitutaceae > CAJCBL01. The sequence goes on from CAZXHR010000052.1 coordinate 1,003, forward strand.
AAGCCGAGCTCCTTGAGGCGGCGGATGATGAACGGCTCGAAGAGGACGAGCGCCATCTTCTTGGGCAGGCCGCACTGGTTGAGCTTGAGCTCGGGGCCGATGACGATGACGGAACGGCCGGAGTAGTCGACGCGCTTGCCGAGAAGGTTCTGGCGGAAGCGGCCCTGCTTGCCCTTGAGCATGTCGGAGAGCGACTTCAAGGGGCGGTTACCGGCGCCGGTGACGGGGCGGCCGTGGCGGCCGTTGTCGAAGAGGGCGTCGACGGCCTCCTGGAGCATGCGCTTCTCGTTATGGATGATAACGTCGGGCGTCTTGAGCTGGAGGAGGTTGCGCAGGCGGTTGTTGCGGTTGATGACGCGACGGTAGAGGTCGTTGAGGTCGGAGGTGGCGAAGCGGCCGCCTTCGAGCGGAACGAGCGGGCGGAGATCCGGGGGGATCACCGGCAGGACCTCGAGGATCATCCACTCCGGACGGGAGCCGGACTTGATGAAGCCCTGGAGGACCTTGAGGCGCTTGGAGAGCTTCTTCTTGATCTGCTTGGAGCGGGTGGCGCGCATCTGCTCCTGGAGCTCGTCGACGATGGCGGGCATGTCGAGGCGGGTGAGCGCATCGCGCACGGCCTCGGCGCCCATCTTGGCGACGAAGGCGTCCTCGCCGTACTCGTCGAGGGCCTGGACGTACTCGTTGGGAGTGAGGAGCTGCTTGGCTTCGAGCGGGGTCTTGCCCGGATCGATGACCATGTAGTCCTCGTAGTAGATGACGCGCTCGAGAGCGCGGGCGGTCATGTCGAGCATGAGGCCGAGGCGGCTCGGCATGCTCTTCAGGAACCAGATGTGGGCGACGGGAACGGCGAGCTCGATGTGGCCCATGCGCTCGCGGCGGACGCGGGCGACAGTGACTTCGACGCCGCAACGGTCGCAGACGACATCCTTGAACTTGATGCGCTTGTACTTGCCGCAAGCGCACTCGTAGTCGCGCACAGGGCCGAAAATCTTCTGGCAGAACAGGCCCAGAGTCTCCGGTTTGAACGTGCGGTAGTTGATCGTCTCGGGATTCTTCACCTCGCCGCGCGACCACGAACGGATCGTGTCGGGCGAGGCCACCGTGATGGAAACCGCATCGAACTGCGGCTGCTCAAGGCCCATGACCTGGCGTGCTTCTTCGGTGCTCATTCTATGTAAAGGCTCGGAGTTATGTGCAGGTGTCGGGTTGACCGGTTAGATGGCGGTCTTCTTGGAGAGCCGGACATCGAGGCCCAGGCTCTGCATTTCCTTCACGAGAACGTTGAACGATTCCGGCGTGCCGGCCTGGAGCGTGTTGTCGCCCTTGACCAGCGATTCGTAGATCTTGGTGCGGCCGTTGACGTCGTCGGACTTGACCGTGAGAAGTTCCTGCAACGTGTAGGCGGCGCCGTAGGCCTCGAGCGCCCAGACTTCCATTTCGCCGAAGCGCTGGCCACCGTACTGGGCCTTGCCGCCCAACGGCTGCTGGGTGACCAGGGAGTAGGGACCGACCGCACGGGCGTGGATCTTGTGCGAGACGAGGTGGTTCAGCTTCAGCATGTAGATGTAGCCGACGACCACATCCTGATCGAGCTTCTCGCCGGTGCGACCGTCGAAGAGCGTAGCCTTGCCGTGGGTACCGACAACCGGAGCCTTCCAGGTGTCGCCACGCTTGGCGGCATCGTCCTTCTCCTTGTCGGAGACGACCTTCAGGTACTCGCGGATCTTCTTCTCGGGGATGCCGTCGAAGACCGGAGTGGCGACCTTCATGCCGAGCTTCTTGCAGGCCCAGCCGAGGTGCGTCTCGAGAACCTGTCCGACGTTCATGCGCGAAGGCACGCCCAGCGGGTTGAGGCAGATCTCGATCGGGGTGCCGTCCGGAAGGAACGGCATGTCCTCTTCGGCGACGATCTTGGCGACGACGCCCTTGTTACCGTGGCGGCCGGCCATCTTGTCACCGACCTGGAGCTTCTCCTTGGTGGCAACGTAGACCTTCACCTGCTTGATGACGCCGGACGAGATGTCGTCGCCGGCCTCGATGGAGTTGACCTTGCGCTCGCGGTCGCCCTCGAGCTCGTCGAACTTCGACTGGAAGGAGCCGATGATCTCCATGATCTTGATGCGAACCGGGGACGGATCGATCTCGATGTGCTTGGAGACGGCGGCGAGCTTGCGCAGGAGGGTCTTGGTGATCTTCCGGTTGGCGGGGATGATGATCTCGCCGGTCTCGCCGTTGATGACGTCGAGCGGGATCTTCTCGCCGAGGAGGATGTTGGAGAGCGACTCGGTCAGGCCTTCGCGGAGCTTGTCGATCTGGGTCTTGTACTCCTCGTTGATCTGCTTGCTCTGGCGACGGCGGTCGGACGGGCTGAGCTTGTCTTTGTCGAAGTCGACACGGCTGGAGACCTTGACGTCCATGATGATGCCATAGACGCCGGAGGGGACGACGAGCGAGGTGTCCTTAACGTCGGCGGCCTTCTCACCGAAGATCGCGCGGAGGAGCTTCTCCTCGGGGGCGAGCTCGGTCTCGGACTTCGGGGTGATCTTGCCGACGAGGATGTCGCCAGGTTTCACCTCCGCGCCGATGCGGATGATGCCGTTGTGGTCGAGGTTCTTCAGAGCCTCCTCACCGACGTTCGGGATATCGCGGGTGATTTCCTCGGGCCCGAGCTTGGTGTCGCGAGCGGTGACCTCGAACTCCTGGATGTGGATCGAGGTGAAGATGTCCTGCTTGAGGACCTTCTCGGAGATCAGGATGGCGTCCTCGAAGTTGTAGCCGTTCCACGGCATGAACGCGACGAGGATGTTGCGGCCGAGGGCCATCTCGCCGTGGTCGGTGGAGGGACCGTCGGCGAGGATGTCGCCCGCCTTGACCTTCTGGCCCTTCTTGACGACGGGCTTCTGGTTGAAGCAGGTGCCGGCGTTCGAGCGCATGAACTTGCGGAGTTCATACACCCAAACGTGGTTCTTGGCGTCGGTCTTCGGGCTGCGGTCGAAGTTGCGCGGCATCTCGCCGTCCTTGGTGACGACGATGCGCTTGCCGTCGACGGAGGCAACGACACCGGCTTCGTCGGCGACGATGACGGTCTTGGAGTCGCGGGCGACGCGTTCCTCGATGCCGGTGCCGACAACGGGGGCCTCGGACTGGAGGAGCGGCACGCCTTGGCGCTGCATGTTCGAACCCATGAGCGCGCGGTTGGCGTCGTCGTGCTCGAGGAACGGGATGAGGCCGGCAGCGATAGAGACAAGCTGCTTGGGCGAGACGTCCATGAGGTCGACCATCTTGGGGTCGACTTCGAGGAAGTTGCCACGGTCGCGAACGGTGACCTTGCCGACGAAATGGTTCTTGTCGTCGAGCTCGGAGTTGGCCTGGGCGATGATCTTGCCCTCCTCCTGGTCGGCGGTGAAGTACTCGATCTTGTCGGTCACGCGACCGTCCTTGCAGACGCGGTACGGCGTCTCGATGAAGCCGAACTCGTTGACGCGGGAATAGAGCGAGAGGGAGTTGATCAGACCGATGTTCGGACCTTCTGGGGTTTCGATCGGGCAGATACGGCCGTAGTGCGAGGGGTGCACGTCGCGCACCTCGAAGCCGGCGCGGTCGCGGTTCAAGCCGCCAGGCCCGAGGGCGGAGAGACGACGCTTGTGCGTCAGCTCGGCCAGCGGGTTGATCTGGTCCATGAACTGCGAGAGCTGACTGCGCGCGAAGAAGTCGCGGATCACCGTCGTCAGAGCCTTCGGGTTGATGAGCTTCTGCGGGGTGATCGAGTCGACGCTCTGGTCATAGAGGGTCATGCGCTCGCGCACCAACCGCTCGGTGCGGGAGAGGCCCACGCGGCATTGGTTGGCGAGGAGCTCGCCCACGGTGCGGACGCGGCGGGAGCCGAGGTGGTCGATGTCGTCGACGATGCCGTCGCCCTTGCGGAGGCGGACGAGGTACTTGGTGGACTGGACGACGTCCTCGGAATTCAGGATACGGGTGTCGAGGTCGGTCTTGAGACCGAGCTTCTGGTTGACCTTGTAGCGACCGACGCGGCCTAGGTCGTAGCGCTTCGGGTCGAAGAAGAGGCGCTTGAGGAGTGCCTTGGCGTTGGCGGTGGTCGGCGGCTCGCCGGGGCGGAGGCGCTTGTAGATTTCCTTGAGCGCTTCCTCTTCGTTGCGGGTCGGATCCTTCTTGAGCGAGCGGATGATGACACCTTCGTCGTTAGCGGTGTCGATCACGCGCATGGTCGTGATCTCGTGCTTCTCGAAGGTGCGGACGATGGCCTTGGTGAGGGGCTCGAAGGCGCGGGCGAGAACGACGCCCTGCTGCGCGTCGATGACGTCCTCGACGAGGACGAGGGTGGAGACGTTCTCGATGTCGAGGGCCTTGGCGACCTTGAGATCCTTGATCTCGTAGAAGAGGTTCAGGATGTCGATGTCGCTGGAGTAGCCGATGGCGCGAAGCAGCGTCGTGATGAGGAACTTGCGACGACGACGACGGCGGTCGAGATAGACGTAGAGGAGGTCGTTGTTGTCGAACTGGACCTCGAGCCAAGTGCCGCGATCGGGGATGATGCGGAAGGAGTGGAGGAGCTTGCCGTTCGGGTGCGTGGCGACCTCGAAGCACAGGCCGGGGGAGCGGTGAAGTTGGGAGACGACAACGCGCTCGGCGCCGTTGATGATGAAAGAGCCGCGCTCGGTCACCATGGGGATCTCGCCCATGTAGATCTCCTCGTCCTTGATGTAGTCCTCCTCGCGGAGGCGGAGCTTCACGTAGAGCGGAACGGAATAGGTAATGCCCTCGCGGAGGCACTCGATCTCGGTGTTCTTGGGATCACCGATGGTGTACGAGACGTACTCGAGAACAAGGCGCTCGTCGTACGAGTTGATGGGGAAAACTTCGCGGAAGACAGCCTCCAAGCCCTGCGGCTTGCGTTGGCTCTGCGGAACGTCTTTCTGCAGATAATCCAGGTAGGAATTGATCTGAATCTCGATGAGATTCGGCGGCTGGATGACTTCGCGGAGCTTGCCGAAATTTTGGCGTTCTAGAGTGGCGGCCATAAGGATTCCCGAGTGTTAGGTAACGAGCTGGCGAGTTGTCGCCGAGCTCTCACGGCTGAGCACCGCGGAAGGATGCGCAGGCGTGAGAGAACGGAGTTTCAGAAAACGCCGAAGGACAGGCCGGGGCGAACCCGACCTGTCCATTGGCAAAAGCGTTGTAGGAGATGAAGTCCCGCAACTTACTTGAGTTCGACTTTGGCGCCGGCGGCCTCGAGCTTCTTCTTGATCTCTTCGGCTTCGGCCTTGGAAGCGCCTTCCTTGACAGCCTTGGGAGCGCCTTCGACGAGGTCCTTGGCTTCCTTGAGGCCAAGGCCGGTGATGGCGCGGACTTCCTTGATGACGCCGATCTTGTTGGCGCCCGCGTCGGCGAGGACGACGTTGAACTCGGTCTTCTCTTCAGCGGGAGCAGCGGCAGCAGCGCCAGCGGCCGGGGCAGCAGCCACGGCGACCGGAGCGGCGGCGGAAACGCCCCACTTGGTCTCGAGATCCTTCACAAGGGCAGCGATCTCGATAACGGACTGGCTGGAGAGCCACTCGATGACTTGGTCTTTGGTGATGTCGGACATGGTATCAGTGAAACGGCTAGCGCCCGAACGATTGGTGCCGGGCATTTAAGGGACGTATCCCCTAGCCTGCATTCAGTTGATTGTTGCGGTTGATTATTCCAGTAGGCCAGTAACGGCGTTCGGGAAAGGGTTGGTAAGGCAGGAACGCGCGCATTAGGCGGCGGCGCGAACCTTGGCCTGGAGAACGTTGACGAGGGCCTGCGGCACGCCGTTGATGACACGGACAAGGCCGGTGGCCGGCTGGTTGAGCAGCCCGAGCAACTGGGCGCGGAGCACCTCGATGGAGGGGAGCTCGGAGAGCTTGGCGATCTGGCCGGCATCGAAGAGCTTGCCACCGACGACACCGCCCTTGATTTCGAGCTTCTGCTTCTCTTCGAAGAACTTCTTGACGATCTTCGCGACGCCGGAGGCGTTGCGGCCGACGACGACGATGGCCGTCTGGCCGGCAAGCAGATTGTCGAAGCCGGGGAGCCCGGCATCCTTGGCAGCGACGCGCAGGGAGCTGTTCTTGACGACGTGGAACTCAGCCTGCTCGGGAGCGAGCTTGGCGCGGAGCGCCGCGACATCGGCCACGGTCACCTTCTGGTAATTGGTGATGAGAAGGTAGTCCGACTTCTTGAGATGACGGGCGACTTCCTCGATGAGATACTTTTTCTCGGTACGCATGGCGGTACGGCGTTAGAACTTGGAGTATTCGCTGGTGGCGAGGGCGACGCCGGGGCTCATCGAGGACGAGAGCGTGGCGCTAAGAATGAAGCGGCCCTTGAGCGAGGCGGGCTTCGACTTGCCGACGGCCTGGATGACCGCAGCGACGTTTTCCAGAATCTGCTCGTTGGTGAAGGAGCGCTTGCCGACGGGGACGCCGAGATTGGCGGCCTTGTCCATCTTGAACTCGACGCGGCCGGCCTTCACTTCCTTGATCGCCTGGGCGATGTTGTCGGTGACGGTGCCGGACTTCGGGTTCGGCATGAGGCCCTTCGGACCGAGGACGCGGGCTGCGGCGCGAACTTCCTTCATCGCGGCGGTGGTGGCGACGGCGACGTCGAAGTCGAGCCAGCCTTCATTGATCTTGGCGAGGATGTCCTTCAGACCGGCGACATCGGCACCAGCGGCGAGCGCCGCGGCGGGATCGTCGGTGAAGACGAGGACGCGCACCTTCTTACCGCTGCCGTTGGGCAGGGGGGTGGTGCCGCGGACCATCTGGTCGCCCTGGGTCGGGTCGACGCCGAGACGGAACGCGAGCTCGACGGTCTCGTCGAACTTGGCCTTCGGGAAACGGGAGAGAACCTCGACCGCCTCCTTCAGGGGATATTCCTTGGTAAGATCCGCAACCTTCAGCGCGTTGCGGAACCGTTTGCTCTGCTTCTTGGGCATGTTGTATGTGTTGCGGTGCTGGCGTCCCGCGCTGCGAGACTCCCGCTGTTGATGTGACGGAAAACTTAGTCGGCGACGTCGATGCCCATGCTGCGGGCCGTGCCGGCGATGACCTTGATCATGGCGGCTTCGCTGGTCGCGTTGATGTCCTTCTGCTTCATCTTCGCGATCTCGAGAAGCTGCTTCTTGGTCACCTTGCCGACCTTGTCCTTGTTGGGCTTGCCGGAGCCGGAGGCGATGTTGCAGGCCTTCTTGAGAAGGACGGACGCCGGCGGCGACTTGAGGATATAGGTGAACGACTTGTCGCTATAGACCGTGATGACGACGGGCAGGATCAGGCCGTTCTGGTCCTTGGTCTTCGCATTGAAGTCCTTGCAGAACGCCATGATGTTGACGCCCTGAGCGCCGAGCGCGGGACCGACCGGGGGCGCGGGATTCGCAGCGCCGGCAGGCAGTTGGAGACGGATGATGCCTTGAACTTTCTTGGCCATGGGAGAAAACGGTTAGCGGATGATGGGAGATTAGGTGGCAGTGCGTTCGACCTGCCAGTACTCAAGCTCGACCGGCGTGAAACGGCCGAAGATGGAAACGGAAATCTTGAGCTTGCCGCGCTCGGGATCGATCTCGTCAATGCGGCCGATGAGGTTGAGGAAGGGGCCGTCGTTGATCTTGACCTCCTCGCCCACCTCGTAGCTGACCTTCGGCACTTCCTTGCCGGAAGCGGCCTCGACGCGGTTGCGGATGTCGTCGATCTCGGCCTGGCGCAACGGCGCCGGGCGGTCGCCCCCCACAAAGCCGATCACGCCGGGCGACTCGCGGACGAAGTACCACGGCTTGTTCATCACCTTGCCGTTTTCGTCGTACAGCTTCATCTGCACGAAGACATAGCCGGGGATGAGCTTGCGCTCCTGGCTGGTCTTCTTGCCGCGCTTGACCTCCGAGACCTGCTCGGTCGGGAGGAGCACCTCGAAGATGTTTTCGCCGAGTTCTTCGATGGGGGCGAACTTCTCGATGTACTTCTTCACCTTGCCCTCCTGGCCGGAGAGCGTGTGCACGGCAAACCACTGGGTACCTGCGGGAACGGTCTTATCGGCGGGCATGGTGTAATGGACGCTCAGCGGACCCAGTTGGAGACCAAGTCGACAACCTGGTACAGCGAGAAATCGGAGAGGCTGGTGAAAAGACCCATGAGCAGGGAAGCCACGATGACCACAAGCGTGGACTCGCGCAGTTCCTGGAAGGTCGGCCACGAGGCCTTCTTGAAGACCTCGGCGATCATCTCGCCGGTGAAGACACGGATTCTGCCGAATGGGTTTTGCATGAACAAAGATGGCAGGGCAGGAGGGAATCGAACCCCCAACCAACGGTTTTGGAGACCGCTACTCTACCAATTGAGCTACTGCCCTGTGAAAATGGTTTCTTGAGACAGTACGGCCGAGGCCCCGCTGCGAGACCTCGGCGTACGCGGGAAACCGGTTAAGGTGAACTTACTCGACGATCTCGGTGATACGACCGGCACCGATGGTGCGGCCACCCTCGCGAATGGCGAAGCGTTGGAACTTCTCCATGGCGATCGGGGTGAGCAGCTCGATATCGATGGTGGTGTTGTCACCGGGCATGATCATCTCGACACCCTTCGGGAGGATGATCGAGCCGGTCACGTCGGTGGTGCGGAAGTAGAACTGCGGGCGATAGCCGTTGAAGAACGGCGTGTGGCGGCCACCCTCGTCCTTGGTGAGGACCAGGATCTCAGCCTTGGCCTTCTTGTGCGGGGTGACGCTCTTCGGGGCGGCGATGACCTGACCGCGCTCGATGCCGTCCTTGTCGATACCACGGAGGAGGATACCGACGTTGTCGCCGGCCTGTCCCTGGTCGAGCAGCTTGCGGAACATCTCGATGCCGGTGACGACGGTGGTCGTCGTGTCCTTGAGGCCGACGATCTCGACGTTGTCGTTGAGCTTGACGATGCCGCGCTCGATACGACCGGTGGCGACGGTGCCGCGACCGGTGATCGAGAAGACGTCCTCGACGGACATCAGGAAGGGCTTGTCGATCTCGCGGGTGGGCTCCGGGATCTCGGAGTCGATGGCGTCCATGAGCTCTTGGATGGCCTTGAGGCCTTCCGGCTTGCCCTCGAGGGCCGCCGTGGCGGAACCGCGGATGATCTTGGCGTTGTCGCCGTCGAAGTTGTACTTGCTGAGCAGCTCGCGGATCTCCATCTCGACGAGGTCGAGGAGCTCCTTGTCGTCGATCAGGTCAACCTTGTTGAGGAAGACGACGATCTTCGGCACGCCGACCTGGCGGGCGAGGAGGATGTGCTCACGGGTCTGGGGCATCGGGCCGTCAGCCGCGGAGACCACGAGGATGGCGCCGTCCATCTGGGCCGCGCCGGTGATCATGTTCTTGACGAAGTCGGCGTGTCCCGGGCAGTCGACGTGCGCATAGTGGCGCTTGTCGGACTCGTACTCGACGTGGGCAACCGCGATCGTAACGATCTTGGAAGCATCGCGCACGGTACCGCCCTTGGCGATGTCCGCGTAGGACTTGAGCTCGGCCAACCCCTTCCCGGCCTGGACGGCGAGGATGGAGGTGGTGAGGGTGGTTTTGCCGTGGTCAACGTGGCCGATCGTGCCGACGTTCACGTGCGGTTTCTTGCGTTCGAATGTACCTTTAGCCATGTGGACGTTGAGTTAGAGATAGAGGATTGGATTTGGAAGGGCGGCCCCGTTTTAACGTCGGGAGCCTGCCGACGATTGACCTGGAGCCCTTGACCAGACTTGAACTGGTGACCTCGCCCTTACCAAGGGCGTGCTCTACCAACTGAGCTACAAGGGCGGACAGGACAAAAGACCAAAACCGAAAAAGAGGGCGGACTTTGGTAAGCGGCTTTTCGACCGTCAACTGCTTTTTCGAAAATTTCTCGGTCCGCGATTCACCGCACGATGCAAACCCGGTAAAACCCGGGCGCCACCCGCTCGCCAAGCCGGAAATCCCGCGCGAGATACGTGCCGAAGAACGCATCCACGACTTCGATTCCGGAGCCCACCGTCAGCGTGGGCACCCCGAGCAGCCCCTCGGGGGCCACCGCCACGGAGTACTCCACCGGCGGCCAGTCGTGCTCGCGTACCGCCGCAGGCAGCCCCTGCAATGGCTCCCGCAATACCACCTGCTCCTGTCCACCCGAGAAGCGCCGCACCTCGACCGCGGCATCGCGCGCCGGCGTCGCCGGTACAGGTCGGTCCAGGCGCCCCAGACCCGCCCAGCCGCCGGTCATCGCGCCGATCGTGCGCAAGCCGTCGCGCCCGTTGGCGGGCGCGATGCCTTCCGGTCCGAACACCGGCACGAGCCGCTCCGCCGCGAAGGCCAGATGCGGCTCATACATCCCGAAAACATCTCCCGGCTGCCGGCGCAGCGCTTCGGGCAATCCCTGCGCACCGGCGTTCCATGTCGTGGGCATCGAGAGTGGCTGCTGGTCGAACAACTCCATCTGTTCCTTCACGAGCGCCCCGCTGCCAGCGCCACCCTGGAACACGACCGTCACCCGCGGGCGGTGCTGTGACGGCGGCGCCGGGACGGCAGGTTCGGGTTTTCCGAGAAAGATGAAGCCCACCCGCGCGGCGACCGCCAGCCCGGCGGCCAGCCACACCCACTGGGCCCAGTGCCGTTGCTTCGGGGTGGCCATGGCAGATCAACGCCCTCCGGCGGGCGCCTCGGCGGCCATCTGCACCTCGCAACCGGCCGCGGTCGCCACCGCGATGAAGGTTCCCAGCGCCTGGGTCGACGCCTGCTTGTCCGCGCGCAACAGCAGCCGCTGCGCGCCCTTCTCGGACACGACCTCGCCGAGCCGCTGCTTAAATCCATCCATGGAATACCGACCGCCCTCGAACAGGATCAGGTTGTCGCGCTGCAGGTCCACCACCCAGCCAGTGGGCTGCGCGTTCGGGATCGCGCCCTCCATCGCCGGCAGCGTGATCGTCACACCCGGCGCCAAGACGAACTTCGAGGCGAACAACGTGAGAAACAGCGCGAGCACGCCGACGTTGACGTAGAAGAACACGTCGAAGCTGCGCGGCGGCGGGCGCAGGTGCTTGTCGAGTTCGAGCGGCTGCGTGATCACGCGTCAGGCCTTCCCTTTTTCGGCCGCCGCCCCGCCGGAAGCCGGCTTCGGCTCGGGGGTGGAGGTCGCGGCCGGGGCTGTCGAGGCCGGAGCCGCTGCGCTGCCGCCGGTAGCGGCGCCCTGCGCACTCCCCTGCCCCTGCAGCTCGTGGATGACAAAGCGGATGATCTCGTTGGCCGCCCACTCCATGTCGTGGGTGAGCACACGCACGCGGCCCCGCAGGAAGTGGTGCGCCAGATGGGCGGGGATGGCCACCGCCAGGCCGAACGCGGTGGCGAGCAGCGCCTCCCACATCCCGCCGGAAAGCGCCGCCGGCGTGGCGTAGTGGCCGCCCTGCATGAACGCATGGAAAGTCCGCAGCATCCCCAGCACCGTGCCGAGCAGCCCGAGCAGCGGCGCCACCTGCGCGATCGCCGCCAGCGCGCCCATGCGGCGCTCGAGGGTCGGCAGCTCGATCAACGCCGCCTCCTGCACCGCCAGCCGCAACTTCGACTCGTCGGCCTCGTGGTGCAGCAGCGCCGCCTTCACCACCACGGCCACGGGGCCGGGCGTCTCCTCGCACACGGTGATCGCCTCGATCAAGCGGCGTTTTGCCAGGATGTTCTTGATACCGGTGAGGAACGCCGTGGAGCGGATCTGCCCGCGATGCAAGTACAGCGCGCGTTCCACGAACACGACCGCGGCGACCGCGCTCAGCGCGAGCAGCACCCACATCACGGGTCCGCCCTGGCCGAGAAGACTGAGGTCGAGAAAACTCATGTGAGGACTGCGAAGCTAGGTGGGAGGGAAGTTCAAAGGCAAACGGCGAAACGCTTTCGTGCAGGACACCGTGCCGCTCAACGCCCGCCTCCGGCCAGCCGCGCCAGCGCGGCCTTCGCGGTGTTCTCGCCCCACACGCCGCTGCGCAACACCAGCTCGTAGGCCTCGCGCGCCTCCTGCGGCGCCTTCGCCTTCTCGCACAGGTCGGCGTACAGCAGCAGCGTGCGCCCGAGCCAGTAGCGGCCCTTCTCGCCGGTCGACGCCCGCGCCGCCTCGTCGAGGAGGAAACGGTCGACCACCAGCCAGAGCGCGCGCCGGGCCTCGGGGGCGTTGCCGCGCATCATCGCCAGAGCGTAGCCCTCCTTGTATCCGGCCTCCACGCGCACCTCGCCGGGCGCGCTGGGCAGGTCGAAGAGGCGCTCGTAGTGCGCCAGCGCGCTGCCCAGCCGCGAGGAGTCGGTCGTCACCTGCGCGAAGAGCGTGTCGGCCAGCGCCAGCTCGGCCAGTGGCGCGTCGCGGTGTGTCGGGAAACGGTTGAGGATCTCCTCGTACTTGAGCTGCGCCGTGCCGAACTCGTTGAGCTTGCGCGACAGGTCGCCCAGCTTGAGCTGCGCGTAGAAGACCAGCTCGTTGCGGGGGAACTTCTCCACCATGTCGTGCAGGATGCGGCAGGCCTCCTTGTAGTGCTGGTCCTCGCCGCGCCGCTCGGCGTTGCCCGCCGCCTCGTAGAGCGCGTACGCCGCGTACTGGCTATCCTCGTGCTGGTCGGCCAGCTCGATAAGCAACTGCTGCGCCTCGACCGTCTGCCCGCGTTCCGAGAGGTACTTCGCCTGGATGATGATCGAGTACACCGCCGGATCGCTGCCGGGGAAGGCCCGCCGCAACGCCTCCAGCTCCGCCATGCCGTCCGCCTCGCGTCCGAGCGTCAGCAGCGCCTGCGCCCGCACCAGCCGCGCCGTACCGGCCGCCTCCTGACGCAGCGCCGCCGGCACCGCCGTGTTCGAGTCGGCCGCCGGCCCGGCGAGCAGTTTCTCGACCAGCCCAAGCGTCTCGGCCGGTTTGCCGGCCTCCAGCGAAAGCTTCGCCTGCAACCAGGCCATGCGCAGCTTCAGCTCCGGCGCCGCCAGCGCGAACGACTCGCCCGCGAGCACGCCGCCGAGCCGTTCGTAGGCCCGTGCCGTCAGCCCGCGCACCTGCAACGTCTTCACCGTGTTCCACTCGGCCTGCCAGCGGCTGGCCGGGTCGAAATCCGGGTTCGCCGCCAGCCGGTCGAGCGCCTGCAACGCCTCCTCGAGCTGCGCCGGCTGATCCGCGCGCAGTAGCGAGAGCACCTGCTGGTACATCAGCGTGCCGCGCGTCACGCCCGGTGGCAGCGACCGCTCGAGCTGCGCCAGCGCGTAGGCGCTGGCCGCGTTGCGGTAGTCGCCCGCCCTGAAATAGGATTCCGCCAACAACACCGCGAACGGCCCGCGCCGCGGGTCCACGCCGAGCTCGCCCTGCAACTGCGAGATCGCCTCCGTCGCCGTGCGGTAACGACGCAGCTCCCACGCGACCGAGACCAGCACGTTGAGCGCCGGCACACGGCCGGGCGAACCGGGGAAATTGGCCAACAGCGCCCGTGCATCGCCCTCGGCGCGCTCGTACTCCTGCTGCGCCAGCGCCAGCCGCGCGCGGTAGAGCAGCAGATCGTCGAGGATCTTCGATGCCGGCTGGCGCGCAATCTGCGAGTCCAGCTCGCGGCGGAAGGCGGCACGCGCGTCGGGATCGTTCACCACGCCAGCGAGCAGCTGGAGCGCGATCCGCTGCATCTCCGGCTGCACCGCACCCGCGAAAAGCTGCCGCAGCGCGCCGAGCCCCGCCGCACTATCCGGGCCGGAGATCAGCGCCAGCAACAGCCGAAGGCGGTCGGCGGCTTCGTTCTCCGTCACCGGAACCAGCAGAAGCTGCTGCTCCAGTACGGCCAGCGCATCGCCCTTGCGCCCCAGCAGATCGAGCACGACCGCCAGCTGGCCCGCGGCCGTGAAACCCACCGGGCGCCCCTGGAATTGTTCGATCTGACGCCGCAGCTGCTGTTCCTGTTCCGGAGTCGCCTGTCCGTACAGCAGCTGCGCCCGTTCCCGAGCCAGCAACAGCTGCGCCCGCGCCAGTTCGGAGACCGCGCGCCCCTCCGCCTGGCCGTACACCACCAGCGCCTTGTCGTACTGCCCGCGCGACTCGGCCAGCATCGCCTGCGCCACGAAAACCCACCCGGCCTCCTCGGCCGGCACATCCTCCGGCCGCAGGCCCTCCACCAGCGGCGCTGCCGCGGCCATGTCGCGTTTCTGCAGCGCGATCAGCGCCCGGCGCAACCGCGTCTGCGGAGCGAGCAGGTCGGCGCCGCGATTCAGCGCCGCCTCCGCGGCCTCGATACGACCGGCCGACAACTCGACCATCGTCAGCCCGAGCGCCGCACGGCTGCGCACCGCAGCCGCGAGATCCTTGCGCGCCAGCAGCCGTTCGTACGACTCGCGCGCTGCCGTCGTGAACCCCAGCTCCGCAGCATGCTGCGCCGCCGTCAGCCCGAGCGTCAGCTCGCCCGGCGTCTGCTCGGAGAGCTCGAGCGAGATCGTCAACGGCGCCGGCGCCAGGGCGGCATTCTGCGCCCGCGCCGCACCCGCGGCCAACGCCGCGCCGCACAACAGCCGGAATACGATTCGGGAAACGCGTCGCATCGCGATCATCGACCCGACGTTGCCGGCCACAGTTCCCGGTGGCAAGAGCCGGCACACCGCCGTCGCCGTGCCCCACACCCGATCTTGCGCCGTCCGCGCACGCGTCACACGCTCCCTGTACCCGATGCAACCCCGCTTCACCCTGCGACCGCTGGCCGTCGACAACACCACCCACCCTTGGCGGCGCCGCTGGTTCGGCTCGCCTTGGTACTGGTTCTGGCAGTGCCTCGGCTGGGGACTGGTCGGCGGCATCTTCCTGCTCGCCGGCTTCTCCGTCAGCCGGCCGCATCTCTGGGTCGTTCCTGTCTCGATGGGCGTCGGCGGCTTGATCTGCTCGCACCTGCTTCGCATCGCGATCCTCCGACTCCGTAACCGGGGACATTCCTGGATCGGCTTTACCTCCCTGCTCCTGCTCTGGATCACATTCTTGGGCGTCGGCATGACCGGCTTCACCCACGGCCTGGCCGCGTTCTTCGCTCCGGAGCTGCTCGCCCGCTCGACGCTCCCGCCGCTGTTGTCGCTATCCGTCCCGGTCGTCGAGACCTCCGTTCTCTTCATCGGCTGGGCCGGTCTCTACCTCGGCATCGCCTACTTCCGCGGCTACCATAAAGCCGAGCGCGCCCGCCTCGAACTCGCGGCAGCCGTGAAGGAGGCGGAGCTGCGCGTCCTCAAAAGCCAGATCAACCCCCACTTCCTCTTCAACAGCCTCAACACCCTCCGCGCCCTCATCAACCTGGATCCCGAGCGGGCCCGCGACGCCGTCACTCTCCTCGCCGACATTCTCCGCGCCGCCCTCACCACCAACACGCAGCAGAGCATCACGCTCGGCCAGGAGCTGGAAACTGTGCGCAGCTACCTCGCGCTCGAGCAGATGCGTTTCGAGGAGCGTCTCCGCATCCGCTGGGCCGTCGAAGCCGACACTCTCGCGTATCCTATACCTCCAGCCATTCTCCAGACTCTGGTGGAAAATGCACTCAAGCACGGCATCGCCCAGCGCATCGGCGGCGGGGAACTTACCATCGAGGCATCCCGGCAAGACAGCTTTCTCCGACTCACCATCCTCAATCCCGGCAAGCTCGGGCGGTCCTCTGCCCCCTCCACACACATCGGTCTCGACAACGCCCGCGGCCGCCTCCTGCACCTCTACGGCAGGGATGCCTCGCTCACGCTAGAACAGCGCGCGCCCGACCTCGTCGCTGCCGTGCTCACGCTCCCCGCCAGCCAAGCGGTCCCCGAACCGGCAACGGCCGAGCGGGCGTGATCGCCGCCGGCCCGCGTTCGCCGGGCCCGCGAAACCTCTTGGCCCGGCTCCGCCTCCCGCCGTAGCTTCGCGCCCTCGCGATGCCCGCACTCCCCGTCAACCTCGACCGCGTCCGCAAGTACGCCAAGCCCGGCCCGCGCTACACCTCCTACCCCACCGCGCCCCAGTTCACGGACACGTTCGACCGCGACCGCCTCGCCCGCGAGATCGACGCGCACAACCGCTCCGACCGCCCGCTCTCCCTCTACCTCCACATCCCCTTCTGCGAGTCCCTCTGCTGGTTCTGCGGCTGCACCCAGATCACCACCCACGACCACGGCCAGGCCGCGCCCTACCTCGACCGCCTCGTCCGCGAGATCGAGCTCGCCGCCGCCCCGCTCAACCCCGCACGCCGTGTCGTCCAGCTCCACTTCGGCGGCGGCACGCCCAACTTCCTCTCGCCCGACCAGATCCGCCGCCTCGGCACCGTCCTGCGTTCGCGCTTCGCCTTCGCCCCCGACGCCGAGATCGGCGTCGAGTTCGACCCGCGCCGGCTCACCCGCGACCACGTCGCCGCCTTCCGCGAGCTCGGGGGAAACCGCGCCTCGCTCGGCATCCAAGATTTCGATCCGCGCGTCCAGGAGACCGTCCACCGCATCCAGCCCGAGCCGCTCGTCCGCCAGGCCGTCGACTGGCTGCGCGAAACCGGCTTCGAGTCGCTCAACCTCGACCTCATCTACGGCCTCCCGCACCAGACGCCCGCCTCGTTCGCCGACACCCTCTCCCGCGCCCTCGCGCTCCAGCCCGACCGGTTCGCAATCTTCAACTACGCTCACGTCCCCTGGATGCGCCCGGGCCAGAAGGTCATCCCCGAGTCCGCCCTCCCCTCGCCTGAGCAGAAGCTTCAGATCCTCAAGGCCACCGTCGAGACCCTCACCGCCCGCGACTGGACCTGCATCGGCATGGACCACTTCGCCCGCGCCGGCGACGAGCTCGCTCTCGCCCAGGCCGCCGGCACCCTCCAACGCAACTTCCAGGGCTACAGCACCCGCGGCGGCGCCGATATCCTCGCCTTCGGCATGTCCGCCATCTCGCAGACGGAGACCCACTACCGCCAGAACGAGAAAATCCTCTCCCGCTACTACGCCGCCGTCGACCGCGGCGAACGCCCCGTCGCCAAGGCCTTCTTCCTCAGCGCCGACGACCGCATCCGCCGCGAGGTCATCATGCGCCTCATGTGCGACCTGAAACTCGACTACGCCGCCCTCTCCGTTCGCCTCGGCATCGACTTCCCGCACTACTTCGCCGACGCCCTCGCCTCCCTCGCCGAGGCCGAAGCCGACGGCCTGGTCGAGCGCCGCCCCGACCGTCTCCAGGTCACGGATTCCGGCCGCCTCCTCATCCGCAACCTCGCGATGCCCTTCGACGCCTACCTCGCGAGAAAGCCCGCCCGCTTCTCGCAGACGGTCTGAGCCGAACAGCGCGTTGCACGCCGTTCGTAAGGTAGGGACGGCTCTCCGAACCGTCCGGGCGTACTCCACGACATCCTCCGTTCAAAAGAGGCCAGGCGGAATCATCCGTGTCCGCAAGTTGCCGTTTCTTACCTTGAAAAGTGTGATCGTGTACCCGCTAACTCGATCCCCCTCCTTCTGGAAAATGAACGTCTCGTCCGCTTCAGAATAAGTGGTGTCCGGGCCAAACAGGAAAGTTTCGCCGTACCAATCTTTCCCCGCAGCATAGCGCACCAAATAGGTGCCAAGAGGAACATCGATATTGATGGGCTGCCCGCCCTGGATGAAGACGGTCAATGCAGGCTTCCTCGTAGGAAGTTCGACCAACTTGACGAGATAGTTGATTCCCGGTGGAGACTGAATCTCCAGCGGAGCCACATTCTCCGCCTGTATGAACCTTCGCACGGAGCCGCTCGATGGAAGAGGAACTTGGGGCTCCGAAAACAACTGTTTCGGCGGCTCGGGATACTGAGATTGCTGCACATAGCTCGGCGGCTGCTTCTCGTTCGAGAACAAACAAGCGACGAACGTGACTCCGAAAACGAACAATGAGGACCCAAGGCACAGGAAAAGCTGCCGCGAGAAACGCCGAGGCTTTTTCTGACTTGAAGCGGTTCGCGCACCGGCGAAGTCATCGTTCGTCGAAAAATGCGACCAGTCTTCCGCTGCTACTGCGCTCCGATTCTTCCGAGAGAACACCTGCAACGCCTCCTGCAGCGATTCAAACGCCCCGCGTCGCCATATTGAGAACTCCTCTCTTGTTCCGCCAAATGCCATGAAGAGCGACGTCCCCCTGTAGAATCCATTGTAGTAATGGTGCGTAGCGTTGATCTCTGAGAGTTCCCAGATTGGCCAATACCAGACTTTGTCGAAGTGCGTCCTGACCACATAGAGCGGAGTAACAAGAAGCCAGCTCCGCAACGGAGACCTATACCATCGAATAATCTGGTTAGCGTTGAACCCGAAGATCAGCGCCGCGATACAGGTTATGGCAAAGACCCAAGGAATCGCGTCATTCGACCACCGGCTCAAAGAAGCGAGCCATACCATCACAACAAGCCAACTGCATGCAGCCGCGGCCCAGAACACATTCCCGTCGCCACTGCGCAAACGAACCGCGTATTGAACCTTATTCTCCCCCTTTACCCTCTCAATCAGCCGCTGCTGGGCTCCGGGCGGAAGTTCGGTGAACAACGAGTGGCCGGCCCTTATCTGCCCAGCATTGTTGCGTGCCTCCCTCGAAGATGACGATTTCGGCGGAGATGACTGCGTCCGCCGCTCCTGCTGGGGCTGCGTCTTTGTTGATTGGCCGGTTATCGTGTCGTCATACCGGGCGCGCGCTGTTGTATCCCTCAGAACGCCATATGCATGGTTCAGTTCCTTGAGCATTGAGTTTGCAAGGTCCCATTCGGCTCGCTGCTTCGCCGGATCAAACCGATCTGGATGCAGCAGTTTGCTGCGGAGCAAGTAAGCGTCGCGAATCTGCTCCGCGGAAGCACCCAGAGGAACGTCAAGGATATCGTAGAGAGTCTTGGCCATTGGCCGATGCTGTCCGCAACGCAAAGCATGAAGCACAAACCAAGGACACGCGGCAAGCCGTCTGTCATTAAACACCCTGACATCTTGCTTCCGCCAATCATCCGGTGATCGAAGAGTAGCCGGCCTGCTCCATTGCGGGCCACCACCGGTCCTGCACATCCCGCGCTCCAGCCGCCTACCGGTTTCCACACCGATGAGCAAATCCGAGATCCTCGCTAACTTCATGCGCATCCAACCGGAGGACCACTGCGAAGTCCGCGCATAACTCGATCAGCTCGACGGTTTCGCACCCGGCAACTGGCTCGACGACGGCAGTTTTTCCACCGCCGAGAAACAGCTCGTTGTGGAACACTTCGCCGACTTCGAGAAGCACCCGGAGACTTCGATTCCGTGGACGGCAGCCGAGGAAAACTGGAGCGGCGAGGGCAACCCGCTGCAAAAGCGCCCGCCAGTTCGCCGATCTTGACGTGTGGTATATCATTTACCACACCATCTCAACCTCCCATGACCTTCGGCGAACAGCTCAAAGACCTCCGGATTCGCAAGGATCTCACGTTGCGCCAATGCAGCGAGCAGCTCGGCTTCGACCCCAGCAACTGGAGCAAGCTTGAGCGTGGCGTAAATTCCGCACCAAAGGACATCGAAGTCCTCGAATCGTGGGCCAAGTTCTTCGGCCTGCGCGGAGTCGCCAAGCAGGACTTCTTCGATTCCGCCGCCCTATCGCGAAGCGAACTGCCGGCCGATCTGGCCTCCGACGAAAAGGTCCTCGCAGCGTTGCCCGCATTCTTTCGAGCAGTCCGTGGAGCCGAACTCGACGAGACCCAGCTCCGCCAGTTCGTCGAGGACGTCCGAGCCCTCCATAGCCCGGAACCCAAATCCCGCGCATGAACGGTGGCTGGAGCAACGTCTGGACAGAAGCCGAGCGCTTCCGCCAGCAGTACCTCGGCGACCGGAGCACCGCGCTGCCCGTCGACATCTTCACTGTCGTCGAGCTCAAGCTCCGGCTCGATGTGATCCCCTTCGACGACCTCGCAGCTAAATACCGTGTCGAAGCGGCGCTCACCCAGGATTTCAGCGGCCTGTACGTCGATGCCGAAAGCTACGTGTTTTGGGAAAAGGGTCCGGTCTGGAAACAAAACCGGCTCCGCTTCACCGTCGCCCATGAACTCGGCCATCTCGTGCTCCATCGCGAACAAGCGAACAAGGTGAAGTTCGCCTCCTTCGCCCAATTCGCGGCCTACTTCAAAGCCAACGACGGCCCACGCTACGCCATCGAGCAAGAGGCCAACGAATTCGCAGGTCGCCTGCTCGTCCCCGTCGAGCGACTCCGTGAGTGCTTCGACCAGTTCGCCGCAAAAGCCGCGGCGTTCATGCCCAACTGGCAGCTCTCCGAAGACCTGCGCAGCAAGTTCGCCGACAGCATCGGTCCGAAATTCGGCGTCAATGCCCAGGTCATCCTCGCCCGCCTCGATCGCGAGGATCTCTGGCCCTCACGCTGACGCTATTCCATCGCGGCCATCCATGAAACGCATCGCCATCGTCGGCGCCGGGATCACCGGACTCACCGCGGCCAGCGAGCTCGCCGCCGCTGGCCACTCCGTGACCGTATTCGAAGCCTCCGACCGTGTCGGCGGCGCCATCCGCACGTTCCGCAGTGACGGCTGGCTGGTCGAGTGCGGCCCCAACACCGCGCTCCTGCGCGACGCCTCGCTCGACCCGCTCCTTCAACGCGCCGGCCTCGGCCCGCAGCTCCAGATCGCCAACGCCGCCGCCTCGAAACGTTTCATCGTCCGCTACGGCCGCCCCATCGCACTGCCCTCCGGCCCCCTCGGCGCGATCGCGACCCCCATCTTCAAACTCCGCGGCAAGCTCCGCGTCCTCGCCGAGCCGTTTATCCGCCAGAACCGCGACAACCATGAGGAGACCCTCGCCGCCTTCGCCCGGCGCCGCGTCGGCCAGGAGTTCCTCGACTACGCCGTCAACCCGTTCATCGGCGGCGTCTACGCCTGCGCACCCGAGGAGCTCTGCGTCCGCCACGCCCTCCCGCGCCTCTGGCGGCTCGAGCAAAACCACGGCTCGCTCGTCCGCGGCACCATCGCGCTGATGCGCGCCAAAAAGAAGTCCGGCGTCCGCACCAAGTCCCGGCTCGTCTCCTTCGCCGACGGTCTCGAAACGCTCCCGCGCGCCCTCGCCGCCTCCCTCGGCGACGCCGTCCGGCTCCACACCGAAGTCGCCGGCGTCGAGCGCGTCGCCACCGGTTGGAGACTCATGCTCCGCGCCGGCGGCACCACCGCCACCGACAGCGGCCCCTCCCCTTCCGCCCCCGCCACGGCCGATTTCGACGCCGTCCTCTTCACCTGCGGCTCCGCCGCACTCGCCCGACTCGCCGTCGACGGCGGCCGCCCGCTTTCTGGCTACGCCGCGCTACCGTGGTCGTCCGTCACCAGCCTCGCGCTGGGCTTCCGCCGCGAGGATGTCGCCCACCCGCTCGACGGTTTCGGCATGCTCGTCCCGGCCAAGGAGGACCGCCGCATCCTCGGCGCGCTCTTCTCCTCCACGCTCTTCCCCGGCCGCGCGCCCGAGGGCCACGTGCTCCTCACCGTCTTCGTCGGCGGCCGCCAGCCCGAATACGCCGCGCTGCCCGATGCCAAGCTCGACGCCATGGTTCTCGCCGAGCTGCGCGAGCTGATCGGCGTACGCGGCGCACCGGTGTTTCGTCACTGCTCACGCGTACCGCAGGCAATCCCGAAGTACACCGTCGCCTTCGGCGCCCTCGCCGCCGCGGCCGACACCTTCGAACGCGACCACCCCGGGCTCTACGTCGCCGGCAACTCCCGCACCGGCATCTCGCTCTCCGACTGCATGGCCGCCGGCCAGACCGTCGCTTCGCGCATCGGCGCCGCATAACCGTCCGGCCACCTCCCGTCCGTCACAAAGGAGTCCCCTAATCCTCACGATTCCCGGGGTTGGGTGCATTTTTGGTGAAGGCGGCAGGGAA
>CAZXHR010000053.1:0-22861 GCA_964640465.1 uncultured Opitutaceae bacterium
CCAAACTCCCCCCCCGCCCATGCAAGAGACCGCAACGCAGACACCGCAGCAGACACATACCGTACCTCCCGAGGACCGAGTCCCGAGAGGACAAAAGATCGCCTATGGCCTAGGCACTTTCCACGATATGTGGGGCCACTGGCTGTACCCGAACCTTGGGTTCCAGGTTTTCAACATCTTCCTCGGGGTCGCCCCGTGGCTGATCGGTGTGGCGCTGTTCTTCAACCGCGTGTTCGACGCGATCTCCGATCCTCTCTTCGGCTGGATTTCCGACAACACCCGCACGCGCTGGGGCCGTCGCCGGCCGTTCATCCTCGTCGGTGGCATCCTTGCTGGTCTGTGCTTGCCGCTGTTGCTGGCGGTCACGCCGGGCTGGGGGACGACGACTCTTTTCGGCAAGGAGATCTCCAACTACTTCTGGTTCATGATCGGCTCCTCGGCGCTCTATCTGCCGATCATGAGCTGCATCAACATGCCGTACAACAGCCTCGGCCAGGAGATGACGCCCGACTACAACGAGCGCACGAGCGTCTGGTCGTACCGCAACGCGGTGCAGAAGATCCCCGAGCTCGGCCTGTTCTTCGCGGCGCAGTTCATGACGATGTCGATCTGGGTCGGCGCCACCGGCGGCAACGTTTTCCAGAAGCTCGGCCAGTTGTTCACGTCTGGTGAGGGCTGGGCGAAGGCCCCCGATGGCACCAAGCCGAACATCCTCCTCGGCGCGCAGGTTTATTGCTCGATCCTCGGCCTCCTGATGATCGTTGGCGCGATCGTCATGTTCTTCGTGCTGCGCGAGCGCTACTACGGCCAGGTCGTCGCGCGCAAGCAGGAGAAGATCAAGCTGAAGGACACGATCTACCTGACGCTGAAGTGCAAGCCATTCCGCATGCAGCTTCTCATGAAGATGCCCTATGCGATCGGTACCAGCATGGTGGGTTCGCTCGGCTACTACGACACGATCTACTACGTCTGCAAAGGCGACAACGCCGCCGGCGCCGTCTGGAACTTCTGGATGGGCGTGTCGGGCATGGTCCTCGGATTCTGCGGCATCCCTGTTTTTGCGTTCATCTCCAACCGCCTCGGCAAACGCGGTGGCATCATGGCCGTGCTCGGCACCGCAATCGCGGTGTTCATCGGTACCTGGTGGTTCTACGACCCGACCCGCCCGTGGCTGCAGCCGCTTGCCTCCGGCCTCATCGCCTTCACCGGTGCCGGATTCTGGATGCTGGACGGCGCGATTGGTGCGGACGTGATCGACTACGACGAGATCGAGACGGGCAAGCGCCGCGAGGGTGCCTTCACCGCCTGCGGCTCATGGATCATGAAGGTCGGCATGGCCATCGGTGCCGGCGCCTCCGGCATCATCCTGAGCGCCACCGGCTTCGATGCCGCGCTTGGCGGCAACCAGACCCCCCACACCATCTTCATGATTCGCTTCCTGCTGGCGGTTGTTCCGATCATCGGAATTTTGCTGGCGTTGGTCATGATCTACTTCTTCCCGCTCACGCCGGCCAAGATGGCCGAGATCCGCACGAAGCTGGAAGAGCGCCGCGGCAAGGTCTGAGCGCCGCGCCAAACGGCTCCGTTTTCTCCAAGGACCGGCTTCGGCCGGTCCTTTTGTTTATCGCGATCGGACTGTGCCGAGGCGAGGATTGTGCCGTTCATCCCGCTGCGCAGTCGGAACCGACAGAAGCCAACGAAGAGAACGAAGCATGAACGAACAGGAGGACCGCAATCGTGGCCGTAGCCGTCACCCGTCCGGTGACGACAAATCCCAGCTCCGCCCGGACGTCGCTTCCCCTTTGTCCGGGGACTCTTCGTTCCCTTCGTTTCCTTCTGTTGTCTGCGGAATTTTGTCCGCCAACCCCGAACACTCATGAAGCGCTTCAAATTCTGGAAACTCGACGCGTTCACCACCGGCGCCTCCGCCGGCAACCCCGCCGGGCTTGTCCTGCTCCGGTCCGACGACACGGCGAGCGACGCCGAGATGCAGCGGCTGGCCACGCAGGTGGCGGCGACGGGCTTCGTGACTGAGGTCGCCTTCGCGCGGCCGGTCGGCCCGGGCGAACTGGCGCTGCGCTATTTCTCCTGCGAGCGCGAGGTGCCGTTCTGCGGCCACGCGACTGTCGCCTCGATGTACCACCTGCTTTCCGCCGTGCCCGAGTTCCGGGGACTGCCGCGGCTCGCGCTGAACACAAGCAAGGGGCGGCTGGATGTCGAGAATCGGATCGGGGCCGAGGGCTGCGTCTACATCGCGGCGCCCGAGCCGGCGTACCCCGACATCCGCGTGCTGGCCAGCGAGGCTGCCGCGGCGCTTGGACTATCGGTGGGCAGATTCAACCGCCACGAGATCGGCCCCGACACCCGGCTGCCTGTCTGCGAGTGCGGCCAGAAATGCCTGCTCGTGCCGGTGACCGGGCTCGATGCCTTGATCGCCTGCGCACCGAGCTACGCAGCGCTGCGCGCGTTGGCCGACGGCACCGGTTTCGAGGTGGCGGTGCTCTACACGGAGGAGACGCACTTGAAGGACCGGCAACTGCGCACGCGGGTGTTCGCTCCGGCGTTCGGCTATCTCGAAGATCCGGCGACGGGCTCGGGCAACGCCGCGCTCGCGCATTGGCTGCGGCGCAACGGGGCATGGACGGGCGAGACCCTCGCCATCGAACAGGGCCCGGATCGCGTGGCGCCAAACCTGGTCACGATCCGCGCCGACGCGGCGGACGGAGGTCTGCGCATCGGCGGTTGCGGCGTGGCGCGGATCGAGGGCGAGTACCTGTTGCACTGAGCGGCCTGTGCCCACCGTCCACCGCGTATCCTGTCAGTGAACCGAAACGGCGCCGCGCGGGCGGTATGTGAGCGGGATGTTAATCCTTGCCTCGGCCGAGGCCCGCGTTGCCCTTGGTACAGGGAAACGGAATACCCGGAGTGTGCGGGTTTTCGCTCTGCAAACCATGTGGATTATCCGTCTACTCGCCTTATGTCTGATCGTCGCCGCCTGTGCGGCGTTGCCTGCTTCCGGTGCGCCGAAGCAGCCGGCCGCGGCAACGCGGGCCGCGCAGACGCAGGATTGCGAGTGGAGCCGGATGAAGGACGGGTTCGGCGCGGCGGTGGTCATCACGTCGGATTCGCGGTGGAAGTCCCATCGCGGGGCGTTGCTGCACGAAATGCCAAAGCCGGCGCGGCTGAATTCCCTGCGCGTGGGTGGCAAGGTGTGGGCGTTGATTTTCCTGACCAACCCGATGCCGGACACCGCGGGCGGTGTGAATGTGACATGCGATGTGCGCACCGTGCGTCCCAATGGGAAGGTGACGGTGCACCGAGAGGTGTGCGCGTTGCGGCGGAAGGATGCCGGACGCAAGTCCCACATCTATCTGGCCGAGTTCGTCGTGACGATGCTCGGCGAGGAGAATGATCCACTGGGCGAATGGGTGCTGGAGATTGTCGTGCGGGATCGCAATCGCGGAGTCGAGGTGCCGATCGTCGGTCGCTACATATTGCTGCCCCGCGACGGCCGCGTGGCCGCGCTGGCGGAAGCTCGTCCGCGGAGCTGAGCGTGGTGCGGCGTGTGTCTCGATTCCGTGATCACGGAATCGTGCCGGCGCCGTGGATGTCGGACGGCGCGGTGGTGTCGCGCAGGAGGGGGCGGAGCGTGCTGGCGAGCTCGTCGATCCCGTACGGTTTCGAGACGATGGCGCGGAAACCGTGCTTGCGGTAGGCGGCCATGACCTCGTCCTCCGAGTAGCCGCTGGAGACGACGGCGCAGACTTCGGGGTCGGTCTCGCGCAGGAGCCGGAGGGCCTGCAGGCCGCCCATGCCACCGGGCACGGTGAGATCGAGGATGACGATGTCGTAGCGGCGGCCGTCGCGCAGGGCGCGGGCGTATTCCGCGGCGGCGGCGGCACCATCGGCCACGCTGTGCACCTCGAGGCCGAGGTGCTGCATCATCTGCGCGGCGAGGCGGCGGATGTCGGGCTCGTCGTCCATGAGCAGCACACGGCCGGAGAGCGTGGCCGTATCGACGGTCAGCTGCCGGGGGACCGCAGAGCCGAGGGGCTCGTCGCTGGCGGGCAGGTGCAGGTGGAAGGTCGTGCCGGTACCGACGGTGGATTCGACGGTGATGTGGCCACCGTGTTTGCGCACGATCGAGAAGACGGTGGCGAGCCCGATGCCGTTGCCCGTCTTCTTGGTGGTGAAGTAGGGGTCGAAGATGCGGGGAAGCACATCGGGAGCGATGCCGGAGCCGGTGTCGGCGATGGTCATGTGGAGGTACCGGCCGGGCGCGAGCAGCCGGCTGGCGTTGGGGGCGACCTCCTCGTTGCACAGATCGATGCGGATGTGGCCGCCTTGAGGCATGGCCTGGACGGCGTTGATGACCAGATTCTGGACGACTTGACTGATCTGGCTCTTGTCGACGTGGGCGGGCCAGAGGTCGGAGGCGTAGGTGAACTCGCAGTCGACGGCGGTGCCGCGTAGCACGAAATCGGCGACTTCTTGCACGAGTTCGGCCAGTGAGAGGGCGGTGCGCACCGGAGAACCGCCCTTGGCGAAGGTGAGCAACTGCTGGGTGAGATCGCGCGCGCGCAGCGTGGCCCGGCTGGCGGCGCTCACGTGGCCCTTGGCCTCCGGTTCGAGGTCGGAGCCCAGGGTGACCATCGAAAGGTTGCCGATGATGACGGTGAGCAGGTTGTTGAAATCGTGGGCGATGCCGCCGGCGAGCAAGCCGAGGGATTCGAGGCGGGTGGCTCGCTGGAGCTCCGCCTCGAGGTGCGCTTCACGCCGCATCTGTTCGCGGATCTGGTCGGTCTGTTGTTTGACGCGGCGGTGCAGGGCGGCGACCCAGAGCAGCGCCAGTCCGACGCCGAGGCCGAGCGTGGCGGCGATGCCGAGGAGCCGGCGCGCCGTGAACCACGAGGGACTGTGCAGCAGCGCCACATCGGAGGCGGCGCGCGGGCGCACATGGAACCCGGCGGGCTGCCCATGCTCGTCGTAGACGACATCCATGAGGCCGGTGATCGCGATGTCGCTGTGCAGTTTGCAGCCTTCGGCGACAGGCTGTTCGGCGACGACGGCGAACACGCCGCCGGGGGCGAGGATATCCAGACGGGTTTCGCCGCCGGCACGGATCACGTTGAGCAGTTGTCCTTCGGCGACGACGAGGCGGCCGTCGAGTTCCGGAGCGGCTGACGCGTTGCCGGCAAAGCTCACCGGGACAGGTGACCGGCCGGTGCCGGCTGTGCGGCAGACGGCTTCGCGCAGAACGCGGCGGCCGCCCTTGCGATCGAGATAGCCTACGGCCTCGATGCGCTCGCCGGGTGCGAACGTGGCGGGGTCACGGGCGAGGACGCGCAGGCTGATGTCGCCATCCTGGATCTGAATCCAACGGCCGGGAAGTTGGGCCAAGACTGTGCCGGAGAGTCGGACACGGCGGGACGAACTCTGGGGCGCGCCGAAGCGCCCGAGCTCGGCCAGGGATTCGGCCGGCAGGGCGAAGAGATCGCGCGGCGCCGGCTCCTCGATCTGGATATCCTCGGGGGACCGGACCCAGAGCCGGATGCCGTGGAGCCGGCGCTGGGCGTCGGTCTCGGCGGCGCAGACGCCCCGGACGCGGACGACCGCCCCGACGACATCGGGGAGCGTGTCGGCGGCGGGAAGCAGCGCGAAGAAATCGCCGGCGGAGGTGGTGAGCTCGAGGCGGTTCCAGGGCGATCCGCGATGGATGGCGCGGACCAGACCGGCGAGTTCGACGAGCTGTGCCTCGGCGCGACCAGTGAGGGCGTGCTCCAAGGAGATGGACTCGGCGCGGGGGAGGGGCATGTCGCCGTCCTTCTGGATGCTCTCGGCGACGACTGCCGGGGCGAAATTGCCCATGCCG
This sequence comes from uncultured Opitutaceae bacterium, assembly GCA_964640465.1. GTDB lineage: Bacteria > Verrucomicrobiota > Verrucomicrobiia > Opitutales > Opitutaceae > CAJCBL01. The sequence goes on from CAZXHR010000053.1 coordinate 5,873, forward strand.
GAAACGCCGCGCACGACGACGCTGCGGCCGGGCTGGTAGGTGCGCGCCGGATCGGCGCCTCGCAGGATTCCGATGCCGCCGCTGGAATCTTGTATGAAAAAGAAGGGGGCGTCGGGGTGCGCCCAGGTGACGACACCGGCGAGCTCGACGGGGTAGCGACGTTCGGCCTCGGCGGCGGTGAGCGCGAGCACGCGGGCGGCGAGGTGAATGCTGGAGAGACCGGGGGTGGCTTCCGTGCTGCCGGGTGCGGGCGCAACTTTGCAGGGACGGTAGAGTCCGGCGCGCAGTTTCCATTCGGTGCCGACGATCTCGGGATAGCCGACTGCTTCCACGGATTCACCGATACGGCAGGGCAGGGACTGGCCGCTGAGCACCTCGATCTGGCCGGTGTCGTCGCGCAGGACGATGGCGCTGCCGGGTTGCTGGCTGTGCACGCTGCCGACGATGTGCACGAGGGCGTCGGACGCGCGTTGGCGGAGGTTGGCCAGGGCGGAGACGGGGAGGGCAAAGCGGGGGTCGTCGGCGAGGTGGTTGATCACCTCGATGTGCGAGGGGTGCTGGATCTTCAGCTCGATGGCTTCGGGGGTGCGATCGGTGGTGCGGCGGATCGTGAAGATGCCGCGCAGGCGGACATTGGTCTGCGCGTACTGGGGTTCCGGTTCCCCGGGAACGACGCGCACCCAAGCGTAGAGCGGACGGCCGTCGGCGGAGAGGAAGAGATGGAGGTGCTCGGGGTCGGTGAGAACCTGCTTGTCGACGTGGGCCTCGAGGGAGACGAGCCGGTTGTTGAAGGGCTCGGTCTGGGCGATCCAGCCGGAGTTCGGAATGATGAGTGGCTGGAGCTTGGCGTCTCCCAGATACTCGATCTGAGCGCCGTCGAGCGTGGGATCGGAGTTGGCGGGAAAGTGGCCGGTGATTCGGATCCGCTGTCCTTGAGCGAACGGCAGCGGTCGTGGGCCGGCCCTGAAATAAACCCCCGTCGACTCGTCCTGAAGCCAGAGCAGCCCCCAGTCCGGGTCGTAGTAGGTCACGTCGGCCTCGATGCGATAGTCCGTGCCGCGGCTGCGGATCGCGATGGGCAGGTCCCAGTAGGCTTGGAAATTGGTGACGGGCTCGACGGCGGACGGTATGGCGGGCGCCGGCCCCGGCGAGGGATCGGCGGCGGCAAGGTGCAGCCCGAGGAGCAACGCGCCCGGAACGAGGGCGCGCCGAATGCCGGAGCGGCGAACGGGCATGGGACGGATGGGTTGCACGGCCGCCGGATGATGGGAGCGGCAGCCGGCGGCCGTCAAACGTGCAGGTCGAACTTCCGCCGTCGCCGACGGATTGTTACACCGAATTCCCAGAGAATCCGCTACGCGCGCCGCCGGATCGGACCGGCTCAGGCGCCGTGCTCGGCGAGCCAGCGCTCGGTCTCGATGGCGGCCTGGCAGCCCATGCCGGCGGCGGTGATCGCCTGGCGGTAGAGGTGGTCGGCGCAGTCGCCGGCGACGAACACGCCCTCGACGCCGGTGCGCACCTGGCTGCCGCGCTCCGGCACGATATAGCCGGCTTCGTCGGTGTGGAGGGCGCCGACGAAGGGCTTGGTGTTGGGTTGGTGGCCGATGGCGACGAAGATGCCCTTGCAGGGAACTTCGGAGAGGGCCCCCGTCTTCACATTCTTGAGCTTCACGCCGGCAACGTTGCCCTGGGCATCGCCGGAGATGGCGGCGACGACGGAGTCCCACGCCATCTTGATCTTCGGGTGCTCGAGGACGCGCTGTTGCATGTTCTTCGTGGGGCGCTGGGGGTGGGGGCGGGTGACGTGGGTTACGTTCGTGGCTATGCGGGTGTGGAAGCGGGCCGCCTCGGCGGCGGCGGCGCCGCCGCCGACGACGATGACGTCCATGTTGCGGTAGAACGCGCCGTCGCAGGTGGCGCAGGTGGTGACGCCCTTACCGCCGAAGAACGACATCTCCTCGGGCAGCCCGATCATCCTCGGAGCGGCGCCGGTGGCGATGATCACGGCGTGGGCGCGGATCTCGCGTTCGCCGGTGCGGAGCACCTTCACGGGGCCGGAAAAATCGACGGACTGGACGACGCCGCTCTCATAGCGGGCGCCGAAGCGGGCGGCCTGCTTGCGGATGGTGTCGGTGAGCGTGTAGCCGTCGATGCCGTGCTCGAAGCCGGGGAAGTTCTCCACCTCGGAGGTCGTGGTGAGCTGGCCGCCGGGCTGGGTGCCTTCAAGCACGAGCGGGGCGAGACCGGCGCGGGCGGTGTAGACGGCGGCGGTGAGGCCGGCGCAGCCGGTGCCGATAATGACGACGTTTTCGATGGAGGCGGGAGTGGTCATGGCGCGAGGAAAACGGGGTTGAGTGACGTGCCCGTGACGCAACGGAGCGCCCCAAGCTGCGGCAAGCGCAAAGACCGTCGACGGCTACTCCGCGACCGAAGCCATGTGCAATCAGTCGAGACTCGGGTGGGCGCGCACCGCGTTTTGCCCCACCGCTGTTTCCCCGGGATGGATGTGGCTCACGCCGCGTTGGGCGGCGGCTCGATGTGCGAGAAGAAAAGCGACTGTTTCGGGGTGGTGATGACCGGGATGCTTTCGCCGGCCATCGTGTGCTCGCGGATACGCGCCTGCATCTCCTCGAGCGCGGCCTGCTGGGAGGGGGCGCGGGTGAAGAGGTTCAGGTTGGGACAGAAGACCACGAACTCGTCGGCAGTGCCCCAGGTGATGAGGTGGGCGTCCTCGGCGGGGAACTCGGGCCGCTGGACCCAGGGCTCGGCGATCATCTTGGCGACGAGCTGGCGGAACTCGGGGATATGCGGCGGCTTGGATACGGTGGCGTTCACGCCGGCGACGAAGAGTTTGCTGATCAGGAACCGGTCGGCGACGCTCGTGAAGACGACGATGGGAAGCTGCTGCGGCGAGTGGACGTGGCGGACCTTGAAGATGAGTTCGAAGGCGTCGCTGTCGGGAAACATGAAGTCGGTGATGACCAAGTCGAACTTCCTAGTCTGGATCGCCTCCCATCCGGCCGCGAGGTTGTCGTGGATGGTGAGCTCATAGTCCTCCGGGAGGTATTTGGTCATCAGGCGCTGGAAGGTGCGCGAGTCTTCGATGAAGAGGACGGAGGGCATGGCGGAGTGTGGCGTAAAAGCGGATGACCGCATCGCGCGGCCGGGGTGGGGATGGAAACCCTATCGGACGACGACAGGGGCAACTTGAGGCGAGGTTGCCACAAACCAGGCCGGCAGCGCGGGCGGAGTAGCTCCTCCACCTTGAAAATAAGAGTGGCTTAGTCGTTCTCGAATCTGCGAGTTTCGCACCCGGCATGAACCCCGTTCTCAAGCTCCTGATGGAAAATAACCGCCTGACGCCCGCGCAGATGGCGAAGGTGCTGGGTCAATCCGAAGCCGAAGTCACCCGCCAGCTCGACGAGCTGAAGGCGCAGGGCATCTTCCTGGGCTGGCGCCCGGTGCTCAACTTGGCCAAGGAGGAAACCGGGGTCGTGCGCGCCGTGATCGAGGTGAAGATCCGCCCCGAGCGCGGCGGCGGTTTCAACCGCTTGGCCGAGCGCATCGCCCGTTTCGACGAGGTCGACTCCTGCTACCTCAACTCCGGCGGCTTCGACCTGCTGGTCTTCGTGAGTGGCCCGAGCCTGCAGAAGGTTGCCTCGTTCGTCTCCGAACGCCTCTCGACGATCGACGGCGTGCTCTCCACCGCGACCCACTTCATGCTCCGCACCTACAAGGAGCACGGCATCCTCATGGACCAGCCCGAGGAGGACCACGGCCAGTTGAAGGTCTCCCCGTAACGCAGTCGCGCCGCACGGCCCCGCGTCCATCCCACCGTCTCGCCGCCTGTCCGCCATGAGCGATCCCACCCGTTTCATCGCCCGCCACGTCGTCGGTCTGCCGCGCTCCGGCATCCGCGACTTCTTCGATATCGTCGCCAAGATGAAGAGCGCCGACGTCATCTCGCTGGGCATCGGCGAACCCGACTTCCGCACGCCGTGGCATATCCGCGAGGCGGCGATCTACGCGCTGGAGCGTGGGCGCACGCACTACACGGCCAACCTCGGCCTGATCGAGCTGCGGCGCGCGATCTCCGCCTACGTGGGTGAGCATTTCGGCGTCGAGTACCGGCCCGAGAACGAAGTGCTGGTGTCCGTGGGCGTATCCGAGGCGCTGGATCTGGCGTTCCGGGCGTTCATGAACCCGGGCGACAAGGTGCTCTACCACCAACCCTGCTACGTGAGCTACCATCCCAGCGTCACGCTGGTGCACGGCACGGGCATCCCGGTGCCGACCTTCGCCAAGGACAACTTCGCGCTCACGGCCGAGGCGCTCGCCGCCGCCTGGCAGCCGGGGTGCCGTATCCTGATGCTCAACCTGCCGTGCAACCCGACCGGCGGCACCTGCTCCCGTGCCCAGCTCGAGGCGATCGCGAAGTTCGCCATCGAGAAGGACCTGCTGGTGTTCAGCGACGAGATCTACTCGGAGCTCACCTTCGACGGCGAACACGTGAGCATCGCGAGCCTGCCCGGCATGCGCGACCGCACGATCTTCCTTCACGGTTTCTCCAAGGCCTTTGCGATGACCGGATGGCGCATCGGCTACGCCTGCGGCCCGGCACCGCTCATCGAGGCGATGATGAAGGTCCACCAATACTCGATGATGTGCGCCTCCATCGTCAGCCAGGATGCTGCCGTCGAGGCGCTTACCCGCGGCTGGGACGAGGTGCTGAAGATGCGCGCCGAGTACCACCGCCGCCGCGATTTCATCGTCCGCCGTTTCAACGAGATCGGGCTGAAGTGCCACACACCGCGTGGGTCGTTCTACACGTTCCCGTACGTCGGTGGCACTGGGCTGAGCGACAAGGATTTCGCCGTCGGCCTGTTGGAGAGCAAACACGTGGCTGTCGTCCCCGGCACCGCTTTCGGCACCAACGGCGCGGGCCACGTCCGCGCCTGCTTCGCCACCAGCTACGAGCATATCGGCGAGGCCTGCGACCGGATCGAGAAGTACGTGCAGGAGCTCGCCGCGAAGCGGTAGGGCTCGGGGCTGCCAGGCGCGTCTGCATTCCAGCAATGTGCGCTGCTGCCGGAGCCCGCTGGGCGGGCGCAGCGGAAAAACATTCTCCTCGCCCAGCGGCGGGGGCTTGTGGATTGTCCCGGCGCATGTCCCGCATCGTCGCCATTGTAGGTCGCCCGAACGTCGGCAAGAGCCGCATCTTCAACCGGCTGGTCCGCCGGCGCATCTCCATCGTGCACGACGAGGCCGGCATCACGCGCGACATCGTCTCCGCCACCGTCGACAAGGACTACATGCTCCTCGACACCGGTGGCCTTGGGCTCGACCCGAAGACCACGCCCGATAAGCTCATCCCCGCCGTCGAGGCGCAGGCGCGTTTCGCCATCGAGACGGCCTCGCTCATCCTCTTCGTCGTCGACGCGCGCGAGTCGGAGAACCCGCTCGACGACAAGGTCGCCAAGCTCCTGCGCAAGAGCGGCAAGCCCGTGCTTGTCGTTCTCAACAAGAGCGACAACCCCGACCTGCCCGCGCCGGTGAACCCCTTCAAGCGGCTCGGCTTCGAGCAGTTCGTCCACCTTTCCGCCGAGCATGGCCACGGGGAAGAAGCCCTCCGCGCTGCCATCGCGCAGCACCTCGGGCCGGCTCCGGTCGTCGCCGTCGAAGTTGGCGGCGAGCGCACCGCCGACAACCCGCTCAAGATCGCATTCGTCGGCCGCCCCAATGTGGGCAAGTCCTCGCTGGCCAACCGCCTGCTCGACCAGCCCCGCCTGATCGTGAGCGACATCGCCGGCACCACGCGCGATGCCGTGGAGCTCGACTTCACCTTTACCACCGAGGACGGCAAGAAGTGGCCATTCCGGCTCATGGATACCGCCGGCATCAAGACCAACACCAAGCTCGCCTCGCCGGTCGAGTACTTCTCCCGCGTTCGCTCCATCGACGCTCTCCAGAACGCCGACATCGTCTACCTCGTGCTCGACGCGCTCGACGGCGTGACAAAGCAGGACAAGGCCATCGGCGCCGAGATCGTGAAGGCCAACAAGCCCTGCGTCGTCCTCGTGAACAAATGGGACCTCGCGCAGGACGCCTTCAAGGACAAGCCCCTGCGCGGCTACGCCAACGAGGGCGAGTACCGCGCGAAGTACACCGAGGCCGCTGCGCGCGAGCTGTTCTTCACCCCGGGAGCGCCGCTGGTCTTCATCTCCGCCCTCAAGGGTTTCGCGGTCGAGCGCATGCTCGCCGCCGCCCGTCGCATCGACCAGGCGTTGGACAAGAAGCTGCCCACCGCGAAGCTCAACCAGGTGATCATCCGCCTCACCGACAGCGTGCCGCCCCCAGCGGTGGGCGGGAAACGCTTCCGCGCCTATTACGCGGTGCAGACCGGCAACCGCCCATACCGCATCAAGATCTTCTGCAACACCTCGATGTCGCTCACCGAGTCGTACCGCCGGTATCTGGAGAGCGGCGTGATCGAGGAGTTCCGCCTCAATGGCTGCCCGATCCACTTCGACCTGATCGGCAAGGAGAAGGCTCCGCGTCCCGACTACGTTCCCCGCCGCGAGGAGGACTGAGCCTGCCGATGCAGCGCGTAGCGAAAGCCGCCAAGGCTTTCGTCCGGGATCGGACTGCCGAAGTACTCACGAACTTCGCTACGAAGGTGGCGGCTCCGCACGCGAGGATCGATAGGTCGCTCTGCCCGTGCTCACATTCGTATCCGGCCGGCTTCGTGGAGCGGCGCCGGCCACTGCTTTCGTCCTCTGCCCCGACACTTTCATCTCGCGTTGCGCTTCCTTCCACCTCCATTCGCAGGCATGCCGTTTTCCCGTTTCGGACTCTATTCCAGCATCCTGCGCGCTGTGCAGGCGAAGGGCTACACCGCGCCGACTCCCGTGCAGGTGGAGACGATCCCCGCGGTGCTCTCCGGACGCGACGTGATCGCCTCGGCGCAGACGGGCACGGGCAAGACTGCGGCGTTCGCGCTGCCGATCATCAACCGCCTCGGGCCCCACCGCGGTGGTGGCGCCCGCGTGCTCGTGCTTGAGCCGACGCGCGAGCTGGCGCAGCAGGTCGCCGACGCCTTTCGCGAGTTCGCCCAGTTTACCGATCTCCATGTCTGCCTCGTCCAGGGTGGCGTCGGCTATGGCAAACAGCGTTCCGCGCTCGTCGACGGCGCCGACATCGTCGTGGCGACGGTGGGCCGCCTGCTGGAACTGATCGACGACCATTCGGTGAAGCTCGACGCGCTGCAGGTGCTCGTGCTCGACGAGGTCGACCGGATGCTCGACATGGGCTTCATCGAGGACGTGAAGGCGATCGTCGGCCGCTGCCCCGCGCGACGCCAGACGCTGTTCTTCTCTGCGACAATCCCTGGGAAGATCGAGGAGGTTGCGCGCTTCGCCCTGCGCGAGCCGGTGCGCATCAGCATCGGCCGGGTGCTCACGGTGCCGGAATCGGTCAATCACGCGCTGTATCCTGTCCCCGGACCGCTGAAATTCCGCCTCTTGCTCGCGCTACTGGACAAGACCGAGTACCGCAGCGTGATTGTCTTCACCCGCACGAAGGAGGGCGCCGACGGCATCGTCGCCCGGCTCAAGCAGGGCGGCCACTCCGCGGCGGTCCTGCACGGCGACCGCAGCCAGGGACAGCGCAAGGCCGCGCTCGAAGGCTTCAAGGACGGTTACTACGAGATTCTCGTCGCCACCGACATCGCTGCGCGCGGGCTCGACCTCTCGGATGTCACGCACGTCATCAACTACGACATCCCGATGACGCCCGACGACTATGTGCACCGCGTCGGACGCACCGGACGCTCCGATGCGAAGGGCGACGCGTTCACGCTGTTCACCCCCCGCGAACGCGGTGCGGTGCAGGCGATCGAGAAGTTCATCCGTGCGGAGATTCCGCGCCGGCAGCTGGAAGGTTTCGACTACAACGCGGTCCCGCCGCCGTCAGGCTCCGACGAGCGTGGCGTCGAGGCGCGCCAACCGAAGGCGAAGGACGATGGCTGGTACGAAGCGGTGATCGGCGCGAAGAAGCGGCGCCCGCTCCCTGTGGCGACGGAAGCGCCGCGGGCTGTGCAGCAGCCGAGGCCCGCGCTGCAGGGGAAATCGAAGACGAAGCCGCAGAAAAAGCACGCGGCGCAGCCCAAGGGCGGAGGGAAGTTCGGTTCTTCGAAGCCCTTCGCGAAGCACAGTTTCGGCGGACGCAACAAGCGGCGCTGAGTGGCTGCACCCGAGCTCACTCCCGCCCGGCGAGAAAACGGGGCCAGCGTGCCCAGAATTCGGAGGCTAGGGCGGCGCGGACCTCGTCGGAGGACGGGCATCGCGGGCCGAGTTCGGCGGCGAGCGAGGTGACGGTGCCGTCGACGATTCCGCAGGGGACGATGCCGGCGAAGTGGCCCAGGTTGGTGGAGACGTTGAGGGCGAAACCGTGGTGGGCGACCCAGCGTTTCACGGCCACGCCGATGGCGGCGAGCTTGCGCGTGCCGAGCCAGATGCCGGTCTTCCCCTCGCGACGCACGGCGGCGAGTCCGTAGCGTGCGGCGGTGTCGATGAGCACCTGCTCGAGGAAACGTAGGTAGGCGTGGAGATCGCGGCGGGGGTCGAGGCTGACGATCGGATAGCCGACAATTTGCCCTGGACCGTGGTAGGTGATGTCGCCGCCGCGGTTGGTCTCGACCACCTCGATGCCCTCGGCGGCGAGTTGGGGTTGCGTCCACACGAGGTGGCGTGCGGCGCCGCTGCGCATGCCAAGGGTGAAGACGGGCTCGTGCTCGGTGAACACGAGCGTGTCGGGCGCGGTGCCGGCCAGCCGCGCGGCGACGAGCTCATCCTGGCGGCTCCAGGCGTCGCGGTAGCGGGTGCGTCCCCAGTCGATGGTGGCGCCGTGCGGCGCTTCAGTTAGCTCGGGCACGGCGGGAATTCCGCCGGTTGCCGAGGGGAAGCGTCAACGCGTTTTTCCGGCGGCTGGCCGACGCTTCGTGGATGCGGAGCCTGGCTGGCGGGGCGGGGTGGCAGATGTGCCCCACACATCGTCGCGTCCGCATCAGAAATCGTGCCGTGTTCCCGTCCGGCGGGCATCCTCCCGGCTCAGTTTGTTGCGGTGATCGCGGTCTGCCAGAGGTCGAGCTTGGAGGGAAGCAGGAGGCGCTGCAGAAAGGCCGAGTCGAGTTTCGCCTCGCAGAGCTGGGCGGGGTTCTCGCTGTGCACAAGGGCGTTGGCGATGTGCACGAGGGCGAGCGGCGAGAGGGCGTTCTCGGCGGTGCGATGCGGCGTGTGGTGGAGGGAGACGGCTTCGACGACGAGGTGCGGCAGTCCCCACAGCTCCAGCAAAAGTGCGCCGGCGGTGCCGTGGTGGTGCCCGAAGGTGAGTTCCTCCTCCTGCCAGAGCGGGCGTGCGGGCGAGTCGGGATGGCGGCGGCGCAGCTCGGCGTAGGCTTCCCCATGGGCGAGGGCCATGACGATCTTGCCGACATCGTGCAACAGCGCGGCGGTGAAGGCGGCGCGGTTGACGCTGGTGCCGGCGCGGACGTGCCAGGCGATGCGGCGGACCATCACCGCGCTGGTTACGCAGTGGTTCCAGAATTCGGAGACGGGGATGTCGCGCAAGCCGGTGACGGGTATGGCCTCGAAGAGATGTGACGCGGTGACGATGCCGCGGACAGTGTCGAGCCCGAGCATCGATATGGCTTCGCCGGTGCCGGCAACGGAGCCGCGGGCTCCGTAGTAGGCGGAGTTGGCAAGCTGGAGCAGCTTGGCGGACAACGCGGGGTTCTTCTGGACGGCTTCCTCGATCTGATTGACGGAGATCTCGTCGTCGGACAGCAGGCCGAGCAGCTCGCGGCGCATCGCAGGCGATTCGGGCAGGGCGAGGATGCCGGCCACGGCCGCGCACAGGGCCGGATCGCGCATGCGGCGCGTGGTGGAGACGGTATCCACGAGCGCTTCGTAGAGGGTGCCGGCGTCGCAGGGGCGTGGAAGCAGGCAGTGGGCGAGGTGTGCGGCTTCCGCGAAGCTGACGTCCGTGGGATTGTCCGCGAGGACCAGCCGGATGAGTCTTGGAAAACGGTTGCCGATCGCGGTCAGGAGGGCGGAGACATCGGCGGGCAGGCGCAGGTCGACGGCGATGGCGTCGTAGTTCTCCGCTTCAAGCAGAGCGATGGCGCTTGAGGGATCGCAGCGGTAGGCCGTCTCGATGCTTTCGTCGATGAGGAACAGGTCGCGGGCGAGGCCGTGGATCGTTTCGGATTCGGGCGCCACCAACAGGAGGCGGAGATGACCTGCGACTACGTTCATTGAGGGATGGGGTGAACTCCTTTGGAATGCAGGAACGGGGGCGGATGAACGACGAGCGCCGCGGGCATGACCGCTCGCGGGAGCCCTAGCATCGGCAGATCGCGGATGAACTTGAGGATCCGATGCGGCGCTGCAGCCGGAGGGGCCGATTTCACGAATGGGTTACAGACGCCGCCTGCGGGGATGGCATCGAATAACCAGGCCTCGTCTGTCCTCGGCTGTTGGGCACTCAGCGCTCATCCGCATGAACACGGGTCAGTGCTCGAAGCGAAGGTGGCGCACTTCGGCGCCCTGGTCGCGGAGGTGCTGGAGCGACTCGATGCCGATGCGCAGGTGCTCCTCGATGAATCGCGGGTCGAACTTGCGGTCGCTCTCGGCGGTCTTCACCCCGTCAGGAACCATCGGATGGTCGGATACGAGCAGGAGGGCGCCGGCGGGGATGTGGTTGAAGAATCCTACGGCGAAGAGGGTGGCCGTCTCCATGTCGATGGCCATGCAGCGGGTGCGGAGCAGGGTCGCCTTGAAGTCCTTATCGTGCTCCCAGACGCGGCGGTTGGTGGTGTAGACGGTGCCGGTCCAGTAGTCGCGGCCGTGGTCGCGTACAGTGGCGGAAATGGCCTTCTGGAGCGCGAAGGCGGGCAGGGCGGGGACTTCGGGCGGGAGGTAGTCGTTCGAAGTGCCTTCGCCGCGGATACCGGCGAGCGGAAGGATGAGCTCGCCCAGTGCGGGCCTGTCCTTGATGCCGCCGCACTTGCCGAGGAACAGGCATGCCTTCGGGTGGACGGCGCCGAGCAGGTCCATGATCGTCGCGGCATTGGCGCTTCCCATGCCGAAGTTGATGATGGTGATGTTGCCGGCGGTGGCGTTGGCCATCGGCTTGTCGGCGCCGACGATGGGCACACTGTGCCACTGGGCGAAAAGGTTGAGGTAGTGCTGGAAGTTGGTGAGCAGGATGTACTGCCCGAACTGGTCCAGAGGCAGCCCGGTGTAGCGGGGCAGCCAGTTTTCCACGATCTGCTCGCGGGTCTCCATGCCGACGATGCTGTGCGGCGCCGCGGTACTGGCGATGCGAAACAACGGGCGACGCTGGGCGGCGGCGACTCCGCGCTTGCGGGCGTGAGGGGCGGCCGGCACGTTCGCGGCAACATGGGCAGCAGCTTCGGCAAACTCTTCACGATCTCCACCTGGGGCGAGAGCCATGGGGGCGGCGTCGGCGTCGTCATCGACGGTTGCCCGCCGAACCTGCCGATAACTGCCGAGGAGATCCAGGCCGAGCTCGACCGGCGCCGCCCGGGGCAGAGCGACATCGTCACCCCGCGCAAGGAGGAGGACAAGGTCTCCATCCTCAGCGGCGTGTTCGAGGGGCTGACGACCGGTACGCCGCTGGCGATGCTGGTTCACAACACCGACCAGCGGCCCGGTGCCTACGACGAGATGCGCGACAAGTTCCGCCCCTCGCACGCCGACTTCGCCTACCAGGCCAAGTACGGCATCCGCGACCACCGCGGCGGCGGGCGTTCCTCGGCGCGCGAGACGATCGCGCGCGTGGCCGCCGGAGCCGTCGCGCGCAAGCTGCTGGCGCGTGCCGGCGAGGTGGAGATCCGGGCCTTCGTGACGCGGATCCACAACATCGCCGCCCCGGAGCTTTCCCGTTTCCCGACGTTGGCCGAGGTCGAGGCCACGCCCGTGCGCTGTCCCGATCCGGCGACCGCTGCCGCGATGATCGAGCGGATCAAGGCCGTGCGTGCCGAGGGTGACTCTGTCGGAGGCGTGATCGAGTGCCGTATCCGCAACGTGCCGGCAGGGCTGGGCGAGCCGGTGTTCGACCGTCTCGAGGCCGACCTCGCCAAGGCGATGCTGTCGCTGCCGGCGACGAAGGGTTTCGAGATCGGCAGCGGTTTCGTGGGGTCCTGGCTGAAGGGCTCCGAGCACAACGACCTCTACGAGTCCCAGGACGGCGTCATCCACACGAAGACCAACCGCTCTGGCGGCGTCCAGGGTGGCATCAGCAACGGCGAGGAGATTGTCTTCCGCGTCGCCTTCAAACCGACCGCCACGATCCTCAAGCCCCAGAAGACGGTGGACTTGAAGGGCAACCCGGCCGAGCTGATCGGTCGCGGACGCCACGATCCCTGCGTGGTGCCGCGCGCTGTGGTGATCGTCGAGGCGATGGCGGCGCTCGTCCTCGTGGACCACTGGATGCGGCAATATGCGCAAAGCAGGGCGCTGCGGGCCTGAGCGCGACGTGCCGCTGAACACGGCGCAATCCCCACACAAATCATGCCTGTCGACCTCTATCTCATCCTCGGCTGCGCCGGCTCGAAGCGCCGCGTGGTCCTTGCCGATCTCGTCTCCGAAGGTCTGATGCCGGATGATCGCGCGGCGGTCTTGCTCGGCGATGCCGAGGCTGCGGATGCCGCCGGTGATGCCGTGCTTGCGAAGAGCGGTGCGGCGATCGGGCGCTGGCATTGGGCGAAACCGGAGATCGAGTTCGAGGTGCCCGAGGGCACAACTCACCTGTTCCTCGTGGCTGACGGACGAGGCAACCCGGTCGACCAGATCGAGGCTCTGAGGGAGCTGCTTCTGGTGCGCGGCGACCTGCGGTTGGCGCGCGTGCTGTTCATTGCCGATGCGGCGTTGCTCTTCGCCAAACCCGAGGCCCAGCCGTGGTACGACGCCTGCGTGCACTACGCCGATGTGGTGCTGTTGACGCGTGTCGAGGGCATCGACCAGAAGTGGATCAACGGTTTCGAGAAGCGCTACCGCGAGCAGTATTGCCCGTTCCTCTTCGAGATCGTTAGGCGCGACCAGCTCAAGAACCCTGCGGTGCTGCTCGTGCCCGAGGCGCGCCGCGTTTCCCAGGTATTCGACGAGGATATCGCGCTGGCCGACGAGACCGACGAGGAGATCGAGGCCGCCAAGGCGGAGAACGACAAGTACTTCGCCCGCAAGCGCGGAGGCACGAGGGTGGAGCATATCCCCGACATCGCGGCGCTTCTCAGCGGCGGCGAGGCTTAACAGCGACTTCGAGGTCGGTTGGCATGCAAGACGTAGCCTTGCACGCCAAGCGGCGTGATGCGCGTTGCGTCGGCTCAGCAGGGCAGGAGCTTGAGGTCGGCGAGCGGCACGGCGACGAGCACTCCCTGCTGGAGTACGTCCATCGAGATGACGATGCCTTTGGGCGAGTGCGGGTTCTCGATCATCCCCTCGACACCCTTGAGCGGACCGCTGACGACGCGGACGCGGGCGCCGTGCCGGAGAAGCGGATGCAGCGTGGCTTCCAGTCCGGACGCGACGAGCGCCTCGACGGCGGCGAGCTGGGCGAGGAACGACACTTCGTCGCGCACAGGGATGAGGCGCACGATCAGGTCCTGCTGGAAGAGCCGGTTGCGGCGCAGGGGATCGACCTGCGCAAATACGTAGCTCGGGAAGAGCGGCTTTGTGAAATTGCGAATGCGGTTGCCGTAGCGGCGCTCGCTGTCGACGAGCGGCAGGCTGTGGCGGAAGGATTCGCGAGTGAGCAGCGCGGCGAACTTTTTCTCGCAGCGCGGCTTGGTGTGGCAGACGAACCAAGCGGGCTCGTCCGAGGCGGGCGAGGTGGCGGGCACAGGAAGGGTGGCTCAGCTGCGGGTAGCGAGGAATTCGAGCGCGGCGCGGTAGCCGGAGAGCCCGAGGCCGGCGACCACGCCGATGCAGGCGGCCGCGGTGAGCGACTTGTGGCGGAATTCTTCGCGTGCGTGGACGTTGGAAATGTGGACCTCGATGGCGGGCAGGCCGGAGCCGGCGATGGAATCGCGCAGGGCGACGCTGGTGTGCGTGAGGCCGCCGGGGTTGATGACGAAGCCGTCGAACTGGCGGTCGGCCAGAGAGGCGATGCGGTCGATGAGGGCTCCCTCGTGGTTGCTCTGGAAGAACTCAAGCTCGACGGGCTTGCCGGCGAAGGCGGCGCGCAGGTCACGCTCGAGATCGGCGAGCGTGGCGCTGCCGTAGACGGCGGGTTCGCGTTTGCCGAGGCGGTCGAGGTTGGGACCGTTGAGGATGGCGAGCTTCTTCATGGCGTGAGTAGTGAGGGCACGGAGGTGCGGAGGCAAGACGACGCTGTGAAGCAAGCAGGTGTACCGCGCTTGGGTGTTGGTGTCCGTCGGCGCGTGGGGCGCAAGCAGGCAGTTGCGCGGTGGGGATATCTATTCCACGGCGACGGTGGCTTGCTGCGGCGTCGCGGACTCACTCTTCGTTCAGAGTGGGCAATCGCTGGGGAGAAAGGTCCAAGGAAGGTCGAAGCGGGTGGCGAGCTCGGCGGACAGTGCCTGTACTCCGAAGGTCTCGGTGGCGTAGTGACCGCAAAGGTAGAGGTTGAGCCGCTCCTCTTGGGCGCGGTTGAAGGCGGATTGCTTGAGCTCGCCGGTGACGAGGGTGTCGAGCCCGGCGGGGGCGAGCGCGTCGAGTGCGCTCATGCCGCTGCCGGTGAGAATGGCGACCTCGCGCGGGTGCTCGGGGCCGAACTCGAGCGCGGTCACGCCGCCCGGGAAACGCTGCTCCAGGCGGGCGCGGAGCTCGGCCCGGTCGGCGGGCGCGGAGGCGACCAGACCGACGCCGATTCCCTGGTGTGGGAGGAATCCGCGGAGTGGCGACAGACTGAGAGTGCGGGCGAGCAGGGCGTTGTTGCCGAGCTCGGGATGTGCATCGAGCGGAAGGTGGGCGGAGTAGACGGCGAGGTTGGCTGTGAAGGCGATGTGGAGACGCTCGCGTTGGGCGCCGACGAGGGGGCGGGCGCCATCCCAGAACATACCGTGATGGACAAGGAGGAAATCGACGCCGGCGGCGGCCGCGGCGATGAAGGTGTGCAGGCCAGCGTCGACGGCAGCGCCGATGCGGGTGACGCGACCGTTGTTCTCGAGCTGGAGGCCGTTGTACGCGCCGGGAAAGTCGGGGAAGGCCGGGAGCCCGAGGCGTTGGTGGCAGTGGGCGACAAGATCGGCGAGAGCGGCGGGCATGGCGCGTTGATAGCGCGGGCCAGAGAGGGGTGGCAAGTGTGCGACCGGGACTGCGGTGGGGCATCGGCACGGGTAATCGCGGTGGATCGGCGATCGAATCGCGCGATGGCACAAACTTCGTAAAACGAAGGTTGACAGTGCCGGAGGTGTCCGGTGTCGTCGGCGGCTTCCTATGAAAGTCGTCTCGTCCCTGAAGTCCGCGAAGAAGCGCCATCCCGCCTGTCAGGTTGTCCGTCGTCGCGGCCGTCTCTACGTCATCAACAAGACCGACCCGCGTTACAAGGCGCGCCAAGGTTAATCCAACCCTCTTTTTCGCCGTGAAAGCCGAAGGCCATCCCACGCTCAACAACGTCTGCTTTGTGGACGTTTCCACCGGTCATAAGCACCTGACCAAGTCGACGATGAAGTCCCAGCGCAAGGAGACCATCGACGGTGAGGAATACTATCTGGTGCTCCGCGACGTGACGTCCGACTCGCATCCCGCCTACACCGGCGAGAAGCGCTTGGTCGACACCGCCGGTCGCGTCGAGAAGTTCACCTCGAAGTTCAAGCGCGGCACCAAGAAGTAAGCCGTCGTAACGACTTCGTAGTCACGATTTGCCCTCCGGTCTCAAGCCGGAGGGTTTTTTGTCGGCTGAGGTCATGGCCGGCCTGCCAGCTCCCGGCCCTCGACGGTTGGACGAGAGACGCCGAAGGAATCGGGGGGCGGCCGCTACTGCTTGGACTCTCCTTGTTGCTGCGAGTGTCGCATTGCACGGCCCCCTAAGACTCGGGCGCGGTGGCGGCTGGCAGTATCCAGATTCGCCAGCACTGAGTCTGACGTCACATGGCGAGTTTCCGCGGCTCGCCTCTCCGGCTGCAGCTTCGGCAGGACAGCTTGGGGGGGATAGTGCATTTGCTGTGCGTGGTTGGGCATGGCGGGCGTCTGGAAACGAAAAGCCCCGGTCGGAGGACCGGGGCTTGGTTTTGGAAAACTGGAGGATCGATTACTTGATGATAACGATCTCGACGCGGCGATCCTTGTTCATCTCTTCGCTTGAGGCGTTCTCCTTGGCATCGAGGTCGCCCTTGGAGAGGGGCTCGAGACGGACGGCTTCGACACCGAGCTTGGCGAGGTATTCCTTCACGGCATTGGCGCGACGGTCGCCCAAGCCCATGTTGTACTCGGCGGTGCCGCGCCAGTCGCAGTGACCTTCGAGGAGGATCTGCTTACCCTTGAGTTCGCCGCCGATCTTCTTGGAGGCCTCCTCAAGCTTGCTGCGCTCGCTGGGCTTGATGGCAGAGCGATCAAAGTCGAAATAGATGGTGGGGAGCTGGCCACGGATGAGCTGGTCCTCGGTGAGGGGGCTGCCCGGTGCGCGCTGCTGGAGGCTGGCGTCGTTGGCGCCAGCGCCGAGATCGACACCCTGCTGGTTCAGCTCGCCAACGCCTTGGCCGTACTGGGTCGCGCTCGGGTCCGGGCGCTTCGGCTTTTTCGGGCAGCCGGCGAGGAGCACGGCAGAACCAATGAGGAGGAAACAGGCGAGTTTCGAGAACTTGTTCATGGAGAAAAGGGCTTGAGCGGGAGAGCGCGTTTATACGTAAAGCGCTCTGCTGGCGCAAGAAGAATGTCGGCCGCGCGCGGTGTCCCCGATCCTCACGAAGGATTGAGCTTGGCTCTGGATGGCGGAGAGAGGCGGTGC
>CAZXHR010000054.1:0-22798 GCA_964640465.1 uncultured Opitutaceae bacterium
GGACGTAGCGGGGGAGCGGGTGGGTGTCGGGGCGGTGGAGGGCGAGGTACTCGACGAGGGAGGCGCCGTGGCGGGTGACGCCGGTGCCGAGCTTCTCAATGGCGGAGAGGGTCTCGACGATGCGGTCGACCTGCTGGGGGGTGAAGATGTGGTGGTCGGAGAGGCGGGTGAGGGTGATGTCCTCGGAGCCGAGCTCGAGGAGGATGCGGTTGAGCTGGTCGTCGTTGTCGATGTACTGCTCGCGCTTCTTGCGCTTGATGCGGTAGAGCGGTGGCTGGGCGATGTAGACGTAGCCCTGCTCGATGAGGCCGCGCATCTGGCGGTAGATGAAGGTGAGGAGGAGGGTGCGGATGTGGGAGCCGTCCACATCGGCATCGGTCATGATGATGATCTTGTGGTAGCGGGCCTTGGTGACGTCGAAGGAGCCTTCGCCCTCGATGTTGCCGATGCCGGTGCCGAAGGCGGTGATCATCGTGCGGATCTCCTCGTTGGCGAGGACCTTGTCGATGCGGGCCTTCTCGACGTTGATGACTTTGCCGCGGAGCGGGAGGATGGCCTGGAAACGGCGGTCGCGGCCGCCCTTGGCGGAGCCGCCGGCCGAGTTGCCCTCGACGAGGTAGATCTCGCAGAGAGCGGGGTCGCGCTCGGAGCAGTCGGCGAGTTTGCCGGGGAGTCCGCCGCCGGAGAGGGCGCCTTTGCGGATGGTCTCGCGGGCCTTGCGGGGGGCTTCGCGGGCGCGGGCGGCCACGCGGGATTTCTCGTGGATGGGCTTGGCGATGATCGGCGTGGTCTCGAAGGCGAACATGAGGCCTTCGTAGGTGATGGAGCCGACGATGCTCTCGACCTCGGGGGAGAGGAGCTTGACCTTGGTCTGGGACTCGAACTTCGGGTCGCTGTGCTTGATGGAGATGACGGCGGTGAGACCTTCGCGGACGTCGTCGCCGGTGATCTGGGGGTCCTTCTCCTTGAGCAGCTCGTTGGCGCGGGCGAACTGGTTGATGGCGCGGGTGAGGGCGGAGCGGAAGCCGGAGAGGTGGGTGCCGCCGTCGGGGTTGTGGACGGTGTTGGTGTAGCAGAACACCAGATCGTTGAAGGAGTCGTTGTACTGGAGGACGACCTCGGCCTGGACCTCGGCGTTCTTGCCGTCGATCTGGGTGGTGGTCTCCTTGTAGATGCGGATGGGGGCGGGGTGCAGCGCGGTTTTGCCGGTGTTGAGCTGCTTCACGAACTCGACGACGCCGTCCTTGTAGAAATAGGTCTCGGGCTTGGGGTTGGCGGGGCGCTCGTCGAGGAAGTTGATCTTCAGGCCGGAGTTGAGGAAGGCCAGTTCGCGCAGGCGTCGGCTGATGGTCTCGGTTTTGAAGACGGTGGTCTCCTTGAAGATCTCGGGGTCGGGCTTGAAGGAGATGAGGGTGCCGGTGCCCTTGGCCTTGCCGATGACTTCGAGCTTCTAGATGGTCTTGCCGCGCTCGAAGGTCATGTGGTGGACCAGGCCGTTGCGGGAGACCTCGACCTCGAACCATTCGGAGACGGCGTTGACGCACTTGGCGCCGACGCCGTGGGTGCCGCCGGAGAACTTGTAGCCACCCTGGCCGTACTTGCCGCCGGAGTGGAGGGTGGTGAGCACCATCTCGACGCCGGGGATGCCGTACTGGGGATGGATGTCGACGGGGATACCGCGGCCGTTGTCGCGGATAGAGATGGAGCCGTCGAGGTGGATGGTGACGTCGATGGTGTTGCAGTGGCCGGCGAGGTGCTCGTCGACGGAGTTGTCGAGCACTTCGGAAACGCAGTGGTGCAGCGCGCGCTCATCGGTGCCGCCGATGTACATGCCGGGCTTCTTCCGAACGGCCTCCAACCCTTCGAGTTTGCCCAGTTTCGAGGCGTCGTACGACTCGCTGGTGGGCGTTTGGGGCGGGGGCGGTTGCGAGAGGTCTTGGAATTCGGACATGAGGGATTGGGAAAGGCAAAAAGTGTCTTTTTTCGGGCGGCGGACACAAGGAAATCTTCGGGGCGCGAAGGGGCCGAAACTGGGACCGGAAAACGTTGCGGACGTAGGGCTGGAGCCCCGGAACGATGGGTAATTTAACAATTTATGGTTGCCGACCGAAGAAAAGGTTCTAACCGCTTGGCCGCGTGAAACTTTCGGTAAAGGTCGAATACGCATGCCGGGTCTTGGCGCACATGGCGCGGCTTCACGCCAAAGGGGAGCTGGCGCATGTCGAGACGATGGCCGAAGACGAGGCGGTGCCGCCCAACTATATGGTCCAGATATTGGGGGTGCTGCGCGAAGGCGGTTTGATCGATAGCCGCCGCGGCAAACAGGGCGGGTATAGGCTGGCCCGCCATCCCGAGCAGATCACGTTGCTGGAGATCGTGACGCTGGTGGACGGGGCTCTGTTGGAATTCGGTTCCGGCAAGGAAGGGCGCTCCGGCAAGCGCGTGATCGATGCGTGGCAGGAGGTGCGGATGGCGATGGAGGCACGGGCGCGCACGATCACTCTCGACAAGCTCGCGCTCTGCGGCGCGGAGCCGATGTACTACATTTAGGGGCGAAGAGTGAGCACTCGGGTCGCGAGTCGAGTGTCGCGCGGCGTGAGTAGGGGCGGAGTGGGTAACGCCTGGAGCGCGTAGTGGCGAACTTGTCGATCGCGTAGGCTGTGGGATTGACGTGGTTTTCCGGTGCGGGCATCACCGCGGCCATGCTTTCCCCCGCGCTCGAGAAACTCCTCGTGTTCCAGGATCGCGACCAGCGAAGGCTGTCGCTCGAAACCCAGATCAAGCAGGCGCCGACCGAGATCGCCGCTGTGCGGCGCAAGATCGAGGAAGTGCGCGCGGGGCTCGAATCGGCCAAGACTGCCTGCCGCGAGGCCGAGGCGAAGCGCAAGGCGCTGGAGACCGAGATCAGTGCGGCTGAGCAGAAGCTGGCGCGGTTCAAGACGCAGCAGCTCGAAGTGCGCAAGAACGACGAGTACCAGGCGCTCGGTCACCAGATCGAGGCGACGCAGGCCGAGATCGGCGTGCTGGAGGAGAAGGAGCTCGAGTCGATGTACGCCATCGACGAGTCGAAGAAACGGTTGAAGGAGTCCGAGTCCGTCGCGGCCCAGGAGGTCGCGGTGCACGAGGGGCGCATCAAACTCATGCAGGACAAGGAGGCTACGCTGCAGGCCGATCTGGCGGCGTTGCAGGCCGAGCTGGAGAAGGCGCGGGCCGAGGTGCCTGTGCCGGCGCTCGAAGCTTATGGGCGGATCGCCAAGCGCGTGCCGCTGCCGGTGGTCGTGCCGCTGCGCGAGCAAAAGTGCACGGGCTGCCACCTCAAGGTTTCCAATGGTGTGGAGACCGATGCGCGCGTGGGCGGGAAGATCGTCTACTGCGACAACTGCGGGCGGATTGTGTATCGGGAAGGCTGAGGGGAATCGGCGGGTAGCGAGTAGTGAGTAGCGAGGAGAACGGCGCCACGATGTCTGGCGGGCGGCAGCGCGAGCATGAGGGGCAGAGCTGGGGCTCGGTGCCCTTTGGAACGGGCGCCATGAGTCGTCGCAAGAGGTGGGGCCTCCTTTGAGGCACGCGGGCAGGGCCGCCTGCGCCACGGCGATTGCGTTTGCCTGAAGGAAGGTGGGCCGTAGGGTCCGCGGCGATCTCGGAACCGCGCATTCGCTTCGTTCTTTGAACCGAGAGGAAAGTCCAGACACCACAGGGCAGGGTTCCCCACGCAAGCGGGGGCGCGCCGTTTCAAGGCGGCGCGACGGACAGTATCACAGAAAACAGGTAGCCTTCCGGCCCAAGGCGGGCGCAAGTCCGTCCGGCCGGCAGGTGATAGTGAAAAGGTGGGGTAAGAGCCCACCGCGCCGTGCGGCGACGCCGGTGGCACGAGAAACCCAACCCGGTGCAAGGCCAAATAGGGGACGCGGCGGCCCGCCGATTACGTCCCGGGTAGGTCGCACCCGCTGCGCGCGGCTGGCTTCGGCCGGCGGTCGCAGCCGCGGGCGTGCTCCGCAAGGGGCTCGAGAAAAATGAATGCGCCGCATGCCGCGAGGTGTGCGGACAGAATCTGGCTTACAGGTTCCGAGATCACTCTTTTCGTCGTTGGGTGGAGGGAAGGCTTCGACTTCCCGGTATGGGCTTCGCGCCGGATAAGGAGCCACGAGAGCCTGCGATCCTATAACGGAACCGATGTCCATAGCGGAACGCCGTGGGATGGAACCGCACGGATTCGGCGCCCAACGGGCGTGCTGTGCTGTTGTGCGCAGGCGGTCGTGCGGGCGGAGTTTGGGACGGTGCGCACGGGAGCGAAGTTTCCGTAGACGGGAGAACCCCGGCGGGAGAATCCGCCGGGGTTCGGATCGGTCACCCCTTGCCCGGGGGATCGGGCTGGTTGGCATTCAGTTGGCGGCGAAGTTGTGCCAGGTGCTGCGGTCGGTGAGTTCGAGCCAGCGGGAGATGGTGTAGATGTTGGAGTTTGCGAAATTGGCCATCTCCTCGGGGTAGCGGATGCGGTAACCGCTGCCATTGACGGTGATGTTGTTGGCGACCGTGGCGCCGGCGAAGTAGCCGCTGGAACCGCCGCCGTTGAAGACGGTGTTGGCATGCGGGGCGTAGAGCGCGGCGGCGAAGTTCCCGTTGCCGCCGATAGAGATGTTTTGGGAAACGGGGGCCAAGCCCATGATCTGGAGCTTGGTCGGATCGACGCCGATGTTGGCTCCGGGGATGGTTCCACCCAGAAGGTCTCCGTTGCCGGAGATGGCAAGGTCGCCGTAGGCGTAGATCTTCAGGGATGCAGCAGGAACGATCGCGCCGGTGGTATCGGTCGTGGTGGCTGCGGTGTAGGTGATGCCGGGGATCGTGGTCTTGCCCTTGGTGGTGGCGGCAGTGGAGAAGGTGCCGGTGAGGACGACCACGGCGGATTGGGCGCCGACGGTGAGGGAACCGAGGACCTTGATCTCAACGGGGCCGACGACGAGGAGGGTCTCCTTGTTGGGGACGGTGAGATTGGTGATCTGGTAACGCTTGACGGTGGCGCCGGTCGGGTCGCCGAGGACGATCATGCCGTTGGCATCGGCGGAGGGAATGATGTCTGTGAAGGTGCCGGTGGGCTCGGCGGGCATCGGGAAGCTCTGATAGAAGTCGTAGGCGATGCGGTTGGTGTCGATGAGGTTGCTGCCTGCGGTGGTGACTCCGTCTTGGCCGGCGGCGGTGTCTTCGCCCGTGACGCTGCCCTTGATGCTGGAAACGAAGCTCGAGGCATTGGCGGCACCGACGCCGACGGTGACGTAGCCGTAGATATCGGCGGGACTGCCGATGGAGATGTCGCCGATGGTGAGGGTGGGGCTGGCAACGGTTGTTCCATATTCACGGATTGCGGTAGTGTAATTGCCGTTGGCCATGTGGTAGCTGTCGATTTCGCCGCCGTTGAGCCTGAGGTTGGTGATGGCGGTGAAGGGCGGCATGAAGAGGCTGCTCATGCGGGCGTTGACGCGGAGCTGCTTGCGGATGACGCCGCCGTTCTGTGCGGCGACGACGCCTTCGGAGGTGATGATGGGAGCGCTGGCGGAGGCGTTCTCGACGATGACGTTGAAGTAGCTGCGGATGCCGTTGGCATCGGTGATATCGGGGGAGTTTAGCGCTCCGGTGTGGATGCGTGTTGTTTCGCTGCCCTGCCAGAAGGCCGAGGGCCAGCTGTTGTTGTTGAGCGCCCAGAGGGCCTCTTCGAGGCCGGCTTCGGCGACGTTAAAGGCGGTATTGTAGTAGAAGCTGCGGGTGGCGCTGCGGAGAGTGCTCAGTGTGAGCGAGATGTAGCTGGCGGCGCTGAGTGCCAAGGCGATGCTCAGGATCATGGCGACCATGAGGATGGATCCCCGCGCGGACTGTGAACGATGGAGGTGCATAGGAGTGACGGGTTAGCGGTTGCGGAGAACGAAACGGGAGGAGATGACGCGTTTGCTGGCGGTGGCGACGAGGCCTTTGGTGTCGGGGGCGAGCGTCATGGTGAGCTGGAGCTGCTTGGTGTCGTAGTCGGTGGTGGCGGGCTGCTGGTTGTAGTCGAAGCGCTGGAGGCTGAAGGCGCCGGGGACGATGTCGGAGACGATGATGGTGGCGGCGTGGCCGGCCTGCTGGCGGGAGAAGGTGCGGGTGGTGCTGTTGTAGGTGTAGGCGACGTTGTAGCTGCCGGAAGTCGCGTTGGGGACGGCGAGGGTGATCTGGGTGATCGGGGAGCCGGAGGAGGTGACGCTCTGGGCCATGCGCAGCTCGCGGGCGAGGAGCTCCAGGCTGCGGGTGGTCTGCTGTTCCATCGCGGAGTAGTTGGAGATGCGGATGGAGGTGCGGCTGATGAAGAGGACGGTGCCGAGGACGCCGCCGAGCACGAGGAGGCTCAGCGCCATGGCCACCATGAGCTCGACGAGGGTGAGGCCGTTGCGGGAGAGGGGCTTCATGGTGTATTGGGGTTATGGGTTGCGGCGAAGTAGTCGCTCAGGCCGTAGCGCCCGAGGAAGGTCTCGTAGCTGCGGGTATGGCTGCGGTTGTTGTAGTCGCGCCAAGAGATGGAGAAGGTCACCCGTTTGAAGGTGGAGGCGCCGTCCGCATCGGTGCGGCCGGCGGCATCGGTGAAGCGGCGGGTGATGCTGAAGCGTTGGGCGAGGGCGGCCTTCTCGGCGGTGGAGAGGCTGGGGTTGGAGCCGATCGCGGCAGCGAGATCCACCGTCTGGTCGGTGCTGGTCGGGAAGGCGTTGATGGTGGCCCAGGGTTGGAGGCGGAGGTCCTCGATCTGGCTCTCGATGATCTGGGCGGCGAGGGTGGTATTGCGGGCGGTGTCGAGCATCGCGAAGCCCTGCAACAGGCCTGTGAGCGTGCCGAGGAGTACGGTGACGAGGACGAAGGAGGCCATCATCACCTCGACGAGGGTGAACCCCTGCTTGGCGGCGGTGTGAGTGGGCGATTTGTGCATGCGCCCACTATCGCCTGTCGCGAGGCTTCGCGTAATGGTCGGTTGCCGGAAAGGGCTCCCTGAAACGATAGGGCCGGAAGTCCTGAGTAGCCCTGGGGGCCAACCTCGCCTTACCCCACCCGGCGCGAGGGGCAATCTAGGTTATACCCCCTAGTTTCTGGCGATCCGTGAGACCGGGGCCTACGAGTGCATCTCGGCGTAGAGCGCGACGGCCTGCGAGCGGCGGGAGATCTGGAGCTTCTCGAAGAGGTTGCTGAGGTAGTTCTTCACGGTCTTCTCGCTCAGGCCGAGCTCGGCGGCGACCTCCTTGTTGGTGAGGCCGCGTGCCACATGGGTCAATACGCGTTGCTCCTGCGCGGAGAGGGAATCGAAGCGCTTGCGCAGGCTTTCCTGGTGCTGGCTGGTGCGCATGAGCTGCATGACCTGGGAGGTGATGGCCGGGGCGAGCACGGTGCGACCGGCGGCGACATCCATGATGCCCTGCACGAGGCCGGGACCGTCGATGTCCTTGATGAGGTAGCCGTGGGCGCCGGCGGTGATCGCCTCGGAGACGGAGCGCGCGTCGAGCTTGGAGCTGAGAACGAGGATACGGCACTCGGGCCGGTCGCGTAGGAGGCTGCGGCAGATGTCGCAGCCGTCGCCGTCGGGCAGGCGGAGGTCGAGCAGGACGAGATCGGGACGAAGGGCTTGGGCCTCGCGCAGGGCGCCGGCGGCGGAGTCGGTCTCGCCGACGACTTCGATGTCGGGATACGCGCCGAGGAGGGTGCGCAGGCCGGAGCGGACGAGTTCGCTGTCGTCGACGACGAGGACGCTGATGCGGCGGGTGGCGGAGGTCATGGGAGGACGGTGGTGCCGGACGAGGGTTCGGATTCGAGGCTGGCGCGGGGGAGCTCGACGCGCAGACGGGTGCCGCGGCCGGGGACGGATTCGATGGAGAGCGTGGCGCCGATCTCCTCGGCGCGGCGGGTCATGTTGTCGAGCCCGTGGCCGCGGTGGCCGGCGGTGGCCTCGGGATCGAAGCCGCAGCCGTCGTCTTCGATGGTGAAGGTGGGCTCGCTGCCGACGGTGCCGAGGACGAGGGCGATCCGGTGGGCCTGGCTGTGGCGCAGGGAGTTGCTGAGCGCTTCGCGGGCGATGAAGAGCAACTGGGCGATGGAGTCTTGCGGCAGGGCGGCGGCCAGGAGCGGGTCGAGGCGAACGTCGTAGTTGACCGCGCGGGCGGGGCGGAGCTCGCGTAGGAGTGACTGCAGGCCTTCGGCGAGGGAGGCGGGCGGGGTGCCGTCGCTCTCGAGGCCGGCGATGTGGGCACGGAGTTGGGCGATGCTGCGGTTCAGTCCTTCGATACAGGTTTCGAGGATGTGGTGAGCTTGCCTGGGGGCGGTGTGCAAGAGGGTGACGACGCCTTGGAGCGACATGCCGATGGCGTAGATGGACTGGATGACGCCGTCGTGCAGGTCGCGACCGAGGGCGGCGCGCTCGGCGATTGCATGGCGGAGCTTGGTCTCGGCGCGGGTGCGTTCCTCGACCTCGCGGCGCAGGGCGTTTTGTTGTTCGGAAGCGGTGCGGATGAGGACGGCGATGCGGGCGAACTCGTCGTTTCGGGCGAGCAAGGGTTCGACGAGGGCGGGGACATCGGCCTCAAGGCTGCCTTGGATCAAGTGCAGGGGGCGGCGGAACCAGCGATGGACGAACCAGGTGGCAAGGCCGAGCGTGGTGAGACCGAAGACAAGGAAGAGCACGGTCTCGTCGGCATCGTAGGCGACCATGTTGGCGAGCAGCGGGCTGGTGTGGCGGAGCCAGAGCTGGTGCACGGGGGTGGCGGTGGAGCAGTCGAGGAGCGGCAGGCCCACGAGTATCGAGACGGCGGGTTCGGAGCGGGGTGGCTCGGGTGGCGGCGCGCCGAGGGCGACGGCGCTTTCGGTGAGGGTGCCGAGCTGCGCGTATTGGGCGGCATCCCAGAGGCGGGCGACGACCAACCAGCCACGGGGCGGCTCGTTGTTGCGGGTCTCGTCGGAGGGATGGATCGGAGCGGTGCGCACCTCCAGCAGGCCGAGCGGCGAGTCGGTGAAGAAATGGAGCGGTTCGGCGATGCAGACTCGGTGGACGAGGTCGGTGGCGGGGAATGTGGCCAGATCGCCGGTGGCGAAGGGCGTGCGGAGGTGACGGTAGATTTCGCGTGAATGGGGGTCGAAGACCCAGATCCCTTGGAAGTTCCAACTGGCGAGGCTTTGTTCGAGGTTGATCTTGGCCCAAGCGGGGTCGCAGTTCTCGACGAAGGCGCACATCTCGTCCCACTGGGTATAGTCGGCGGCGAAGCGTTCGAGCGTGCGACCGGAGAGGGCAACGAGGCTGGCGAGCTGGCGGGCTTTGTCCTCCGCGATCTGGGCTTGGAGTTCCGCGGCGCTATGGCGCGGCGCCCAGTTCAGGGTGCCGATCGCACCGAGGAAGAGGGCGAGCATCGAGCCGAGGAGGATGATGAGCCGGGTTTCGAGTTTCATCGGGGCCAAGCCCTAGCTTCTAACTGGGGGTGGGGGGGGCGGGATTGACCGCTTTGTGGGTGAGGCCCGCTGGGTGCTCGCGATGGCGGGCCCCGCAATCCGGCGACGACAAAACGGGCCGGCTGAAACGCCGGCCCAAGAGGGGTTGCTGGGGGAACGGCGATCGCGGGGCTCAGCGGGCGGAGAAACGGTAAACCGTCGTCGTCGCGTAGCGCTGGCCGGGGCGGAGGGTCGTGCTCGGGAAGGCCGGCTGGTTGGGGGAGTCGGGGAAGTGCTGGGATTCGAGGCAGAAGCCGGTGCGCGGGCCGTAGGGCAGGCCGCGTTTGCCGACGAGAGCGGCGTCGATGTAGTTGCCGGAGTAGAACTGGAAGCCGGGTTCGGCGGTGAGCATCTCCAGCACGCGGCCGGTCTCGGGCTCGTAGACTTCGGCGGCGAGGGCGAGCCGGGCGCCGGGCTGCGGGTCGACGACGTAGTTGTGGTCGTAGCCGTTGCCGAAACCGAGCTGAGCGTCCCGGGCTCCGATGCGCTCGCCGATGGTGTGCGCGGTCGTGAAATCGAAGGGTGTGCCGGCGACGGGGGCCAGTTCGCCGGTGGGGATGAGCCCGGCGGACACTGGAGTGTAGCGGGCTGCGAAGAGCTTGAGCTGGTGGCTCAGGATGTCTCCCCGGCCCTCGCCACGGAGGTTGAAGTAGGAGTGGTTGGTGAGGTTGACCGGGGTGGCCTTATCGGTTGTCGCCGAATAGTCGATGCGCAGCTCGTTGGCGTCGGTCAGGCGGTATTCGACGGTGACGGAGAGGTTGCCGGGGAACCCCTGGTCGCCGTCGGGGCTGCGGTGGGCGAGGCGGAGGCCGGCGGCGCCGGGCTCGGAGAAGGGGGTGGCGGCCCAGAGGACCTTGTCGAAGCCGAGGGGGCCGCCGTGGAGATTGCAGGGCTGGCCGCCGGGGGTGTTATTGGCGGCGAGGGTGTAAGTGGCGCCATCGAGAGCGAAGCGGGCTCCGGCGATGCGGTTGCCGAAGCGGCCGATGGTGGCACCGAAGAAAGGCGAGCGGTCGAGGTAGGGTTCGACGGAGCCGAAGCCGAGGACGACATCGTCGAGCTTGCCGGTGCGGTCGGGCACGAGGAGGCGGACGAGGATGCCGCCGAAGTCGGTGATGTCGGCGCGGGCGCCGGAGTTGTTTTGGAGGGTGAAGAGGCGAGCTTCGCGGCCGTCGGGCAGGCGACCGAAGGGTTGAGCAGGGAGCATGATAGAGGAGAAGAGGGATGAGCGCG
Organism: uncultured Opitutaceae bacterium; assembly: GCA_964640465.1. Classification (GTDB taxonomy): domain Bacteria; phylum Verrucomicrobiota; class Verrucomicrobiia; order Opitutales; family Opitutaceae; genus CAJCBL01. Next base: position 10,711 of record CAZXHR010000054.1, read on the forward strand.
TGGGCGCGCAGTCCCACGATACCGATCCGGCGCGGCCAAGCGGTCGAGAAACAAACCCGCGGCACGGCAGCTATCTGCATCTATCGTTTTAACCGCGGCCGGCGCTGCCGTGGAGACCGGGGAAAACGGCACCTGGAGCGAGCTGGCGGGGCGGAGTTTTCATTTGCCCGTGCCTGATTCGGACGGCTTAACAACGGACACTCGCACGGCTCGTGCCGTGCCATATCCCACTGCTCCTACTTCCCCCCTAAACCCAAACGCCCCGCATCCCCCCGCGGAGCATCTGTGTATGTCCGATACATTCAGCATCTTCACCATAGACATTGTTGTCTTCTGCCTCTTCATCGCGGCCGTCATCGCAGTCGGCCTGATCAAGTCGAAGGGCGAGGGCAAGGATAGCGAGTCCTACTTCCTGGCCGGCCGTGGCCTGAAGTGGTGGTTGATCGGCGTGTCGCTGATCGCGGCAAACATCTCCTCCGAACAGTTTGTGGGCATGTCCGGCCAAGCCGCTGACTACCTAGGCATGGCGATCGCCAGCTACGAGTGGATGGCGGCGATCACGCTGGTGGTCGTGGCGTTCTTCTTTCTCCCGTACTTTCTGAAGACGGGCATCTTCACCATCCCGCAGTTCCTCGAACACCGGTATAACCCGGCGGCGCGCACGCTCATGGCCGTGGCGACGATGATCCTGCTCATAGGTGTCTCGCTTACTGGCGTGATCTACGCCGGCGCGCTGACGATGAGCGAGCTGTTCGCGAGCTATTCGTTTTTCGGACACCAGATCGGGCTCACAGAGTGGTGCTGGGTCATCGGTATGATGGCCGCGGTTTATGTTGCCGCGGGTGGCCTTAAGGCCTCGGCCTGGGCCGACCTCATCCAAGGCATCGCGCTCATCCTCGGCGGTGTTCTCATCGCCTATTTCGCGATGACCAAGCTCGGCGAAACTCCGGTGGCTGCGCTCACACCCGGCAGCGTCAATCCCGACCAAGTGGCCGATTCCGCCGGCGGTTTCGCCAAGCTGCTCGCCCTCAACCGCGACAAGATGACGATGGTCCTGCCGCGCGGCGACCTGAACATCCCGTGGACGGCGCTGATCATCGGCCTGTGGATTCCGAACTTCTACTACTGGGGCCTCAACCAGTACATCACCCAGCGCATCCTCGGTTCGGCCTCCCTGCGCGAGGGGCAGAAGGGCATCGTGTTCGCGGCGGCGATGAAGCTGATCATCCCCTTCATCATCGTCATCCCCGGCATCATCGCCTTCAATCTGTACAGCAAGGATCTCGCGGCGGCGCAGGACCGCGCCAACGAGCGCATGATCGTGCGCGATCTCGGCACGAGCGGATCGAAGACCGTGTTCGTGGCCGACGCGGCCTGGATGGCGCGCAACCCCGAGCTCGGCGCGAAGGTGGCGGCCCACAACGCAGCCGTCCGCGCGGCCGGCGGCGAGGTCAAGGAGGTCGCGGTCAAGAGCGGCTACAAGTTCGACGCCTCCCTCAATCTTCTCATCAAGAACCTCATCCCGCAGAAAAGTGGCCTGGTGGGCTTTGTGCTCGCTGCGCTGCTGGGCGCTATCGTCAGCTCGCTGGCCGCTGTGCTCAACGCAGCCTCGACCATCTTCACGATGGATATCTACCAGCAGCATGTGAACAAGGCGGCGTCGCAGTCTTCGCTGGTTGGCGTTGGTCGGATCTGTGTCGGCGTGTTCGGCGTGATCGGCTGCCTGATCGCACCGAACCTCGACAAGTTCGGTTCGATCTTCAAATACATCCAGGAATTCCAGGGCTACGCTTCGCCCGGCATCTTGGCCGTCTTCGTGTTCGGCCTGCTCGACCGTCGCGCTCCGGGGTATACCGGTATCGTCGGGCTGCTGCTCAACCCGCTGCTCTATTTCCTTATCGCCACGTTCGCGCCGGGGATCGCTTTCCTCGACCGCATGGCGATCTGCTTCTTCACGGTGATGGCGATCATGTGGGTCATTGGTCGGATCAAGCCGCTGCCCGAGCCGGTGGTCTTCAAGACCAACACGAACCTGAACCTGACGTCGTCGGCCGGTTCCAAGACCGCGGGCATCGTGGTGGTGGTCATCACGCTAATCCTTTATGTGATCTTCAGCCCTTGGGGTATTGCCCGCTGAGCGCAGGGCGTGAAACGTCTCTCCATAAGCCCGGTACCCCTAGTGGGTGCCGGGCTTTTTGTCGATGGGGCTGGCTACGCCTCGTTCAGTACCAGCCGGAGACGAACCCGGCGGCGGCCTTCAGCGCGAAGACGCCGAGGTTCTTCATGAGATGGGCGACGATGCAGGGCAGGAGCGAGCGACTCGGGTTGAGCGGCGAGAACCGCAGCACGTAGAACCAGAGCGAGCCGGCGAAGATCGCCGTGGTGCTGAACCACCCCTTGGGCGTGAGGTGCAGCACGAGGTGCCCGTCCGTCCATTCCCAGAGGAACGGGTGGCAGAGCGCGAAGACGGCGGAGAACAGCACGATGCTCGTCCAGAGCATGGCGCGGCCGCGGCCGGTGACGACCAAGTAGCCGCGGAAGGCGAGTTCCTCGATGAAGGCTGCGGCGAGCGAGTAGAGACTCCAGATGACGGTGACGGTTTTCTGCTGGTCGGCGATACCCAGTGCGGCTTCGCCGCCGGTCTCGAGCCCGAGGAGGATGAGCATGCCGGCGATGGCCACGAGGAGGGTCTGGCGCTCGCAGGCCACGGCGCCGGGGAAGGCGTTGGCGCGGGGCTGGCCGAAGCGCGCGGCCCGGAGATCGCCCCACCAGAGATGGAAGAGAAACGCGGCCACGACGATCATCGCCGCTACAAGGATGGGGTTGTCGCTCATGGAGATGGCCCGGAGATATTGGTTAGCCATTTGGGTCTCCGGCCACATCGTAGCGAGCATGCCGCCTCCCGAATCGTCGAGCCAAAATCTGTCATCGCCGCACAACTTCGCGGCCCTGCTGGAACAGCTCCAGCCCGGGATGCGGGCTTTGGATGCGGTGTTGCGCGAGCAGGTGTCTCATTTCGAGCCGGAGGTGCGCGAGCTGGCCGGCTATTGCCTGGATTCGACCGGCAAACGGTTGAGGCCGCTGCTGATCTTCCTGGCGGGATGGAACGGTCGGGGCGACGTCGATCCGCTGCTGGTGCGGGCGGCGGCGGTCGTGGAGATGACGCATCTGGCGACGCTGGTTCACGACGACATCATGGACCACGCGTTGCTGCGGCGCGGGCGCACGACGGTGTCGGCAAAGGAGGGTCCGGACGTGGCGGTGCTGCTCGGCGACGCGTTGTTCGCGCAAGCGATGTGGCTATCGACCCAGTTTCCGACGACGGAGGTGTGCAGCAGCGTGTCGGTCGCCACACGGCAGGTTTGCACGGGCGAGATCGTGCAGACGCTTGGCGGGCCCGGTGCGGCGCCGTCGCGGGAACGGTACCGGCGGATCATCGATCTGAAGACGGCGGAGCTGTTCCATGTCTCCTGCCGGCTCGGGGCGCGGCTGGGCGGCGGCAGCGACGGTTTTGTCGAGGCGGCCGGGCAGTTCGGCCGCCGGCTGGGCATTGCCTACCAGATCTACGACGACCTTACGGATTTCGTCGGCACGGCGGAGGGCGCCGGCAAGACGCTCGGTACGGACTGGGCGAGCGGAAAGATGACCCTGCCGGTGCTTTGCCTGCTCGAACGCAGCACGCCCGCCGAGGCGGAACGGCTGCTCCAGTTGCTGCGCAGCGGTGCCGCGAATGTCGGAATGGAACTGACGGCGCGGATGCGGGCGGCGGGCGTTTTTCCCGCTGTCGCGGAGGAGACGCGCGCGGAGATCGCGGCGGCGCGGGCGGAGCTGGACGGCTGGCGTGTTGTGCCGGCGACGGCGGCGCTCGGGGAACTAGCGGGCTATCTCGAGGGTCTCTTGGCCAAGCTTTTAGCTACAACATGACGTTTTCGTCCGATCCCCGGACTTGCCAGCGGCGGCGCCAACCTTAGCGTCCGTTTCCCGTTCGCCCCGCTGTCACCCGCATGGAATTCATCAAGACAGTCAGCCGCATCTTCGTCGCCACGCCTGAGCGCCAGGTCGAGGCGGACGCCGATGCGCTGGTCGTGCAGGAGGTGAGGGCGGGAAATGTGGCGGCTTTCGACCAGTTGGTGCTGAAGTACCGCGAGCGCATCTACGCGATCATCTACAACCTGACGTCGAATCGCGAGGACGCCTCGGACCTTACGCAGGACGCGTTCATCAAGGCGTTCCAGTCGATCAACAGCTTCGGCGGACAGTCTTCGTTTTTCACCTGGCTGTACCGGATCGCGGTAAACGGCGCCCGCACACACCTGCGGAAGAACCGGCTGCGCACGTTTTTCAGCATCGAGCAAGCTGCGGAGGAGGAGAAGACGCCGGAATGGCTTAACGCGCTCGCCGTCGAGGCCGGAGCGGAAAAAGAGGTTTTTGCACGCGATCTGCGGCAAAGATTGAACGAGTCGTTCCAAAAGTTGTCTATCAAGCATCGAACAGTCATAACTTTATTCGAGATCGATGGACTCAGCCACGCGGAGATTGCCGAAGTCATGGAGTGTACGGAGGGAACGGTCCGCTCGCGTCTCCACTACGCCAAGCTCCAGCTGCAGGCTGATTTGCAGGATTTGTTGAAACACTGACCATGGGCTCCGCACCGCAACAACCGTCTCCCCGGCCGACGCTAGAAGAGCTACTGCGCTTCAAGCGAGCGGAGCGTCCGGCGCCGGAGTTTTGGGCGGAGTTCGACCGCGGTCTGCGCCAGAAGCAGCTCGCTGCGCTGGTGAAGCGCCCGCAGGGCTGGGCGCGCGTGCGTCCGGGATTTGCACGCAGCCTGAAATGGATCGCACCGGTCACTGCCGCTGCCGCGGTCGCACTTGTCGTGGTGCAGATGCCGCTGAGCACCGCTTCGCGTGGCACACCGGTGAATGTGGCGAACCTCCCAGTGCGGACGGTGCCGATTGCCGCGGCACCTGCTGCCGAAAATCCGGCACCTGCTGCAGTTGTGACTGCCACATTCCAACCTGCCTTGGAGAGGACTCCTAGCGCAACGGCCGTAGCCCCGGCTGAGCCTGTGAACAACGCTCCGGCTGTCGCTGTGGCAGAGCAGCGTTCCGAAAGTTTTCTGCCATGGTCGACGGTCTCTGTCGCCGGCATGGATATGGGCCGCGCCTCCGCGACCGCCACTTTTGCATCTTTGCCGGCCGCGCGAGAGATGCGGCGCCCGCGCAGTTCTTGGACCTCCCGGTATAGCGAGATGGCGCAGGAGATCAGCGCCGAGCAGTCGGCCGGTCGCGTGCTGCAGCTTGCTTCGTGCAATCTTTCGACGGTGTCTGAAAACGATCCCGTGATGGTGCGGGCGGAGTCTGCACCTGCGGCGTATGCGGCGAGCAGCCGATCGGGACGTGCCATCCGAGATCGCGATTTCCGTGATATGGAATCGCGCATGGGCAGCTCGTCGGGTTCGAGCTTGGCGATCAGGTTTTGAGTGCAGTCGGCTGTAGCCGATGCTAAGCGTGCCGGACTGCCGAAGGATGTGTTCTTCGGAAGTCACGCGCCGTTCCGCCAACGCCATGCCAGTCTATCAAGCTACCCTCACTGTTTCCACTGAAGGATCTGGAACCTACGAGATCACCGACCGTATAGCTGCGGAGGTGCGGCGTTCTGGTCTGCGCTCCGGGGTTGCTACGGTGTTCTGTCGCCACACCAGCTCCAGTCTGGTGATCTTCGAAAACGCCGATCCTTCCGCCCGGGCAGATCTTCAGGCGTGGTTCGAGCGCACCGTACCGGAAGGAGATCCCCATTTTACGCATACAGCGGAAGGGCCGGACGATATGCCCAGCCACATCAGGACGGCGCTCACCCGTACCTCGGAGACGATTCCTTTCGCCGACGGTCGCCTGCTACTCGGCACGTGGCAGGGCGTGTTTCTATGGGAACACCGGTCCGGCTCCCATCGGCGCGCTGTCGTGGTCGCGGCGATCGGCGAATAGGGACCGGTGCATGCCGCTTGCTCAGTAGAACTTCAGCTTCGGCAGATCCTGGTTGTCGACCAGGCCCACGGGGCGGTGCTCGGAATCGACCACAAGCAGGTCGTCGATGCGGTGCTTCTCGAAGAGTTTCAGGGCCTCGATCGCCAAGGTGCCGGCGGCGATGGTTTTGGGCGAACGGGTCATGAATGTGCCTACCGGCTTCCCGAGGAAGTCTGAGCCGGTGAGCGCGCTGCGACGGAAATCGCCGTCGGTGAAGATGCCGGCTAGCCGTCCGTCGGCGGGATCGGTCACGGCGAGGCTGCCGGCCTTCGCCTTTGTCATCGCGAGGATCGCATCCTGGGTGGATGCGGTTTGCGGCAGGACGGGGAGCCGGTCGCCCGTGCGCATGATGTCATCAACTTTTAGCAACAGGACCATGCCGAGGTTGCCGGCGGGGTGGAAGCGGGCGAAGTCCTCGCGCGTGAGGCCGCGCGCCTCAAGCAGGACCATCGCTAGCGCGTCGCCGAGGGCGAGGGCGGCGGTGGTGCTGGCGGTCGGGGCGAGCTTGAGCGGGCAAGCCTCGGCGGGCACGCTGTAGAGCAGATGGTATTCACAGGCCTGTGCCAGGGAGGATTCCATCTGCGCCGTGAGCGCGATCAGGCGCACTCCGAAGCGACGCAGCAGCGGGCAGAGCCGGACGAGCTCCTCGGTCTGGCCGCTGTTGCTGATGAGAATGGCGAGGTCGCCCTCGCAGCATAGACCGAGATCGCCGTGGAGCGCCTGGGTGGCGTCGAGGAAGAGGGATGGCGCGCCGATACTGTTGAGCGTGCCGACGAGTTTCTGCGCGATGTGCGCGGATTTGCCGACGCCGGAGAAGATCAGTTTGTGCCCGGCGGCGACGGTCTCCTCAACGGCGCGGAAGGCGCCGACGAAGCGGTCGTCGAGAGCTGTGGCGGTGGCGCTGAGTGCGGAAATCTCGGTGGCGAGACAGGTTCGCGCTCTGGCGAGGACGGTGGCGGCTTCGAGGCTCATCAAGAATTGAATCGCAGGACTCTTGCGCCACCCTACGATACGGGCTCCGTCCATCAAAACCATTTTCCCGTCCGCGTTTGCCATGCGCTCCGTATTTGCCGCTGTCGTCCTCGCTCTGCTGGTTGTTGCCGGCTGGGTGGGATTGGCCGGTTGCCAGCCCAATGAGAATCTGCCTTTCGCCTCGGAGGCCGACGAGCCTCACTACCGACGCGGCATGCAATTGCTGCGCAGCGGGCGTTCGCAGGAGGCGCTGGATGCTTTCCTGAAGGTGGTCGCAAAGCGCGGCGGCGATGCGCCGGAGTCGCACCTGGAGTGCGGTATCCTTTATTTGCAGCACATCAAGGATCCGGTCGCCGCGATCTATCATTTCAACAAGTACCTCGCGCTGAGGCCGAACAGCCCTCAGGCTGAGCACACCCGGGAATTGATCGAGACCGCAAAGAAGGAATTCGCCCGAACTCTGCCGGCGGAACCGTTCGAGGGACAGGTGGAGCGCCTCGATCTACGCGCAGCGGTGGAACGGCTCACGCAGGAGAACTACCAGCTCAAGGAGCAGATTGCGCAGCTGCGCGGGCTTCCGGTGCCTTCGCTGCCGCGTCCCGCCACGGCTCCAGATGCTCCGTCTCGGGGCTCAGCGGCGGTCGAGACGATGCAGCCGGAAGTCGTGGCCGAAGATGCCGTGCCTGTCGAGAACACCGAAGCGGCGCCGATGATTCCAGTGTCGCCTACGGCCGTCCGCCCGACTGCCAACGTATCGTCCCCTACACCCGTAGCTAATCCCGCGCCGGTGCAGAACCGGCAATCTGTTGCAGCGTCCACTCCACCTGCGGCGATGCGGGTGCATACCGTCGGGAAAGGTGACTCGCTCTACAGCATCAGCCGAAAGTACTACGGAAGCGGAGCCAAGGTGGACGAGATCGTGGCGGCGAACCGTGCAGTGCTTCAGGATCGAAGCACTCCGCTGAAGATAGGAATGCAGCTCAAGCTGCCTTGAAGCTGGGGTGATTGACCTAGGCGAGCCCGCAAGAACGCGGGCTTTGTGTGCCGGTGGAGATTGTGCACGTTTACCAATTGCGACGCATTGGCAATCTCTTGGGACAAAGAAAGATAGGTATGGTAGGAAAATGAGCTGAAAATAACTCTACGGAGAGAGTAGGGCGACTTTTGCGTAAAATCGGAGCGGGCCGAAGGCTGCACTTAGCCCCCCAAACCCACAACTACAGTCAACACAAGCTACAGACACGTAACCCCAAGTTTGCGGCGTTGCACTGAGTCCCACGGCTTCAAGCTGTTGGTGCGACGTTAGCAATGATAACAACCATGCATCCGACCAAACGTAAGGCACTGTATGCCTCGCTCGCCCTCGCGGGCGCGTGGCCACTCGTCGGGCAGGAGGCAGCTCCTGCGCCGGCCGCAACTACACCGCCAGCCGCGACTGAAGAAGAAGTTGTCGTCCTCAGTCCGTTCGAAGTCACTGCTGAATCAGACACCGGTTACGTGGCGACGGATACCCTCGCCGGTACCCGCATCCGTAGCGATCTGAAGGATATTGGTTCGGCCATCTCGGTCGTTACCAAGGACCTGATGAACGACATCGGCGCGACCGATGCCACCACGCTGCTCCAGTACACCACCAACACCGAAGTCGGTGGCACGCGTGGCGTCTTCTCGGGCATGAACGGTGCGACCACCGAGCAGGGCTCGCTGATCAATCCGGTCTCCAGCCAGCGCGTCCGTGGCTTGGCCGCGGCCGACAACACCCGCGACTACTTCGTGTCCGACATCCCGTGGGATTCCTACAACACGGATCGTATCGACATCCTGCGCGGACCGAACTCCTTCCTGTTCGGCCTCGGCAGCCCCGCTGGTATTCAGAATGCGAGCTTGCAGACCGCGATCTTCAAGAACCGCGGCACCGCCGAGTATCGCATCGGCTCGTATGGCAGCCAGCGCGCCAGCCTCAACGTGAACCATGTCCTGATCGACGATGTGCTCGCCATTCGCGTCGCCGGGCTGTGGGACCACGAGAATTTTCGTCAGGAGCCGGCCTTCGAGAACGACGACCGCGTCTTCGCCTCCCTGCGTTGGGATCCGAAGCTGATCAAGAACCCGGCCTTCCGCACGAGCCTCAAGGTGAAGTACGAGGCGGGTGACATTAAGGCGAACCGCCCGCGCAACCTTACGCCGATCGACCAGATCACGCCGTGGTTCCGCCCGGTGGACAACACCAGCACCACTGGCGGCATGGGCAAGCTGCTCATCGCCAGCCCGTACTACCCGAGCCGTACCGACCTCGCCGAAGGCGGCCAGTCCGTCAACGGCAACGCGAACTTCAGTCCGTGGCTTGGCGACACCATGAATGCCCAGCAGCCCTATTGGACGTTCGATGGCGCCACTGGCACGAACTATTCCGTGATCGGCGGCTGGATCAATGCCAACGCCTATAACAGCGCTGGCAAGCTCGCCGGCGTTTCCAACGGTGTCCCCGGCAAGTACTACAGCGGCAATCTCTACAACGTGGTCGGCTATTCCCAGCGCGCGACGACGACCAACTACGGTTTCGTCAACTCGCAGTATGGCGTGTACCGCAACCAGAGCATCACCGACTCGTCGATCTTCGATTTCTACAACAATCTGATCGACGGCCCGAACAAGTCGGAGTTCCAGCGTTGGACCGCCTACAACATCGATTTCTCCCAGACCGGTTGGGATGATCGCGTGGGCATCAACCTGACCTACGACAAGCAGACGAACAAGGTGGGCGGCGAGTCGCTGCTCGGCTGGGCGCCGGCTCTCAACATCGACATCAACGTCAACAACCAGGACTTCTACCTCGGCTCCGCGGCCAAGGAAGGATTTAACGAGAATGTTGGCCGCGCCTTTGTCGTCGGTGGCGCCAACAACGGCGGCAACTGGACTCGTACCGAACGCGAGACCAAGCGCGCCTCGCTGTTCGCCGAGCTCCGTGTTTCCGACCTCACCGACAACGACTTCGTCGTCCGCCTCCTCGGCAAGCACCGCTTCAACGGCGTTGCCTCCCGCGAGCGGTACGAATACGAGAAGCGTTCTTGGCAGATGTATGCCCATAACCAGCTCTGGGCCGGTTATTGGAATCAGAACAGCGGTGCGACCGTGTCCATCGCCGAGCGTCCGCCGATGGCCATCATCTACCTCGGTGATTCTCTGTTGAACCTCAATTCCGCATCCGGCGCGAACATCCCGCGTGTGATGTCCAAGATTGAGATGCAGGATTCGCCGCTGTACATCTTCGACCCCCTGCCGAAGGTCGATGTGTCGACCTACGCAAATGCGTGGACCGTTCCGGAATACTTGGCCAACGTTGTCGGTGGGAACAACCTTACCCAGGCGTCCAATCTCGCCAATATGACGGGCTGGACCAACTGGGGTGGCGACCAGCTCATGCGCGCCAACGGCGGTGAGAACACCGACCTGTTGACCGGTGCGGAGAAGGCGCTCAAGCAGACGACCTCCTATTCCAGCTCCTACCAGGGCTTCTTCTGGGATAACGCGTTCGTCGTCACCCTCGGCTGGCGCTATGACGAGGTTGTGTCGAAGGACGACACCGCGGCCAATCAGCCGCTCAACCGCAACATCCTCGACATCAGCGAGGCGAACTACGCCTTGCCCGATGACTGGGAGCTCCGCTCCACGGGCCATTCAGTCAGCAACAGCTATGCGCTGCATCTGAACAAGCTGCTGAAGAAGGACCCGCTGCCGATCAACATCAGCCTGTCCTACGCCAAATCAAACAACTTCCAAGTTGGTAGCATTCGGCGCGACCTCTACGGCAATGCGATCGGCAATCCGAAGGGCGAGACGAAGGAGTACGGCGTGACCTTGGGCACCAAGGACAACAAGTACTCGCTACGAGTGATCAAGTTCGAGACTACCATCAGCAACGCCACTGTCGCCCTCGACAGCGGCACGACTCCTGGTTCGATCATCTCGAACGGACTCAACTGGCGCAATGTGTTCCTGTACCAGCTCGGCGGCTATGACTATGCGTCGCGCGGCCAGGACTCCTATCGTAACCGCTGGACCAACGCCTATCCGGAGTACATCCAGTACAAGGATTCCGCTGGCAAGACTCAGACCTATGCCGACGGCACTCCTGAGTTCAATGCCGGCGTCGCCGCCTCGCTGGTGGAGATGAACCAGGCCATCACCGGCTGGAACGAGATCCAGAAGTGGCTCGATGCAAAGGGCTTCTTCCAGGTGTGGAACTTCACCCCGACCGGCCCGTCCACGGCGCTTGTCGATCGCGCGACCTACCTCACGGACACGACCAAGTATGCCCCGAACGTGGCCACGGTCTACAGCTACTCGCCGGTGGCCCCGCAGGGCTATGCGGTTACGGGTGACACGGTGTCCAAGGGCTATGAGTTCGAATTCACGGCCAACCCGACCCCGAGCTGGCGTATCACGGTCAACGCCGCCAAGACCGAGGCTGTTCGCAACAACGTCGGCGGCGCGGCTCTCGCCGAGTTCGTCGAATACATGGACTCGATGATGTACAATGCGGACGGTACCCTGACTGCGGCCGGCAAGGTTCCGCGCTGGGGTGGTGCGGCCAACAGCATCGGCGCAAGCGTCTATGGCCCGTGGCGTGCGGCCTACGTCAAGATGAAGCTGCAGGAAGGTGCTGCCGTGGATGAAGTGCGCAAGTGGCGCTTCAACCTCATCTCCAATTACTCGTTCCGCACTGGCTTCCTCAAGGGAGCGGGCGTTGGTGCTGCCTATCGCTGGCAGGACAAGGTCGTCATCGGCTATCCGGTTCTCGCTGGTGGCACGTACGACCTCTCGAAGCCCTACTACGGCCCGACCGAGGATGCCTTCGACATGTGGCTGAGCTACGAGCACAAGCTGACGTCCAAGATCAACTGGAAGATCCAGCTCAACGTCCGCAACTTGTTCGCGAAGGACGAGGTCATTCCGATCTCCGTCCAGCCGGACGGCGAGACTTGGGCGATGTGCCGTATCGCGCCCTCGCGCGAGTGGTTCCTCACCAACACGTTCAGCTTCTAAGGTCCCTTAGCATATAGTCTTACGCGGGAAGCCGGTTTGCCGGC
>CAZXHR010000055.1:0-6406 GCA_964640465.1 uncultured Opitutaceae bacterium
GCTCGCGGATGCAGACGATGTCGATGCCGTTGGGGATGCGCTCGGTCTTGAGCGGAGAGGCGTCACGGAGATCCGGATAGAGGAGGCCGGGGCGGATGTTGGCGAAGAGGTTGAAGGCCTTGCGCAGGGGCAGGAGCGCGGCGCGCTCGGGCTGCTCTTTGGGCGGAAGCTTCTCCCACTTCGGGCCGCCGACGGAGCCAAAGAGGATGGCGTCGGCCTCGCGGCAGGTGGCGAGGGTGGAGTCGGGGAGGGCCTTGCCGTGGTTGTCGATGCCGGCACCGCCGACGTCGGCGTGCTTGTAGTCGAGCTTCAGGCCAGCGCCCTTGGCAGCGTGGTCGAGCACGCGCAGGGCTTCGTTCATGACTTCCGGCCCGATGTAGTCGCCGGGGAGAACCGCGAACTTGATGACGTCCATAAGTGGCTGGAGGGAAAACGATGCCCGCGGCGACTCCAAGCGGATTCTGGGCAGGAGCCATGCGTCCGAATGCGACCGTTGCACAGCCAGGTGCGGATGCTGGCGAGCACAACACGTTTTCTTGTCCCGATCGGAACAGCATAGTGTGCGGTCGGGGGCCTCGTTGGCCCCAGATTCTTGGGTTGCCCGTGCCGAAGGCCGTACGCATTTCAACCACGATGGAAATCCACGTCCTGCCCGCCGGGCCGCTCGAGACCAACGCCTACCTGCTCACCGACTCTGCGCGCCGCGAGGCAGTGCTCGTCGACGCGCCGCACGACGTGTTGGCCGAAGTGCAGGCGTTGTTGCGCAAAACCGGCTGCAAGCTGGTGGCGCTGCTGATCACGCACGGGCATTGGGATCACACTGGTGACGCTGCGCGCGTACAAAAAACCGGTGTGCCGCTCTATGCCGGCGAGGACGCCCGGATGTTCATCGAGCATCCCGAGGTGATGGAGATCTTCGCGATTCCTGGACTTCGCATGGAAGCTGCGGCGATCGACCATCCGCTGAAGCAAGGCGACACGTTCGAGCTGCTCGGCGAGACCGTCGAGGCGCGCCATGTGCCCGGGCATTGCCCCGGGAGCATCGTGTACCACTTCCGCAAGAGCGGAGCGGCTTTCGTCGGCGACGTGATTTTCTCCGGCAGTGTCGGCCGCACCGATTTCCCCGGCGGCGACTTCGAGATGCTGGCCGAGGCGATCCGGTCGCAAGTCTACACGCTGCCCGGCGACACCGTCCTCTATCCCGGCCACGGGCCGGAGACGACCGTCGCCGAGGAGAAGGCCAACAACCCGTATGTGACGGCGTGACGCCATGACCGCACCTTGCGCCAACTTCCACGAGGCCTTCATGCGCCGAGCGCTCGAGCTAGCGCGGTGCGGTTGGGGCGCGACGCATCCCAATCCGATGGTCGGCGCGTTGATTGTCGAGGACGGCGAGATCGTTGCCGAGGGGTTCCACGCCAAGGCGGGTGAGCCGCACGCCGAGATCATGGCCCTGCGCGCCCTCGGCCGGAAACCCGAGCCCGACGCCACGCTGTACGTAACGCTTGAACCGTGTTGCACACACGGACGCACGCCACCGTGCACAGAGGCGATCATCGCAGCCGGCATCAAGCGCGTGGTCGTCGGCGCGAACGATCCCAATCCACAGCATGCCGGGCGAGGTTTCGAGATACTTCGCGACGCCGGGGTGGAGGTTGAGGTCGGTGTCCTTGCCGAAGAGTGCGCGGACCTGAATCTGATCTTCAACCACTGGATCGTCCGAAACAGTCCGCTTGTTGCCGCGAAGATCGCCACGACAATCGACGGGCGCATCGCCTGCCGTACGGGCGAATCGAAGTGGATCACCGGAGAGCTGGCGCGTGCCGACGTGATGCGCTGGCGCCGGCTCTTCCCGGCTATCGCCGTCGGCGCCGGCACGGTGGCCAGCGACGATCCTCAGCTCACGGCACGCTTGCCCGAGGGTGACTGGTGCCCGCTGCGGTTCGTCTTCGACGCCGCCTTGAGCACCGCGACACTCAATCCGCTGCCGCGACTTTTCACCGACGACAACCGCGCGCGCACCATCATCGTGACGAGCGATCGGCAGCACTCGGTCGTCGTGCGACGGCTCGTGCAGCTCGGTGTGCAGGTGTGGCAGTTGCCTGCCGTCGACGGAGTCATCGAGATGGGGGCATTCAACGCGCGCTGTGCCCGTGAAGGCATCACCGGCGTGCTGGTCGAAGGCGGGTCGCGGCTGCTCAGCGGTCTGCTGAAGAAACGCGCGCTCGACTATCTGCTGACGTACCGCGCGCCGCGGCTTTTTGCCGACGCGGAATCGATTCCGGTCGCCACAGGGCTGCGCGTGGAGATGCCGACGGTCGGACTTCATCTCGCCGATGTGCACCATGCCGTGTTCGGCGATGACCAACTCATGCGTGGACGGATCGTTTATCCGGAAACCATGGAGTTCGATGCGCCGCAGGACGACGCGCACGACCATCACCACTGTGGCTGCGATCATGATTGAGACCACCGACATCTATTTCGCCACCGGCAACGCTCACAAAGTAGCCGAGATGCAGGCGCTCGCCGACGATTCGCAGCTCGCGTTGCGCCTACGCTCGGCGAAAGACGCCGGCGGCATGCCGGCAGTCGTCGAGGACACCGGCACGTTTCTCGGCAACGCCCGAAAAAAGGCCCGCGCGCTTCATGAGAAACTCGGCGGTCGCAGCTGGGTGCTGTCCGACGACAGCGGACTGTGTGTCGATGCCCTCGGTGGTGAACCCGGCGTGGAGTCGGCGTATTATGCGGGGCAGGGTGCAACGAGCGCCGCCAACCTCGCGAAACTGATCCAGCGGTTGCACGAGATTCCTAGCGACCAGCGCGCGGCGCACTTCGTCTGCGTTCTTTTCGTGGTCGATCCAGCCGGCCATGAGCACAATTTCGTCGGGCGCTGCGACGGGCATCTGCTCGATCACGCGCGCGGCGGTGCCGGCTTCGGCTACGACCCGATCTTCGTGCCGGTGGGAAGTCATCAGACTTTCGCCGAGCTCGGCGAGGCGGTGAAGAACGGAATCAGTCATCGCTCGCGTGCTTGGGCAAAGTTCGCCGAGTGGTGGCGAAACAAGTGATCGGGATTCTTGAGCCAGACCTGTGCCTGCGCCGAGAAGGTGCCCAACGGGCAATTTTGAATTTCTGGTGCCCTAAGTTGGCTATCCGGCACGGGGTTGAGAATTCAACCGCCACAAAGCCAATAACTTAGCGTTAGGAACATCGCACAATAGGCATTACGATCCGGATACGCGGCGGCTAAAGTTTCAGATACAAATGCCGATGAAACCGCAAATGCCTACCCCCACACCCCAAACCGTGCCCTTCGACCCGCTGACGGCAACCGATGCGGAGTATCAGGCTCACGTTGATTCAAAATTGGCAAACTTCGGTGCCAACGCCGGCAAGCATGGACCGCTGGAGGCCGTCACCGTCCGACTGCCGCCGCTGCGCGTTTCGCGTTCGGCCGCGCTCAACCTGGCGAATATTTCCCGCGGCATCGGATTGAAGGGGAAAACAACGCCGGTTTCCCTTATGATTCTTGAAGCGTTCTCCGGCGTCCAGGCGGCCGACTTTCTCAAGACGCTTGCGGCGATCCGGCGCTAGGTTTCAGCGTTGCGACCAAATCCTTGTTCACCCGGTCCATTGCGCGGCCGAGGATTGTTTCGAGTTGGGCAACCGCGTCGGGCGCAGTCGACCGGAGCTTTTCGACGCCGGTAACGACATGGCCAAGGGTGGACTGCGCCAGAGAGAGCGAGCCGCCCAGGTTGAGTTTGATCGCGACAACGGCGACACCGGCGACGACAGCCAGAACGCCAAGCCCGATGGCCGCCCAAACCGCTTTGCGGACGAGGCTCGCCAAGGACCGTTCCCGCTCATACGCGGCGGCAAGCTTGGCTTCGGCGGCGTCGACCCGGGCATTGGCTTCGGAGAGCGCGGCAGAGGCCCGGGCGGCCCGCTGCGCATCGTCGGCGCGGTCGCGCTCCGCTTCGTTACGGATCGCGGCGTTTTCGCTCTGAAGATCGGCAACGAGCTTTTCGAGCCGCTGCCGGTCCGCCTCTGCGAGCGGTCCAAGCGCCTGCGCCTGCATGGATCCTGCGGAGGCTGTCGCCTCGCGGGCAATCTCGACCGGCCGGGAGGGTGGGGCGGAGCGGAGCGCGATCTCCGCCACGGCGGTTTCCGCCTGGGCGCGACGCAAGACGGCATCGCGAGCGACGTCCGCCTTACCCTCCGCCTTTTCGACGATGGCGGCGCGGTCCCGTGTCCACGGAGCGGGGAGCATGCAGCCACAGGCGAGCGCGGCCCAAAGGAGCAGCGCGAAGTAAAGGGACCAGAAGGCTACGCTGGTTTTCATTCGGCGGAAGGGTTGTCGGATTTCTCGGCGCGGCGTTCGTGGCAGCGCTTTTCGACGGCAAGTAGAATTTGGACACCGAACCAGAGCCCGCCCATGATCCCGGAGAACATCCCGGCGAGCGCGGCCCATTCGGCGGGCGAAAGGTGGGGAAGGGTGACGGAGCCGACGAAGCCAGCGACACCCGGCACAGCGGCGCGGAGGTTCGCGAGGCTCATTTGCGGGTTTTCCTCCAGACGACGAAGCCGAGCACGGCGAACAGCGCGAGCATCCCCCAGCCGGCGGCCTTCGCGGCATCTTCCGGCAGTGTTGAGCGCGGCGCTACGGCATCCATGAAGGCTTCGTCGTCCATGTCGAGTTCTGCGAGTTCGTCAGGCATGGAGTCACTTTGCCGCCTTCACCGGCGCGCGGAGCGCGGCGACGATGGCCGGGCCGGCGAAGTAGAGGATGACCCCGACAGCGACGACGCCGAGGACCCATCCGCGGTTCTTCTCGGAGAACGGGTTCAGGTTGTCGTTGAGGTCGACGACTTGCTCGCCGACGCC
The DNA here is from genome assembly GCA_964640465.1 of uncultured Opitutaceae bacterium. Lineage (GTDB taxonomy): Bacteria > Verrucomicrobiota > Verrucomicrobiia > Opitutales > Opitutaceae > CAJCBL01. The sequence goes on from CAZXHR010000055.1 coordinate 4,888, forward strand.
CGAAACGAAGTCGACGAAGGCATCGCCCACGCCGTAGTAGCTCGGCGCCTCGATGCTCCCCGAGCCCGAGTTTGCGACCTGGACAACGGTGGCGGCGAACTCGGCCGGATGCTCGCGGATATAGGCGCGCATCCGGTTTGTGAGCTCGATTTTCTGTGAGTCGGAGAGCGCGGCGTAATCCGCCGCCGTCCCGGTCCACGGCGAAAGCCAAGAGCCGAGGCCCATCGCGTTGCCGATCTGCTTGCGGAGTTCTTGCGCGGTCATGGCGTTATGCGGCGGTGTTGGACAGCGTGCGGCCCCACTGCATCCCCATTGAAAGCTTCAACTCGTACAGGTTGGTCTTGGTCTGCGGCGTCGCGAACTTGTGGCGCAAGCCCTTCGAGAATCCCAAAGTGAGCAGCACCGAGTCAATCGCCGTCGAGTTCCCTTGCCCGACGCCGAACGTATAGGACCATGTGCGACGGTGCGAGCCGGCGACATAGGCGTCGGCGGAGGCGTTATATTGCAATCCCGTCGAAAGGTCCGTGTCGACCGCCCCGAAGCCTCCATACGCCAGCGCGTCAGTGGCTGTCTGGCTGCCAGTGTATGCGAGGTTCAGCCACATAGTATGTGACGTAGGCTCGAAGTTGCGGCGGTACTGTCCACTGCTATTCCCCGTGGTGCCGTCCGAATTCACGCAAGAGCACTTCGGGACACGCTCCAGAGCGAAGGCGCCGGACGTATCGAAACCGTCCTGCTGGCAGATATTGCCAACGGCGACAACCTCACGCGGCCCCCACACCATCGAATGCTCGACGCGAACGCGGTACTTTTGCCCGGCGACGACATAATCCCCGCCGCCCGGGACGAGCGCGCGGCCGAAAAGCTGGCTTCCGGCCGACGTGGAAGGCGCCCAGCCAATTTCCGTGATGAGGGTGTCGGCCGCGAACGTCGGAGACAGGAACGTGCGGAAATTCGTCCAGGTGCCGGTTGCGTCGTCCGTCGTGTAGCCGTTGAAGCCGGCGTCGGTGGCGTACGTTATGATCCGGGAATGCTCCGCGCCATGAGTCACCTCGTTGCTGTACCAGATCATAAACTGATCGGCGGCGACGGTATCAGACGAGTCCACCGCAACAGCCGTTGCGCTCTGGTATTCGGTGATACGGTACTCCTTCGCGGTATTGTCGAACTTGAACGTACGGCCGACGTCGGCCGCTTCGAAGAACGCGGCTGACGCTGTGACGACGCCGGCGGCAAGTGAGGCGGTGACGATGCCCGAATCGCGTTTGGTCGGCTTCGATCCGGTGCCCAACACAAGAACGTTCCAACAATCGGCGCTTTGGGTGTTCGCGAGCATTTCGAGGCCGGCGTTGAGGATGAGGTTATGTGTAAGCGGAGACCGCCAGAGGGGGCGGTTATTCGCGTCGAGGATTTCGCGGCGGAAGCGGACTGCGTGGCCAATCGGGACTTGGATCATTTGAGGAGGTAGGTTGCGGAGGTGAGTCCGAGGGCGGTGACGGTCTCCGCCACCTCGGCGGCC
>CAZXHR010000055.1:6506-22524 GCA_964640465.1 uncultured Opitutaceae bacterium
GGTTGGCCGTTGAAAACGACTTTGGTGAAGGCGGCGGATGTCAGGCCGAGCGCGGTGACGGTCTCCGCCACCTCGGCGGCCGGTTGGCCGTTGAAAACGACTTTGGTGAAGGCGGCGGATGTCAGGCCGAGCGCGGCGACGCTCTCCGCGTCCTCCCGCGCCGGTTGGCCGGGAAGAACAATCTGAGCGAATGCGGCACCTGTCAGCCCGAGCGCACCGACAGTGTGCGAATCAGAGGCGCCGTGCCACTCGCGCGCGGTAATGATCCACTGCGCTGGCGTCGGGATGCACTGGATATTCGGCCAGCGCATCGTCTAGGCCACCCAAACCACCTCGCTAATGTAGCACTCAACGGCGACACCGTGGGGATTGTGGACTCCGCATGCCTGACTGACGGGGAACGTGTGCCCCTGCTGAAACGGAACAAAGGCGCATTTGACTCCGGACGCATCCAGTACATCCAGGCGCAGTTCAGCGCTTCCATTGTAGACCATGACGGCTTTGCGCTGTAGGTCTCCAGCCGCTTGGGGCGGTGGCACAGCGACGGTTGCGCCTGGTCCGATGTTGCCAGCGAACAGCGAGCGCATCCGCGTTTGCGGCTCCATGACCGTCTGGCGCGATTGCTCACGGCGGCCATAGCCGACATAGATTTCAACGTAGGCGTCGACCGCCGCGGTGTTCTTGACCTCCAGGCGGTCGAACGTCTCGCCGTCCGCCAGCTCCTCAGCGTCGCCCTGTTCATAGGGTTGGTAGGCCGCGCCGCTGCGCTGGATTGCCAGCGGGACGTTGGTCTTTACGACGCGGAAGAAACGGCCACCGGAGTTGATCGGGCGGACGCCACCGGCGGGCACAACAAAGCTGTGAGTGAAAGAGGTGTTCGGGTAGCTCATGGTTATTTCTTCGCCCGGATGACTGCGGCGAAGGCGATGGCGGCGGCGATGACGCCGACAGCGATGGCGGCATACTTCGCGACGGTCTCCAGTGTTTGGTTATTCGGGTCTTTCTTGCTGTCGGTAACCTGCGCGGAGAGCGCCTGGGCAAGCCCCATCGTCGTCTCGATTGCCGTCTGGGCGGCCTCGCGCGTCGACTCCTCGCTACGGGCCGAGACTTCCCGGTCGTCGCGGAGGGCGTTGATCGTCGCCAGATAGCGCTTGGTTTCCTCGGCTTGCGTGTCCGAAACGGTCTGAAACGCCCCAGCGATGGCCCCGAGGTCTGTCGCCGTCGTCGTGATGGCGAGGCTCGCGCCAGTGCCGAGAGCGACAGAATTCGCACCGCCGGCGTTGGCGCTATTGTCCGTGTGCTGGTAGTTGGTCGTCGTCTGAGTCGTCGACGACTTCTTGTCCGATCCGAAGATATTGAACACGGCTCAGCCTTTCCGTTTGACGAGGACGATTAGCAGCACGCTTAGGACGAGCGCACCGGCGGAGATGCCGACGATGGGAAGCAGGTTCCCGGAGGTGGCGGCTGTCAGTGTGGACGGTGTGGCGGTCTCCGGCTGCGAGCTCGGCGTTTGCGCAGCGCTCTGCGCCGTCGACGTGCCACCGGTGGAGCCGCTGCCGACCGTCTTGCTCCCGATGGTCATGCCGCCGATCTGCGTTTGCCCTCCGCCGGAAGAGATCGGCACGGCGTCCGACGCGATGGCCGATGTGGCAATCCCGCCGATGGCGCCGATGGCAGTGCCCCACGGCGTCGCCCCGGCAATGCTGCCGAGAGCGCCGGACGCGCCCGCCGCTGTGGATGCGGTGGCCATGTCACTTGCGCGCCAACAGCGCGATGGCGACGACGGCGACAGCCAGCAAGCCGGCGCCGATGACGATGGTCTGGGTGGAGATGCCTCCGGCAGTGGAGGTGACCACGGTGGGCGTGGTAGTTGACGCCGCCGCGATGGCGACGTCGGCACCGGATGACTTCGCTTTCGCGAGTTGCTGCGCGGTCAAGACCGTCGTGGCGCCAGTGATGAGCTGCTCGAAAATGTCGCTTGTGGACAGCTTCGTCGTCTGGACTGGGATGGAAGTTGTTTCGGTCATGATGCAAAAACCCGCCGCGCTCAGCGGCGACGGCGGGCAGGAATTGAGACGCGAGGACGAGGGTTAAACGTAGTCGGAAGCAAGACTTTCGACGATGGCCGAGAGCGCGCCACCGGACGCGCTGTAGACCTTGACGATGAGTTCCCGGGCGACGTTGAGGGCGTCGAACACCTGGCCATGCTCATCGAAGACGGCCGCGAACTTGAACTGTGTTCCGTCGAGATCGTAGCGGGCCAAGTCGAAATCGTTCTGCGCCTTTGTGCGATCGAACACCTTGACGCCGTCTGCGAGCACCTCGACGCGGGTGATGTCGACACCGTCAAAGAAGATGCGATGCAGCGAGCGGCCCTGAAGCTTGATGTCGGTGATATTCTGGACACCGCCAGCGGCGTTCCAGTACATCGGATCTTGCCGCATGACGCGGCGGACCGTTTTGCCGGCATTGACGCCGCTGGTGATGGTGTTCGCCACGGTATCATAGGCGCAGACACCGGAGAGGGCAGGGGAGACGACACCGGCCTTCGTGATCGTGCGGATCGTGAAGGTGTTGATGCCGAACATTTCCCAGGCGAGGATCTGCTCATCCAGGACCGAGCCACGGTCTCCGATTTCGGCGAATTCGATGGGGATGAGGTTGTTCGGGATGACTCGGCCGAGCTTCGCGAACTTGGCGCGGCGGACGAGGAAGTCGGCGGTGACGTTGCGGATGAGCTTGTTGCCCACCTCGATCTGGACGTCGCCGATGATGTCGGCCGGATTGGTCAGTGCCGGATTGCCTTCCGCGCTGGACTTGCCGGTGGCCGTCATGTCTACGGAGAAATACCGGCGGTTCGTCGACAGCGTCGACAGAGTGGGCTGCCCGGCGGCGACGCCGGAGATTTCGTTGATCGTGTCTTTCGCTCGCATGGCGGTTTGGCGCGGGTGCGGTTGACGGTGGCGGGTGGGGCGTCGCTTAGGCGGCGACCTTGGAACCCGGGAGCTTGGCGGCGACGGTGTTGACCACGGGAGTCTTGGCGCCGTAGGCGGTGCCGAGGATGTAGCCGAGACCGGCGGCGATGAGAGTGGCGGCAGTGATGTACTTGAACATGGTGTGCGGTGTTGGTTGAGCGGTGACATTCTCTCACGCCGCCGCCGGGGCGCCTAGTGGACACAACCGGACACAAGTGGACAGGACCGGCCACGAACGGACACGGCGGACACAAAAAAGCCCCGGGCGGCGGAGCCCGGGGCGGGGGAGGTGCGGAAACTCAGGAGCTTTTCCGATGGTCGAGATAGTCGAGCCACGGGCGGCCGTCGAAGGCCGCATCGTGCCCCACAAGCCGATGGTCGGAAAGCACTGCAAGCGCAGCCTGCCAGGCATCGTTTTCACCCATCCGGCGAGCGGCGCGCGACTGATTGAGCGCGCAACGGCGAGCCGCGGGCCAACCGATGGTCTGGCATCGGAAGCCGGCAAGGAATCGTTGCGCGGCCTCCTCATCGTCGGCGCCCTCGATGAACTCCGCCACTGTCACTGCGGAGACAAACAGCCGACACGGGCCAAGCGTCGCCAGCGTGCGGCGGGCCGGACCGTCGACGTCGGCCGCCGTCTCTTCGGCGAAGTCGATCAGGAAACTGGTATCGAGAAGCGCGGTTTTCATGCGGCGCGACGGCGTGCCTTCTTCTGCGCGTAGCCGAGGCTCTTCCCAGACATTTGCCGCGAGAGCGCGAGCAAGTCCGCCGCCGTCTCGATCCGGTTGGAAAATTCCCGCTCGATAACGTCGGAGAACGACTCGCCGCCATGCTTGCACTTCGCCAATGCCTTGTAGGCGCTTTCCTTGATGGTGATAGTCTTGGTGGACATGGTATGTATGTGCAGTGTACACGGAACATACCGCGGTCAAGCCGAACAACGCGCTCGACCGGACCGCCGCGCGTCCGGTAACCGCTCGGTATTCGGGGAAGGAACGTAGACCCAGAATGCGCCGGCCAGTGCCAGATTGGTCGGGCGAGTCTTCAGGGGCTTGGTCTGGTACCACATTTCTGCCGGTGTCCAGTCCTGACCGCCCTTCGTCCGGAAAACGAGTCGGTCGCCGGAGATCGCCGCGAGGTAGAAACCGGGTTTCATGGGATGAAGTCTATCCGGGCGAGATCGGCGACGGATGGGCGGTGGCGGGTGACCGGGCGGAAGGCGGTCTTGTGCAGGAACTCATATTGCCCGAGCCCCTCCGCCTGCATCAGGGCGTCGTCAGTGAAGAGTTCCGCCCAATCGTCGGCGCGTCGCGAGGTCTGCCGAAAGATGAAGGCATCCGACAGGTTTCCCCGCATCAACGGCGTGAGTACGGTGAAATCGTGCATGAGCACGAAGAACGCTCGATGCTCATGGCGGATGCGCGTGAAGAAGCGCTTATCCTCGGCGGCGTTGCGGTCGAGTGAGTCGCTCGACTCATCCCAAAAGACGGCGCAACCGGACGTGCCCCACACGGCGCGGCGGAAGGCGTCCAGGTCGTCCGTCACCCAGGCAGTCGGCCCCCACGCGGCGCGCTCGCGTCGCGCGAATGGATCGAAGGCGATGGAGCGAAGGCGGTGGCGGCGCCACAGCCACGGGACAAGGCCGCGTTGTGCGAGCACAGTCTTTCCGGACTTCGACCCGCCGCAGATGGCGCAGAGAATTTCTTTGCCGATGGGAATCATTGCGCGGCACCTCCTGGCATCGGCATGGCGGCCATTTGCCGCGCGACGGACCGGCCGCGCCACCAGGCGGAGAGCTTCGCGCGGAAGTAGGCGATCCGGCCCTGTGTCTTCGGCCGCGGGAGACGCTTGCCGGCGTAGGTGAGCACGGCGAAGGCGAGCGCCCATCCGGGCGGCAGGTCCTCCCGGTTCGTGGCGCGGAGGTAGGCGGCGGCGGACTGCCGGAGCGCGACAAACTCGGCGTTATCGTCCGGCGCCCACTCGTCACCGAAGAGCCCCATCGCACCGGCGATGCCGGCGCGGCAGTACACATCGGCGATGGCCTCGAACCGATCCGTACCGGCCGCTTTCGGCGGCTCGGGTGCCTGCGCGGCGGCGGCGATGTCGCTCAGGTCCGGCGGCGGCGGAGCGTCCGGGGCAGTGGCCGCGGGACTCGATGCCGGAGCCTTCGGTGGCGGCGTACCGGTAGCGGATGCCGGTTTGCGGCGCGGCATCCAACAACCGGTTTTCGGATGCTTCACCGGCAAATGCCGTTCTGGATCGAACGGGACGCCCTTGGCGTCGCAATCGACCGGAGCGGCCGGTTCCGCCTGTTCGACCGGTGGAACGGTGGACCGGTCCGGCACGGGAGCCGGTTCCGGTGTTGCGGTAGCGGTGCCGAGGACGTCGGCAACGGTGGCGGGAGGGATTTCGGTAGGCATTTCAGGAAGCGGGTTGAAGGTCGGAAATCGCTTGGCGAGCGAGGGCGCGCCAGACCTTGGCATCGGTTTCGCAAGCGAGCGCTGCCCGCTTCGCGGTCGCGGCCAGCGCGTTTCGAGCGGTCCGTTCGTCCGGCATTTCGGCGGGGCGATGCCCACGGCGCGGCAGACCGAACGCTTTTGCGGTGTGCGCCACATCCGACCGGCTCACACCGAACCGGGCCGCGTTGTAGTCGCATTTCTCGCCCTTGGCGTAAGCCAGAGCGATGCAGAAGCGAGCGGGGCGGGGCAACCGGTAGCGCTCAGACACGGGTCACCTCCACGCGGCGGGCATCGACTTCTGCCCGCATCTCGTCAGGAGTCGCCGGACGGATCAGGCACAGCGGCCCAGTGCCTCCATCGTTCCTGATCTTCGGCAAGTGGTCGTGTAGCTCACAATCCCGCACGATCCGCTCGCGCAGTCCGGGGCCGATGTCGGCCCATTCTGCACCGTCCGGGATATGCCCGAGCAAGGCGTTCCCGATCCGATCTCGCCAACCGGCCGGCTCCGTCTCGATGTCGACCGGTGTTTTCGGTTCGACCGGTCGGACCGTGCCACCGGTTTTCGGGCCGCAACCGGGGGCAAACTCGCAAGCGCCCCAGGGCGAGGCCAAGGCCTTTGGCGTATGCGGGGCTTCGCGGAATTGGTGGCGTTTGTGGGGGGCGCGTCGGCGGATTTCCTGGGCCGACACGTCCGGCGTCGCCCCGCGAATCTCAGCCAGGGCGAGCCCGACTTGCCGCGTCTCGCGGCGTGTCATGCCGGCGAGGTTGCGGCCCGCCGTGGCCAGGGCGAGCGCTTGGCGCAGGCCGTCGACGGCTTCGAGAGCCTCGGCGGTGGCAACGGACGCCTTCGCAGCGGCTTCCGGCGGCGGCGGAGCCGCCACGGGCTGCGAAGCGGAAGGCGCTCCCTCACTCGCGGCCGGCTCGCCCGGCCGCTCCGACTTCCGAAGCGCTTCTTCGCGGCGCTCAAATCCATCTCCAATCTCCCCAATCCCCAATCCACAATCCCCAATCCTCGGGCGGAAGTCGGAAGTGTGTTTTGCAGCACGCGGAAGCGCTTCGGATTGCGTGGCGACTGGCTTCTGACTCACTTCCGAAGTGCTTCCGAAGTTGATCGGAAGTTGATCGGATGACACTTCGATGGGCGGCGCGGGGATGCGGCTTTCCGTCTTCTTTTCGTAGCTGTTGATGTGTTGCTCGGCCTCGAAATTGGGCAGAGCAATCCACCGGCCGGCGGATGTCGCATAGCGCAGGATGCAACCGGCCTCGGCGAGCGCACAGAGCAGCTCGCCGACGTTCGCTTCATCGTAAGGCAGAACTTCGGCTTTGATGCGGATCGGTCGATCTTCCAACCGGCCGCATCGGTCTGCCAGACCGTGCAGACCGAGGTAGAGGATACGGGCGAGCGGCGGCAGTTCTGCCAACCGGTCGTCTTTGTAGAATTCGGGAAGGACGTTACGGATTCTCATTGGGGTGTTTCGGCCTTGTTCGGGCCGGTTGAATCGAGAAAAAGGGAAAGGATTTCGGCCGGGATGCGGTACGGGATTCCGAGACGGAAACGGTAGGGGATGGCGAGCAAGCGGAGGCGAGCCGGCACCGGTTTCCCCGTAACGATCCGCGTGAAATAGCCGAGACGGCGGAGAACGGTCCGCAGCGAGAGGCCGGTTGCGGCGGCGAACTGCTTTGGGGAAAGGTCGGTTGCGGCGGCGGTATCCATGTCAGTCGATGGACCGGGAATCGGTTGTGGTTACGCTTTCGCCACCGGTCGGGAAGCGGCGCGAGTAGTAGCGCCTCCACTCCATGAAGAAGACTCCGCCAAGGAATCCCTCCAGGAGCAGGGCGAGGGCGATGAGGGTCACAGCCACGGCGGCAGGCCCTCCGAAAGTTGCTCCCCGGCCGATGAAGACTCCGGCCGGGGAGGTATGGCCGGCGCTACCCCTAACGCCGGAAGTTGGCTCGCTATGCGGGCGAGCGGTTGCGCATACTGACTGCGCACCGCACGGCCGGCAGCGAGGCGGGAAAGGATGGCGGCGATGTGCGCGCGCCGGATGCGGGTGTCCGGCAGCGACTTGGCGCGGCGACGCGAGCTCGGGAAGAGAGCGCATAGGCGGCGATACCAGGCCGGATTCTTGGAGACGGCGACGCGGACGGCGTGGCCGTCGTGACGCGGGCGCGGAGCCGGGACGAGGGTAACCTCCAGACGGTTGCTTTCGAGCTCGGCGAGCAAGACGCCGAACACTTCGGGCGAGGCCGCGCCGTTGGGAGGTCCGGCCATGATGGCCTTTTCGAGGTCTTCAATTGTCAGTGTCTTCATGGGATAGAAAGCAGATAGGGCGCGCGAGGTGGCGCGGGTTAGGAATTGCGCGCCGTGGATACGCTCGGCAGGGTGGGCGAGGTATGGACTCCACCCCTGAAAAACTCCCCGAAACACAGGCCAAGGCCGCGAAACAGTCGGACGCAGCGGCTCTTGAGGCCGAGAACTGGAAGCAGCTCGTTGCCCTGCTCGGGCAACTCGTGCCCCAAGCAATTCCGGCGATCGAGCGTGCGAAGGCCCGGAGTAACACCCATCAGACGATCCGCTGGACGGTCATGATGGGGCTCGCGGCCTGCCTGATTGGCCTCGCTGCCTACGCCGGCGCTTGCCGTGAGTGGGATACGGCCCTCAAGCTGGCGCTTCCCGTTGTGGGTTTTCTCGGCGGGCTGTGTAAGTGAACCAGCCGACCCGACCAACAGCGACCATCCAACCATTTCGGTAGTCTCATGGTCGAACGCGCGGCCGTAACCGGCGACCAAGGCACCGCAAAGAGCCAACAGCACGCGAGCTTGGGCTTCCGAGCTTTTCATCGTCAGGCGGCGCGGCGGGCGCGGTTGAGGTTGCGGTTGCCGTAGAGGCGGAGGCGCAGGCCTTCGCGGATGAGTTCGGAGACCGTCGCGCCGGTCCGGCGCGCTTCACGGGAGGCATCCTTGCGGAGCTTGTCCCCCATTCGGATGACGACGGGGGAGCGGCGACGGAGCAATTGGGAGAGGCCCATGCCCCTTCCGTGTCACACACCGAAGGGACACTCAAGCTTTTTCCTTCCCATCGAAACTACGATGGCCATACCGCCGTCATACACAGGCATGGCAACCATCATTCGCTTTCCCGCTATTTTGCAGCGACCTTCTACGGCCTTTCCTATGGCCCAGACCGCAACAGGGGGGCGCACACCCCAAGTGAACGTGCGCATTCCGATACCGCTCCGGGAAGCGCTGAAGAGCTACGGCGAGCGCAACGGCATTGGTGACCTCTCGGCCACCATTCGCTTTGCGTGCGCGTCGTTACTCCGCACAGACGGAGCGTTGCCGAACGCCAAACCGGAAGCCCAAAAGGCTTCCTGAACCATGAACGGCCCCGACATAATGCACGCGTTCGCCGTGCGTCCCGACTTTCTAGCCGGTGTCTCTGTGCGTTGAGCCCCACCTAGGGGTTCATCGCACAATAGGCATTATGTCTAAACTAGATTATGAATCCTGCTTCTTGCGCTCGTTGATTTCTGATAGCCTCGACCTCAGCGGTTCTATTCTTCCCCAAGGCTCACACAATGGATCGGACTTTCACCACAGCGGCTTCCGTGCATTGTCGGCGACCGCGCATGAGCCCAAACACCGCCCCGTTGTTCAACTGGCTCGATCATCGAGCTTCCGGCGTTCTGCTTCACCCCACTTCGCTTCCCGGCCCGCACGGCATCGGCACTCTCGGCACCCAAGCCGGGCGCTTCCTCGATTTCTTGGTGCAGGCCGGTTTCAGCTACTGGCAAGTCTGCCCGCTTGGCGCAACCGGCTATGGCAATTCGCCGTACCAGTCGTTTTCTGCATTCGCCGGCAATCCCTACTTGATCGATCTTGAGGCGCTCGTTTCCGCAGGTCTGGTCCAGCGTACTGAGCTGGCTACTCTCGATGCACTGCCTCAGGACCGCGTCGATTTTGGTGCCATCTGGCTGCACAAATGGCCCGTGCTTTTTGCCGCGGCCGAGCGTTTCCGCAAGAAGCCCGTCGCTTTGCCTTACGGGGACTTCCAGGAGTTCTGTGCCGCACAGACCGGCTGGCTCTCTGACTATGCCTTCTTCCTCGCGCTGAAGGATCACTTCGACGGTCGCCCTTGGTGGGAATGGCCAACGGAGCTGCGCAACTTCGAGAAGGCCTCCAAATCCCCGCTGCGCCGCACCCTCTCCACTCGGATCTTCGCACACCAGTTCCTTCAATACCTGTTCTTCGGCCAGTGGCGCCAGATTCGTGCGCGTGCCGCCGAGCTGGGCATTCGGATCGTGGGCGATGTCCCGATCTTCGTCGCACTCGACAGCGCCGACGTCTGGTCCAATCCCGGCCTGTTCCTACTCGATCAGACCACCCGCCGCCCGACTTTCGTCGCTGGCGTTCCGCCCGACTACTTCTCGGCCGACGGCCAGCTCTGGGGCAACCCCCTCTACGACTGGCCCGAGCATCAGCGCACCGGCTACTTCTGGTGGCTGCGCCGTCTGGCGGCGACCTTTGACCTCTGCGATGTCGTCCGCATCGATCATTTCCGCGGTTTTGAGAGCTACTGGGCCGTACCGGCCGGGGCGCCCAACGCCCGCAAGGGCTCCTGGGAACTCGGTCCGGGGCTCGATTTCTTCCGTGCGGTGCAGACCGCGTTCCCCAACGCGAAGATCATCGCTGAGGATCTCGGCGTGCTGACGCCCGAGGTGCTCGCCCTGCGCGAAGCCACCGGACTGCCCGGCATGGCTATCACGCAGTTCGCCTTCGGCGGCGACGCCAAGAATCTCTACCTGCCGCACAACCACGTGCCCAATTGCGTGCTCTATCCCGGCACCCACGACAACGATACCACGCGCGGCTGGTACGCATCGACCGACGAGAAGACGCGCGACCACCTGCGTCGCTACTTCCGTATCAGCGGCTCCGAGATCGCTTGGGATTTCATCCGCGCCGCCTACGCCTCACCTTGCCGTCTCGCCGTCCTGCCGCTCCAAGATCTCCTCAACTTGGACAGCTCCGCGCGCTTCAATCTGCCCGGCAAACCGGATGGCAACTGGGAGTGGCGCTACCGCGCCGACCAGCTCGATGCTCTTGCGCTCAACAGTGCAGCCTACCTCCGGGAGCTCGGCGAACTCTACGGCCGCCTGCCGGAGCTAAAACCGACAGCTGGTGCGCGTTCTCCTGCGCCGTAATAGTCCGTTTTATCGGAAGTTTGGCGTTGTAGCGCGCACTTGGCGCTCCAGCCGTCAAAGAAGTCTCCACTGCGATTCGACAAATCGATCCGTCCGCAGAGCGTTTCTACGTGCTGTTTCGTTTCCACTTTGCCGCCGCCACGGACATCGGTCGCCATCGTCCCGAGAACCAAGACCGCTGGCTCGTTCGCGACGATCTGCAGCTCGCAGTCGTTGCCGATGGCATGGGCGGTCTGCCCTGCGGGGCCGAAGCCGCACAGTGTGCGATCGAGCGACTCGGATCGCTGCTCGTCGGCGGCGTACCTGCCGACATCGATGCGTGGCGGATGTTGCTCGACTCGTTGAACCGGGAGGTATTCGCGCTGGGCCTGAAGCTCAGCCCCAAGCTCGGGATGGGCACTACGTTCACCGCTATTCGCGCCAAAGGCGAGCGGTTGGACATAGCGCACGTGGGCGACTCTGCGGCGTTTCGACTGCGCAATGGGCAGCTCAAGCAGCTCACGCGCGAGCATACCGTGGCTGCCGAGATCCTCGAGCGCCGCGCCGCCGGTCTGGTCGAGCGTATGCCGCACGCGGCCGAGCATATGCTCACGAGCTGTCTCGGGCTTCCCTATCTGCCACACAAGGATGTGGTCGAGACCGACCTTCGCCCAGGCGATCGTCTGCTGCTGTGCAGCGACGGTCTCACCAAACCCGTCGAACTGCCGGCGATCCTGGCGGCTCTCGCTTGCGATAAACCGCTCGCCGACATCGCGAGCCAGCTCATCGCCCTCGCGAATCAAGCCGGCGGGCCGGACAACATCACAGTGATCGTCGGCATCTGCACGCCTGCGTGATTTCCGGTCCGCCTAGTAGACTGAGCAGAAGCATTGGCGCTTACGCGGACAAACCAGCTCAAGTTGTCGCAAGGACGACCGATGCGGTCGGCGACAAACTCTCCCCACAAACATGATTTTCTGGAAACCAGACTATGAAACCGGCGTGGCCGAAGTAGACCACGACCACAAGCGGCTCTTCGAGGGCATTAACAAGCTGGAGGAGCTGGTGCAAACCGGCCGAGGCTCGGCGAGCATCCCAGCGGTGCTTGATTTTCTCGAGCGTTACGCCAATGAGCATTTCGCGCGTGAGGAAGCGTGGATGAATCGGGTGAAGTGCCCTTTCGCGGCGGCGAATCTTGCGGCACACGCGCAGTTCCGACAAACCTTTGCCAAAGCCAAAGAGCGGTTGAAGAATCCCAGTTCCGCCGCCCTGGTCGCCCATCAGGTGCACAAGGAACTCGGCGATTGGCTTACCAACCACATCCTGAAGATCGATATCAACCTGCGGAAGTACCCGCAGCAGTGATCCGCTTTAAGGCAGCAGAGCCCCCCCCTGCCCCACTTCCCCGTATAGCATTGGGGACTCCAGCCGGCTCGCGTGACCAGTAAGTAGAACGGCCAACTCAGTGGGGGCGGCTGTCGCTACGTCGGGACGAGGAGCCCTGCCGCTTCGCTCCAAGGTTGGCTCAGAACGAAGCTTGTAGCTGGCCGCTGACGACGTGCGCGTAGTCGGCGCCTTGCCCGTAGTCGGTGCGTGAATAGTTCACGGCAAGGGCGAGTTTCTTGCCCAACTTTGCCCGCAGTGCGGCGCTTAGCTCGGTGCGATCGCGTGAGAAGCGGCGGGTGGGCGCATCGAACGTGTCGCCACCGGCAAACGCGGCGAGCAGGCCTTCGGTCCCGGGCAGAAACTCGCGGGTCTGTCGCACACGCACCTCGGGTTGCAGAACGATGCAGCCGAGATCGAATTGGGTGGATACCGCTAGCCCCACGCCGGCGAGCAACGAATCGCTGGACCGGCGCGCGAAGGCGAGTTCGGCACCTGAGTCGCCGCGCTCGGTGTAGGCGCGCTCCGTTAGCCGCGCGTATTCCGCATCGATGGAGGGCCGAAGTGTCCAGCGGTGGTAGCGGAAATCGCGACATCCGGAGAGCGCAGCCGAGGCATCCCATGCCCGGTGCGAGCCGTCCACTTCTTTCGCCAGAAAGTCGACGCGCCGCCAGGTCTCGATGCGGGTCGAGCCCAGCCCGAGGCGAGCCGTGGCGGACCAGCCGGGCGAGCCCGGCTGCTGGTCCCAGCGAGTCTGGAGATAGGCGCGTTGGGATTCGAGGCGTGCACGATCGGTGGACGCACGCTCCTGCAGCCGATCGCGCACATCCGCGATGGCGGCGCCCACGGTGAAATGACCGCGGAGCAGGTAATCGACGCCGGCCATCCCTCCATCGGTGTCATTGTCGAAGGCGCGGAAGCCGTCCGTTGCGCCGCGACTCTCGCGGCCGTCGAGGGCGCCGAACCAAGTGGTGGCGCTGCCGCTCACGCCGCCGTCCGGATATGCCCGGCTGAAGGCGGCCAACTGTGCGCTGGTGCGCTGCACGCCCTGCAGGGCCGCGGCGCCGGCGCTGGCGTTGATGGCAGGCTGGAGCTGCGGCAACGCCGCTCGGACGGAGGTGCCGTCGGCATAGTTGTCGATGCGGCTCAGCATTGCGGCGACACCGCCGGTGGCATGTGGTGCCACACGATCCAGCGCGCGGCACATGGGCGCCAGTTCTGGGCGCTGGGGGAAATCCGCATAGCTGTGGCGCGTGAGCGCGAGCACGAAGCCGCCGGCGCCACCCGATATGGTGCCGGCGAACAGAGCCGGTGCGGTGACTGTGGCGAAGGAGCCATTCCCGAGGGTCGAGACAGCCTTGATGATCGTGTAGTCGCCACCAGCGGCGTAACCGACCGGCACGATGGTCAGGGAGCTTTCGCCATTGAGCGTTGCTGAGCCGTTCACCGCCACTTGATCGAAGCCACCAGCGCCGATTTCCACCCGCATTGCGAGACTGCCGGTGCAGTTGAGATTGCCGTCGACAGTGAGCCGGCCAATGCCGCCATCACCCGGAGAAAGCTGGCCGTTCTCGAGAAACAGGTCGCCGACGAATGTCCCGGTGCCGGCCAGCCGGGAATCGATCAGCTTGGTGCAATCTCCGGTGACCGTGCCGTTGTTGATGACATCCACTTTCTGGGTGTACAGCCCGAAGGCATTGCCTGCCGCACAGAGTGCCTTGATGGAGGCGCCGGTTCGGTTCACCAGCCGCCCGTCCTCCTGGTATACGCCGTAACTGGTCCCTTTGAGACTCTCCGCGACGATGGTTCCGGAGTTCAGGACTTCTGCGCAGCCAAGGGCGACGAGGCCGGAGCTGGTGTCGATGCTGGCACCCTCGATCTTCCCGGAGTTGGTCACCTGGGCAGCGTCATCGATCTGGGCGCCGATCGCCCAACCGCCGGACGCCCCCACGCCCATCGCCGCGATTACACCGTTGTTCACAAAGGAGCCGGTTCCATCGAAGGAGAGAAACCGGACGCCATATGCGGTCGCACGTTGAGCGCCGTCGTTGTATGCCGTAGCAGTCACACGCCCAGAATTGGTGAGCGTCCGCCCCTGCAGGCAGAGACCGTAGGCCGTCGCCGTCCCTCCGACGCCGATTGCCAGCGACATGACATTTCCGGTGTTTTCGAGGGAAGCATTGGCGCCGCCCCAGAGGAACAGCCCGTGCGTCAGCACATCGTCGGTGCCGTGACTGGCCAATGCGGTGACGGTGGCCTCGTTGACGAGCGAGGCGTTGGCGCCGCCCCAGGCGTAGAAACCATAGCTGGTGGTGTTTCCGCCGGCGCGTGTCATGTCAGCCGCGACATCCTGCGTCAGCCTGGTGTGGAAGTCCTCGCCGGTCCAGTCGCCGTAGACGAGATAGGCGGCCATGAGGGAGATGCGGGCCGCGTGATAGTCCATGCGCATGTAGCCGCTCTCGCCCCACTCCGCGCTCCAGGAATTGCGGACGATCCACGCACCATCTCCGCCCTCGGCCGGGGCATCTTGCCAGCCGACGACCGCCACGCGGTGGTTCGCGTCGGAGTTGTAGTCCAACACGTCCGTGGCTGCATTATTGGTGTCGTTGTAGACACCGCCCGTGTAGCCGTATGCGAGCGGCTCACCGACGAAGATCCCGACATCGATTGCGCCGAAGGTGGAGAGCGACCGTTTCATCGTCTCCACATCGTAGGCAGGCAGGCGGTGCCAGCTGGAGAACTTCACCCGCGGCGCGTCCCAGTGATGATTCTGCACGCCCGGATCGGTCTCGACATAGGGAAACGCAGCCTCGGTGCAGACGCCATAGTCCACGAGCCCCTGCAGCTCGTCGTAATACTGGTTGCTGCCGTCGGTGCCCATGATGCCCTCGTATTTCGGGTCGAGACTCCATGAGATGAACGACTCGGAAAAATCCGCGACCGCGTCGTCGTAGCGGCCAGTCGCTCGGTTGTAGGTGCTCTCGGCGACGGCAATCGCCGCAAAGGCATAGCAGGTGCCGGCGTTGCCCTGCTCGCGTACCGGGCCGATATAGCTGTGGCCGTCGAGGTTGCGCAGATCGTAGCTGGCGGGTAGCGGCTCGGTCCGAGCCTTGACGGCATTGGCGGCGGCCAACGCAAACGTGCAGAGGAGGAGACTAGCCAGAACAAGGCGTGGGGATGCCATTCCACGAGTAATCGGCAAGAGCGCAGGGAGCTGAATCCCCGACACGAGAAATGGGGTGTTTCAGCCAGTCGCCATTCGCTGAGGTTGCCGGCGCTGCGGCGGGAGCGAGCTCCGGCGCTCAGCAATCGGGAACGCGCGATGGAGCGAAATGGGATCAAGCCCGCCGGCTACGCGCAACCGTCGGAGGAGCGCGGCCTCCAGCGCCCCGGCTTCTTGCTGCCGGTTGCGCAGATGCCGCAATGCCGGGATCGCGATACGATCCCGGCATTGCGGGAAAACGAGCCTTACGCCGAGGCGAGGAAACGCTCTAGACGCGCGAGCACTCGCTCGCGGCCGAGCACGCGGAACATGCCGGTGATTGACGGGCCCACGTTGGTACCTGAAACGGCGAGACGCGCCACGGCCTGGTAGTCGCCGAAGCCGAGGGCGTTCTTTGTCGCCAGGTCCTTGATGAGGCTCTCGATGGCCGAGTCGGAGGAGAAGTCGGCAGCGCGTAGCGCGTCGATCAGCTCGCGCAGGCGGGCTTTCGGGTCGCCCTTGCCCATGACCTTCGCGCGTACCTTCTCGTCGATCGCATAGTCCTCGGTGAAGAAATAAGCGGTATAGGCGGGAAGCTCGTCGATGCCCTTGATCTTGGGCTGGCTGAGCAGCATGACCTCGCGGAAGAGAATCGGCTCGGCGGCGAGAGCTGCCGAGGCTTTCTGGCGCTCGAGGTGCGCGCGGGCCAATGCGACGAAGCGGTCAGCCGGCTGTTCGAGCAGATAGACCATGTTCATGTGCGCCATCTTCTTCTCGTCGAAGCGCGCGTTGCTCTGGTTCACACCGGGCAGGTCG
>CAZXHR010000056.1:0-22421 GCA_964640465.1 uncultured Opitutaceae bacterium
TATGGAGGCAGCGGCGGTGGCGGCTACGGCGGAGGCCAGCAGCAGCAACGGCAGAGTCAGCAGTACCAGCAGACCGATGCCGACCAGGACCGGCAGCGCGACCAGATGCAGCAGCAGGATCGCGACCAGGATCGCCAGCGCACGCCTGCCGACGAGGCTGCGATCGCGAAAGCGCAGGAGCGGGTCCAGCAGTTGCAGCAGCAGTGCACCCAGAACGAGGGCGCGTGCGATCAGCTTCGCGAACGGATTCGGACGACGACGGAGAAGCAGACCAAGACCCAGCTTGAGCAGCAGCTCAAGGAGCAGACGAAAGCCACCAAGGAGCTCAAAAAGGAACTCCGCACCCGCGAGCGCAAGCTGAAGCAGCTGCAGCAGGGCGGCGCGGAATAGTCGCGCTGCCGGTGACGGCCCCCGGGCTCGTTTCAGCTCGAACGAGGCAGTTGGATACTGAGAACACGGAGGCAAAGCCGGAGGCCCCGGAGCGTTCGGAGGCGATGCTGTCAGCAAAACTACTCACCATTGCGGTGAGTAGGCGGGATCGGGCTGCCGATCCACTAGGTCCTACTCGATCTCCTCGCGTCGCTCCTCTTCCTCTGTGACCTGTCCGAACTGCCGTCTTTAGGATCAGGCGGAGCGGCCGCTCTCGGCTTGCGCTGGCTGCATCACGCGCAGGGCGCGGCCGTGGACGAGGGCCTCGGCGACCTTTGCGTGGGCGCGGCGTACGATGCGGTCGAAGGTCTGGCGGGAGATGCGCATCTTCTTCGCCGCCTCGGTGTGGTAGAGGTCTTCGACGTCGGCCAAGCGCAGCGCCTCCAGCTCGTCGGCGGCCAGCTCCACCTCCTCGAGTTCGCACAGCGGGATGCCGGCCGGTTTGAAGTAGTTGGCCGGCGGACGGTGGGCGATGTGGCGGGGACAGAGGGGGCGTACCATGTTGGTAAAAGGAAGGCTTGTGTGCGGCGTCGATATGAGCATAAGCTCAAAACCGAGATGGATCGCAATGCTCAACTTCCGCAGTCTCAGACGCTCGGTGCCGGGGCGCGAGCGTTTTGCTCGGCCTCGCTGGCGCCGGCCGTCGCAAGGGCGGCACAGGGCGCTGCGCGTCCGGCACAGTCGAACTTGCGGACACACTGTGCGGAGCAGCATCGCAACTGCTTCGCCTGCCGGTCTGTGGCCGAAGGCGGGCTCGGGCTTTCCTTCTCGCTTCGGGACGATGGCTCTGTGGTCGCCGAATGGCTCTGCCCGGCCGGGGGCGAGAGCTACGCGGGAATCGTGCACGGAGGGCTGCTGGCGACGGCGCTGGACAGCGCGATGGTTCATTGCCTGTTCGCCCGCGATATCGTCGCCCGCACGGGCGAGCTCACCGTGCGCTACCGGCGTTCGGTGCGGAGCGGGGCGCCCGTCACGGTGACGGCGCGTCTGCGCGAGTCGTTCGCGCCGCTCCACTACCTCGAAGCCGAGATCCGGCAGGATGGCTCGGTCTGCGCGCAGGCGCGGGCGAAGTTCATGGCCGTCGATCCAGAATCCACCAACGCCAACACCCCATCCCTATGAATTCCCAACCGACCTTTTCCCGCACGCTCCTCAAGGCGAAGATCCATCGCGCGACGCTTACCGGCAAGGAACTCAACTACGAGGGCAGCATCGCCATCGATCGCTTGCTCATGGATGCCGCCGATCTGGTCGCGGGCGAACAAGTCCATGTGCTGAACCTCAACAACGGCTCGCGTCTGATCACCTACGTGATCGAAGCGCCCGCCGGGTCCGGCACCATGTTGCTCAACGGTCCGGCCGCGCGCCTCGGCGAGACCGGGGACATTGTCGTCATCATGTCCTATGCTCAGGTCCCCGAACCTGCCGTGGCGCAGTTCAAGGCCCGTGTCGTGCATGTCGATACGAACAACCGCCTGCGCTGACACCACCGCCCGCCCTCCCGATGAAGACTGCGCTCGACTGCCTGCCCTGCCTGCTGCGCCAGGCCACCGAGGCCATCCGGCTCGGGGCGAAGGACGACAATGTTGACGTCATGGTCGTGCGCGAGCTGCTGCTGGCGAGCACCACGCTGGACTTCGACCAACCGCCGCCGCAGCTCTCCGGCGCCTTGCAGGCGCAGTTGCGCGAGATCACCGGTTGCGCTGATCCCTACCGCGAGGCGAAACAGCGTTTCAACCGGCTCGCGCTCGAACTGCTGCCGCCGCTGGCCGCCGCGGTAGCTGGCAGCGAGGACCCGTTCGGGGCCGCGGTCCGACTTGTGATCGCGGGCAACATCATCGACCTCGGCGCAAAGAGCGGACTCACGGAGGAGGAGGCGCGCGGTGCCGCGACCATGTCCCTCGCCCAACCGCTCGTCGGCCTGCTCGAGGCCTTCCGCCACGCCGCATGCAAAGCCCGACGCATTCTGTATCTTTGCGACAATGCCGGGGAGATAGTCTTCGACCGCGTGCTGATCGAACAATTGCCGCGCGGCGCCGTTTCTGTCGCCGTGCGCGGCCAGGCGGTGATCAACGACGCCACGCGCGAGGACGCCCTCGTCGCCGGGTTGGGCGAGATCGCGGAGGTGATCGACAACGGTTCGGCGATGCCTGGCACGGTGCTCGCCGACTGTTCGCCGGAGTTTCGCCGCCGCTTCGCCGAAGCCGATCTCGTGATCGCGAAAGGGCAGGGGAACTTCGAATCGCTCCACTCCGAGCCCGCCCCGCTGTTTTGCCTGTTCCGCGTGAAGTGCCCGACGGTGGCCGCGCATTGCGGTCATCCGGTGGGCAGCCACCTGATCTGGCGGGCGCCGCATCAGGCCACCGCTGTCCCCCCTGCTTCCCGATGAGATCCCACGCGAAATCCGTCTTCCGTCGCGCCCCCGAGCGGCTCAATTGCGCCCAGGCCGTGCTCGACGCCTATCAAACGGTGACCGGTCACCACGTCGCGCCCGTTGGCGACTTCAAGGCCTTCGGCGGCGGTCGCGCGCCCGGTGGCGAATGCGGTGCGCTCCATGCCGCCTGCCAGTGTGCGCCGGAGTCCGCTGCCGCGATCCGATCCGCCTTCGCCGCTCGTGCCGGCACCACGCTGTGCAAGGAACTCGACGCGCTGCCCTGCGAGGAGTGCGTCGCTCTGGCGGCGCAACTGCTGGCTCTGCACCACGTCCCTGCGGCGGTCAAATCCCCGCCCTCAGGATCTTTCGTCTCCGCATCCTCGAACCAACCATGATTGCCATCCCCGATTCCGTCCGCGCCGCGTGGGTCGACCACGACGGGCCGGTTGTGCTTACCACCGTCGACAGCGCCGGCATCCCCAACTCCATCTACGCGACCTGCGTGCGCGAGTACGACTCCGGGACCATCGTGGTCGCCGACAACTACTTCAAGAAGACGCGCGCCAACATCCTCGCCGGCAGCCGCGGCGCATTGCTGTTCATCACCAAGGCGGGCAAGTCCTACCAGCTCAAGGGGCGTATCGAGTATCACACGTCCGGACCGATCTTCGACGTCATGAAGTCGTGGAACTCGCCCAAGCACCCCGGCGTGGCAGCGGCGGCATTGAAGGTCGACCAGGTCTTCAGCGGGGGAGACCAGCTCGCCTGAACGAGCGAGGCCTCCGCTACCAAGCCATGCAGCCCCTGCAGGAAAGAATACGGGAGAACCGGTGTGCGATGCGGAAACGCGAAGCGTTGTTCCGCCGCTTCGGCTACGACTCGCAGGCGAGTCTCGCGTACGTGCTCGCCAAGGTGCTCCCGCTTCCCGGCCATGTGCTGGAGATTGGAACCGGCAGGGGGCGTTTCCTCGGCGCGTTGGCTCGACACGCCGACCGGATCACGACGCTCGACGCGGATGCCAGCCTGCAGCGCGCAGCCAAGCTCCACGTCCGGCGGACGAAAACGGGGCGGCCGATCCGCTTCGTCGTTCACGATGCGGAGGCGCTCCCCTGGGCCGACGCGAGCTTCGACTGCGTTGTCACCATGAACACCTTTCACCATCTGGAGCGCCCCGTGCGGGTGCTCGAAGAGATGATGCGGGTGCTCGCGCCCGGCGGCCGACTCGTCCTCTGCGACTTCTCGCCGCGCGGCTTCCAGATTTTCGACCGGATTCACCGGTCCGAAGGCAAAACGCATCCCCGCCTCAAGAATGGCCTGACCGGCTTCCGGCGCGCACTGCTGCGCCGTGGTTGGAAAACCAGGCAGTTCAAGGGATGCAACCAAGAGCTGTTGGTCGCCACTGCACCGGCGGCACCGATTCTGACCCAAGAACAACATCCATGAAAATCGCCATTCCGCTTACCTCAGGACGCCTGAGTTCTCACTTCGGCCACTGCGAGCAATTCGCCATCGCTGAGGTCTCCCCCGAGTCCAAACAGATCCTTGGCCAGTCGCTGGTCGTCCCTCCGCCGCACGAGCCGGGATTGCTGCCGCGTTGGCTGAAGGAACAGGGAGTCCAGGTCGTCATCGCCGGCGGCATGGGCCGTCGCGCTTTGGACCTGTTCGCCGAGAACAAGATTGCCGTCCACGCCGCCGCCGGTGGCGACAGCACGGAGGCCCTGCTCCGGGCGTTCCTTGAGAACTCACTGGGCAACGACGCGCCCACCTGCGGACACGATAACGACCACTCGCACTGCAAATGAAACTCGCCCTCACCGTACAAGGTCCCGATGCGAATGCTCCGATGGACGAGCGTTTCGGGCGGGCCCGTTATTTTCACCTCGTCGATACCGAGACTGGGGCGGCGACGACCATCGAGAACGCCGACGGCGTGAACGCCGCTCAGGGTGCCGGCATCCAGGCCGGGCAGATTCTGGCGCGCAATGGCGTCCAGGTTGTGCTCACCGGCCATGTTGGCCCCAAGGCGTGGAACGTCCTCCAGGCCGCCGGTATCCGCGTATTTTGCGTGAATGGCGGCAACGTGGAGCAGGCTCTCGCGTCCTATCGGGCCGGTCAGCTCCAGGAGCTGAAGCAGTTCGATACCCGCGGGCACTGGTGAACCCGATTCCGCACTGAAGTTCTCCACCAACTTTCCCGGGCGGTGAGCCGTGTCACCGCCATTTCTCCACGCGAGACCCGGGACTACGCACCACGGCAACCTAGCAAAAGAAAGAATACACCGATGACTCCAATGGGAGACGGAACAGGCCCGTTCGGCCAAGGGCCGATGGGCAAAGGAATGGGCCCGTGCGGCGGCGGTCAGCGCCGCGGTATGGGGCAGGGGCAAGGCCAGGGCATGGGCCAGGGCCAAGGTATGGGTCAAGGTCGCGGCATGGGTCGCGGTATGGGTCAAGGTCGCGGCATGGGTCGCGGTATGGGTCGCGGCATGGGCCGTGGCATGGGAGGCATGGGGCAGCAGATCGCCCCAGCCTCGAGCACGAACAAGACCACATGAGAATGCAGCCGCGCTCCTGCCTATGAAGCTCGCCATCGCCAGCGGCAAGGGCGGCACGGGCAAGACCACAGTCGCCACCAATCTGGCCGTGACCCTCGCGGGCTGCGGCCAGTCGGTGGCCTATGTGGATTGCGATACCGAGGCGCCCAACGGCCACCTGTTTCTCCATCCCACGGTGACTACCGAAACACCGGCTACGCGGCGGTTGCCGCAGGTGGATCGTGACCGGTGCCTGCACTGCAACGCCTGCGCCGATTTCTGCCAGTTCAACGCCATCGTCTGCCTGCCCGAGCGCACGCTGATCTACGACGAGCTGTGCCATAGCTGCGGTGGTTGCGCCTTGGTGTGCCCCTCCGGCGCCATCACCGAGACGATACATCCGATGGGCGTTGTCCGGACCGGCGTCGCCGGGGCGGTCCACTTCGTTTCCGGCACGCTGAATGTAGGCGTCGCCAACAGCCCGCCGGTCGTGCGCGCGGCCAAGAGTGCCGCGCCCGAGGCGGACTGGACGATCCTCGACGCCCCGCCCGGCACCTCGTGTCCGATGATCGAAACCGTGCGCGATTGCGACTATCTCGTGCTGGTGACGGAACCCACGCCCTTCGGGCTGCACGACCTGCGCCTTGCAATCGCCGTGGCCCGCTCGCTCGGCCGCCCCTGCGGTGTCGTCGTGAACCGGGCGCGGCCCGAGGCGGTCGAGGCCCGTGCGCTGTGCGCGGAGGAGGGCGTGCCACTCCTGGCTGAGATCCCCGAGGACATCGCCATCGCGCGGGCCTACGCGCGCGGGCGGCTTGCGGTCGAGTGCGTGGACGGACTCCCGGCGCTCTTCGAAAAACTGTACCGGAGTCTGGAGACAGCCTGCGGTGTTTCGGCCTGTGGTGGCCCGAAAGGACGACAATGAGCGACGAATCCCCCCTTTATGAACTGGTTGTGCTCAGCGGCAAGGGCGGCACGGGCAAGACGTCGGTAACGGCGTCGCTCGCGGCGCTGTCCGGTGGGCGTGCGATCCTCGCCGACTGCGATGTCGATGCCGCCAACCTCGAGCTGGTCCTCGGCCCGACGCTGCGCGAGCGCGGGCCGTTTTCCGGAGGCCGGCGTGCGATCGTCGATGCCACGCGTTGCACCGGCTGCGGCAAGTGCGCCGAGCTGTGCCGTTTCGAGGCCATCGAGCTCTCCACCGCGCCGGACGGCCACAGGCTAGCCCTCATCGATCCGCCGGCCTGCGAGGGCTGCGGCGTGTGCGAGCGTTTCTGCCCGGCAGGGGCAATCTCGATGCAGCCGGTGGATGGCGGCGCGTGGTTCCTGTCCGACACGCGCCACGGCCCGCTCGTCCACGCGCGGCTGACGCCCGGGCTGGGCAATTCCGGGAAACTGGCGACGTTGGTGCGCGAGCGCGCCAAGCGAGAGGCGCAGGCGCTGAAACGTCCGCTGGTGCTGGTCGACGGCCCCCCCGGCGTGGGCTGCCCCGTGATCGCCACGCTCACCGGCGCCAGCCAGGTGTTGGCCGTGACGGAGCCCACGCCCTCGGGCGAACACGACCTCCTGCGACTCCTCGAACTCTGCCGGCACTTCCGCATTCCAGCGTGGGTGTGCCTGAACAAGTGCGATCTGTATCCGGAGCTTGCGTCTAGGATCGAGACGATGGCCGCCGACTTTGGCGCGAGCGTCGTCGGGCGCATCCCGTTTGATCCGGCGGTGACGGCGGCGCAGCGCGCCGCGCTGCCGGTGGTCGAGCACGGCGATGGACCGGCAGCGCGCGCGCTCGTGCAGTTGTGGGAGCGGCTGGCCTCCCTGTTGCCCGGTCGGCCTGTTCTCGGCTGAGCACCGCGTTGCCTCGGGTGCACCCTCCGCGAGAATCCAATCATGACCAAGATCCCCGAATCCGTCCTTGCCGCTTGGGCCGATCGCCAAGGGCCGGCTATTTTCACCACCGTCGACACTGCCGGCATGCCGAATGCCGTCTACGTCGGCTCGATGCAGCTATGCGGCGGAGACACCGTCGCGATCGCCGACAACTACTTCCACAAGACTCGCGCCAACATCCACGCCGGCAGCCGCGGGTCGTTCCTGTTCATCACCAAGGAGCGGAAGTCCTACCAGCTCAAGGGGTGTATCGAGTACCAGGAGGCGGGGCCGCTGTACGACGAGATGAAACGCTGGAACCCCGCCAAGCATCCCGGCGTGGCCGTGGCGGCGCTGCGCGTGGAGGAAGTCTACAGCGGCAGTGAGCGGCTGGCGTGAGCGACTTCGGTTCTGTTGCGGCCGGCGGGCCGCCTTCGGATCGTTGCGTGGCGGTGGTGCAAGCCGCCATCCCTGCGGTCGTTGATGGTGTTGGCCTGATTGTCGCGTCCGCCATCGCGGGCGCGGAGGACGGTCACTCGCTTGATGTGCCGCGGGTCCCGGCGGGGCTGTTCGGTGGCCGGTTCCTCTCGCCGGTCTACGTCGATCGACTTCGTGTGTTTCCCAGTCGCCAGGAGACTGCGCGGCGCGAGGGAGAGCGTTTTGGCCATCGTTGGTGCCATCTGTGGAGCGACGACATCGAGGCTCTGCATGCGATGGCCGAGCGGCTGGGCATGCGGCGCGAGTGGTTCCAGGATCGGCCGGGTTTCCCGCATTACGATCTGCCGCCCTTCCGCCGGGAGGCCGCGCTTGAGCTAGGGGCGATAGAGCGCTCGCTGAAGGCTTGGCTGCGGGATCGCAGAGCGGCTGAGGGGTGCAAGTGCGGCCATGCCCCGAACGGGTTGGCGAAACCTTGTCGGCTGCCGGCCGACCGAGCGGGACGGCCCTGAGATTCCCCTAATCCGAAACGCAGTGCTGCCGATGATGGCTGTCGCCCAGCGGGGGGATGGCGACAGCCTTCCCCTCGGGCGTTCTCCAGAACAACCAACAACCTGCTCGTCATGGCCAACTGCGAATGTCTCCCCGGGTGCCCGTTCTTCAATGACAAGATGCCGGACACCTCCGGCCTCGGGAAAATCTACAAGGACAAGTACTGCCTGGGCGATAGTGCCAACTGCGCTCGGCACATGGTGCTGAAGGCGCTGGGCAAGCCCGCGGTGCCGGCGAACCTCTATCCGAACATGCGCGATATTGCTCAGGGACTCATCGCGCAGGGTAGGGTCGCCTGAGCCGGTCCGTCCGCAAACCGGTCAGGTGGGAACGGTGAGGCCGAGCGCGCGGGTCATCGTGGCGAAGAGTGCGTTGTTCTGCACGCGGCAGCCGATCTCCTCGCTCCCGGGGCCGAAGGCCGCCAGTTCGGTGAAGTCGGTGGTGTGCTGGGTGCCGGTCCAGCCGACGGAGGTGTAGTTGGCGAGGATCTGCGCGTAGGCGATGAGCGGGGCGTTGCGCACGCGGTAGCCTTCGCGGTGCTCCTTGCGCAGAGCCTGCCGGAGCATCTCGATCTCGTCGCCCTCGAGCGCGAGTTCGGTGGCGGTGTGCACGCGCTCACGTATTTGAGTTGCGGTGCTCTCCGGGCCGAGTCCGGCGAGCGTCCACACGTTGGTCTGGCGGAAACGGGCCACGCGGTCGAAGCAGTCTTGGGTGTCGCCGTAGCTGCCGCCTCGGCTGGTGAAGCTGCCGCCCGCGCCGTTGAGGCCGGGGTTGGAGTTGCCGTGGTCGGATGTGATGAGGACGAGAGTGTCGTCGCGGCCGGTGGCGAACTCCAACGCCACGCCCACGGCGTCGTCGAAGGCGAGCTGGTCGTGAATGAGGGCGCCGATGTCGTTGGAGTGCGCGGCGTGGTCGACGCGGCCACCCTCGATCTGGAGGACGAAGCCGCGGGCGTTGGCGGAGAGTCGGGAGAGCGCCGCGCGCGCCATCTCGGCCAGGGACGGAACGGCTGCGGCGAGCGCCGGATCGGCGGCGCGGTCGAGCGAGAAGGGAAGGTGCTCGGCGTCGAAGGTGCCGAGGATGGGGCCGGTGGCAGGAGCGGCGCGGAGCCCGGCGGCATCGCGCACGATGCTGTAGCCGCTGCGGGCGAAGTCGGCGAAGAGGTCTCGTTTGTCGGCACGTTTGGCCGGATCGAAGAATTTCGCGCCGCCGCCGAGCAGCACATCGACACCAACCTTCAGATACTGTTCGGCGATGATACCTTCGTCGGCTCGGGATTCGACCTGCGCGGCGAAGCCGGCGGGGGTGGCGTGGGTGATCGTCGTCGTGGTCACCAGCCCGGTGCTTTTGCCGGCGGCGTGGGCAAGGCGTAGGATTGGCGTGTGTGCGCGGCCGTCGGGGGTGAAGTTGATGGCGCCGTTGTTGACCTTGTGGCCGCACCCCCAGGCCGACGAGGCGGCGGCGGAATCGGTCACCGGCGAGTTGGCCGAAGCGGTGTCCATGAGTGCGTGACGAACGCCGGGTCGGTCGTACAGGTTCAGCCAGTGGGTGCCGCGGCCCTCCTGCCGGCGCAGGTGGCGCTCGGCCATCGCGAGCGTGCCGAGGCTCATGCCGTCGCTGACGAGGAAGATGACGTTGCGGGCGCGGCCGGGCTCGGTGCGAGCGGCGGCGGTCGGTTCCGGAGTCTGCGCGCGCAGGCCTGGGGTGAGGAGCATGGCGCCGCCGGCTAGGCCGGTGCGCAGGAAATCGCGGCGGGAGAACGGAGTCACGGTGGGCAGAGTGGCGCGCTCCGCCATCGATGGCCACGCCGGAATCCGTGCGTTGCATGGAAGTAACAAGAGGGAGTCCGCCGGGTGCGCCCCTGCATTCGGGCAGGGCGCGGGTGCAGGCGAAACGCCCCTTTCTCGGTGGAGCGCTCCGGTCCGGTCTCGACCGGGCTGACGCCAGTGCCAGATAAGGTGCCACGCGTTCCACGACCGCCGCGCGGCGAGCTGCGTTGTGAACAACGCGGGCTTGTCCCGTGCTTGGATAACGCGGATCACGGACGCGTGACGTTTCATCGCGCTGTAGCTGCCGCGTTCTCGTTTGCCTTTGGGGCGATGGTCTTTGCCGCGTCCGAATCCCCGGCGGCCGTGCCCACGCGCGCGGTGTCGCCTGCCGTCGCCGAGGAGATCGAGCTGGCCTCCGATCTGCATCTGCTTCGCATCGGTACGGGAGCGTACGTGGTGCGCCATGTCTGCCCGTTCCAGTGCAACTCGGTGCTGGTGGAGATGGCCGACGGTACATTCGTCTTCGGCGGCACGCCCGGTTTTCCCGAGGCCACGCGGCTCGTCCTCGCCTGGATCGAGCGCACGCACGGCCGGCGGCCGGTCGTCGCGATCGACACGGGCTACCATTTCGACAATCTCGGCGGCAACGCCGCGTTCCTCGAGGCCGGATATCCGGTCTACGGCTCCGACCTCACTGTGCGGCTGCTCGCCGAGCGCGGGGAGCGGATGCGTGCGCTCACGCTGGGGTTCATCGCCGACAAAAACTCGCCGTACCGCGCCGCGCACACCGCGCTTCAGTTCGTGCCGCCCGACCATGTTTTCCCGATCGAACAGGGACTGACGTTGAACTTCGGCGGCGAAGAGGTGCGGGTGATCTATCCGGGCCCCACGCAGGCACCCGACAAGGTCGCGATCTACTTCCCCGGCCGCCGGCTGCTCTACGGCAGCTGCATGTTTCTCGCCGGGGACCGTGTGGGCAACGTGGCGGAGGCCGATCTTGCTCGCTGGCCGGAGGGTATCCGGAGCTTGCTGACTCTTCCCGTCGATGCCGCCGTGGCTGCGCACGGGCCGCGCCGCGATCCTGGGCTGCTCCAGCATACCATCGACGTGCTCGCGCGGAGCCAGCCGGTTGCGGAGCGAAAGCCCGTTCCCTGAATCCCACGACTTCCGTTTCCGAAGTGCCGAGAGGGGCCGCTCGTGATCGTTGGGTTTGCGGATCGCCTGCGAGTCGTCGAGAGGAGTCGGCGTACAAGACCGATCCTGTGATCGACGATCCGCGACGAGCGAAGGGGGCCGATCCCCGAACGGAGAATCGTGCCGGAATCCGAATGCCGGACGACTGCGACACGGCAGCGCTCAACGCACCGTCGCTTCGAGCGTGATGGCCTGCGATACCGGACCGCCGACGACATCGTTTTCCGGCAGCAGCGGGCATGTGGCGCGACAACCGGTGAATGAATAGCGCCCGGCGGGCAGCTCCAGCTTCACCAGACCTTCGCGTGCGGCGAGCGGTCGCGCCGAATTCGCATCGAGTGCTTCGACCGTGAGACTGCCGTTGCTCGCATCGTAGAAGCCGCGGAGACCGGCGACGGCGTGGCCGGCCGCATCGCGCAGCGTGACCTGCGCCCGCCCGTTCCATTCGCCGGACGCGGAAACCGCGTAGGCGAGCGCCACGGTGCCGCCGGCGTGCTCTATGAAGCCGGCCGAGACCTCCTCCGGCCAGTCGGCGAACTTGTGGTTGTTGGCTTGAGCCGGGCCCAGACGGATCGGGTCTGCAGCGTAAGTGGCGGAGGAGAGCGCGGCACACGCCGCGAGGGAGACGAGCAATTTCTTCATGAGCATGGTTGGTTCGGGTTGAAGGGAAACGATAAGCCAGAGGGGCTGCGCCCGGCGCTCAGGCGGCACACCTCGGCTCTTCATGGAGAGCCGCGAGCCATTGGCGCATCGCCTCGTTGGCCGCCGGAGCTGGGGCATCCATGAACGAGACGACGAAATGATCGGCAAACTCGGCCACACCGAAGGCGCGCGGGCGCACGGCGAGCACCTTCGGGTCGTCGATCTTCGGGCCGAAGCAGAAGACGACATTGCGAGCATCGATCAGGCCGAGCGGCATTTCGCCGCCGAGTGCGCGTGTATGTGTGAAGTGGTCGAAGTCCCCGATGTGGCGCGCCGTGCCGTGTGCCGCGATCTTGCGTTTCAGCTCGGCGACGAGTTCGGCGGCGCTGGCCCGGCCGGGGCGCTTAGCCACACGCGAGCTGTGGACGGGATACTTGTCCTGCAGCCGGTGGGATTCGATCCGGCCGGAGTCTGTGCTGGTGGCGGGCAGGATTTCGCGAAACGAAGGTGGCAGCGCGAAGATACGACGGGATAACACTCCACGCATCGTCTGCACGGCCACGTACAACCAGCCGAGGGCGACCGCACCCGCGAGCAACCTGCCGGCGAACGCGAGCCAGGACCAGCCGACCGCCTGTCCGAGCAGCAGGGTCGCGAGCGCGTAGGCGGCCGGGGGGAAGACGAAGGCCCAGTAGCCCAGGGAGAACGGGATGCCCTTGGTTCGGGCGGCGCGCACGACGACCAGCGCCACCACTGCCAGCCACCACAGGCCGAACCCCCACAGCAGCACCGCGCCCGCGAGGGCGACCGGCGCCAGCGTGGCGAGTGCGAGCGGCCCCGGCGACGCCGCGGCCTTGAGCACCGCGAGGTGGCTGAGCACGGCGATGATCGAAACGCCCACGGGAGCCAGCCCGATGGTGAAGCTCGGCACCACGTCGCCAGCAGGGAAAGGATACGCCAGTCCCCGGAACACGACCAGGGTGAACAGCATCGCCGCCTGCACGGCCGCGGCTCCGATCAGCACCGTGTTGATCGCCAGCATCGCCTGGAGCCAGGCGGGATCGGCCAGACGCAGCGCGAGGAAGTTGCCCGCGAAGGCGACGACGAACAGGCCCACCGGAGGGAGAAACCAGAAGCCGAGGATGCGGCGCGGTTCGCCGTGGTCGAGGGTGATGATCCGCCACGGCACAAGCACCGCGGTTGCCACGGAGCCGAGCAGTGCGAACGCCCACAGGGCTTTCGCCAACGCGAGCGGCCAGCCGGGCATCGACGCCTCGGGCAACGGAATCTTCACGAGGCCGGCGGCGAGGATCGCGGCGGCGATGAACACCGCGGCGTAGAACTGCACCAGGCTGGAGTGCGCCCATTCCTTCAACAGAAGCGGGCGGTCGATCCACCAGCGGGCGGTCAGCAGTGCCAACGCGACCGGGAAGCCGATCAACGCAAGTGAAAGCAGGACCACCGCCGCGGTGTGCAACCAACCGGTGGACGCGCCGGCGAGGACTTGGAGGATGTTTGCCAGTGCGCCGGTGCCCATCAGGGCGATGAACCAGCGCGGCGAGAAGAACCGGAGGATCTCACGCCCGGAGGGCGGAGGAAGAGCTTGAGGATTGTTCATGGGACGGAGATGCGGATCAGAAGGTGTAGGCGAGTTCCAGGGAGCCGAAGCCGGCATCGGCGTTGCCGTAGAGGGCCGCGATCACGGCGCTGCCCCACGCTCGGCCGTAGAAGAGTTCGAGGCGGAGGTGTTTGGTCGCGCGATACGACACGGTGAGGAAGGCGTCCTGTCCGAGGTCGCGGGAGCCACCGGTGGGCCGGGCAACGTAGCCGAAGACGCCGTCGTCCTGCGTGGGGCCGGAGCCCATGTACCAGCGGTCGGCCGCCTCGGTGAGGCGGTTGGCGGCGAGGTCGAGCCGCAGGGTCAGGCGCGGCGTCGGCGCGAGGAACAGCTGCACGAACGCGCCCTGCGTGTTCTGGAAGTTGTAGTACGGGAAGAGCTGGTACTTGCGCGTGCCCGGGGCGAGCTGGAAGAACGTGCCGTGTTCGCCGTCGGCGGGGTTGTCGTCGCCCGTCGCGTGGTGGCCGCCGAGGCGCAGCCAGGGCTTCCCGGGCAGGTCGGTCCATTGGTAACCGGTTTCCAAAGCCACGATGGCGGCACGGTGCCGCTGCTCGTACCAGTCGCCGGTCTGCACTGCGCCCCAGGCGAGGTAGTCCCATTGGCCGGGGCCGAGCGTGCGCAGGCCGACGATGTGTGCGCCGAAGGTGAGGATGTCGAGGTCGGCGCGGGCGGCGGAGCGGCTGGTGTTGTCGATGCGCTGGCTCGTGTGGCGGGTGTCGCGGTAGCGGTAGCCGAAGAGCGCCACCTCGCCCCCGGGCACGAACGTGTCCTTCGGCAGGGTCAGCGTGGCGGCCGCGATGCGGACCTCGGGCAGCGGCCGGTTGAAGTCGCGATCCCAACCGCCCTCGGTGGGCATCATCCATGCGGCGGTGAGCGCCGGGCCGCGCGCGGCGGTGTAGCGCACCTGGGCGCCATCGAAGGACCGGCCGAAGGCGGACCAGTCGAAGGTGCTGATCAGGCGGTCGGCGAGGCGGAGCTGCTTGAGCTTGTTGAACTTCTCGCTGTCGGCCGGGGCGAGGTGCTCGACGCCGCTGGCGTAGGCGAAGCGGCCGAGTTGCACGCGCCAGCCGCGGCCGGGCTGGGTCCAGCGCACGAAGGCTTCGCGCAGGCCAGCGCTTTCCGGTGAGGTCGATCCATTGTGCTGATAATACAGCGCGCCCATGCCGGAGGGGCCGAGAGGGGCGGAGTGGAAGGCGTCGTCGGGCAGGCCGGTGAAGGCGAGGAACTGCGGTTGTAGGGCGAAATCCCAGGCGCCCACGCGGTAGCTGGCGGACACCCGCAGCCGGCTGAAGGCGTAGGTGGAATCGGAATCGGCCGTGCCGAACCAGTCCCAGGTTTCGACGCGGCCGAGCAGTTCGGCATCCACGGCGAGACCGGCGGATGCGGCCGAGCCCATCGGGGCGGCGCAGGCGGCGGCGAGCAGCGCGCTCGCGAGCAGGGCACAGCGACGGGAGCGGAATAGCTTCGTGTATTCGGATGTTATCATTTAAGAAAACGAGAAAGCAAAGCGCGTGAAAAATCACTCGTCGTCCTGGGTGGCCTCCGCCTCGACCACGCCTTGTCGCACGAGGCGGATGGCCTGGAGGAAGAGCGGGCTGGTGATGCGGTAGAAGACCATCTTGCCGTCCTTGCGGCAGCGCAGGGCGCGGCGGTCTTTCATCAGGCGGAAGTGCTGGGAGAGGTTGGCCTGGGAGACGCCGAGCTTCTCGGCCAGTTCGCCCGCGCTCTTCTCGCCATCGCCTAGTTCGAGCATGAGGCGGATGCGCACCGGATGGGCGAACAACGAGCAGAACTCCGCCTGCCGCTGGCAGAGCGTCTTGGAGTTGGCCATCGTCTTGAGTTCGTCCATGGAACTGACGTTTTCTCGTTTTCGATTAATTGCAAGTGTTTTCGCGCTCGGTCTCCTCTCCTCCTCCGGTTCGTGGCCAGGGCCCGCCACTACGAGTCCTTGCCGCAGGGATTGGGATCGGGACTGCCCGGGGCCGGTTCCCTGTTATGAGCTGAGGGGCCGCGCACGGAGCTCCTCTGGAGTACAGGCAATTGCGTGCGGACATTCGGACGCGCGGATCGTTCTCAAGCCGTACCGGTTCAGGCCGATGGGGCAGCGGGCGTGGTACAGATGGGCTGTGCGCTCCCGTCGTCGGTCACTTTATCCAGACAAGTCGCATGAACCTATCCACTATGACTATTGGCCGTCGGGTCTCCTTCGGGTTTGCCCTGATTCTTGGCGTGCTGGTGGCGGTGAGCGTCACCAACTGGTTCTTCGAAAAAGGCGTGCAGCAGGAGGTGGACTTCGTGGATCGCTCGGTGATCCCGGCCAACACCGCCGCCGCTTCGTTGCTCGCGGAGATGGACGAGTTTCGGCTCAATGCGCGCGTCTTCGGGGTGACGGGCAAAGCGGCAGATCTCGACCGCACCCGCCAGGCGCTGACCCGCGTGAAGGAGGCCGCAGCACAGGTGCGCAAGCTGGTGTTGGCCGACGCCCGATTGGGCGCGGATCTTGGCGGGCCGCTTCAGGCCTTCGACCAAGCGCTAGTCGCCTACGAGCCGATCCTAGAGCGCACGGTCGCCGGCCACGCGGCGATGCAGGACCGCTTCCGCACGCTCGCGATGGAAGGCGGTAAGGCGCTCGCCGCCGCGTGTGAGATGCTCGACGGCATGCTCGCGGCCTCGGCCAAAGATCACGCCTCCGGCAACGACGCCGAAGCCGCCCGCCGCTTGGCGCGCATCGACGGGATGATCAAGACCGCCAACGGGTTGCAGGGACTGGTGGAGACGGCTTGGCGCTCGGCCTCGGAGCAGAACGCCGCGCCGCTCGCCCAGGCGCGCAAATCCGTGCCCGGGCTGCTGGCGACCATCGCCGAGATCCGCTCGACCCAGGTCAACGCGGCGAACATTGCGCGCCTCGAAGCCGTCGGAAGTTCGCTGCGCGCGCTCGACGGGGCGGCGGAGTCTTATATTTCCGAGCACGCCCGGCTGTTGCAGACCAACGAAGCCCGCGCTCGCGCCGGCGAAGTCGCCGCGAAGGCCACGGTGGACTTCATCGGAGCGGCGGGGAAGTTGTCGGGCGGCAGCATGGCATCCGTCGAAAACGCGATGGCGCGCCTCGGTCACACGCTCTTCGTTGGCGTGGGGCTGGGCTTGTTGCTGGGCACGGCGGCGGCGTTTCTTATCATTCGCGGCGTGAACCGGGTGCTGGCCGCGACCGCCGAGACCCTGTCCGGCAGCGCCCAGCTCGTCGCCAGCGCAGCAGGACAAGTCTCCGCCTCGAGCCAGTCGCTGGCCGAAGGCTCGAGCGAGCAGGCCGCGTCGCTGGAGGAAATCGGTTCCTCGATCGAGGAGCTGACGAGCATGACCAAGCTCAACGCCGGCCACGCCGATTCGGGCAAACAGGCTTCGCACGATGCCCGCAGCGCCGCCGAGTCGGGCGCCGAACACATGGCCCGCATGCAGGAGGCGATGGATGCCATCGCGCGTTCCTCCGGCGAGATTTCCAAGATCATCAAGACCATTGACGAGATCGCCTTCCAAACCAACATCCTCGCGCTCAATGCCGCCGTCGAGGCCGCCCGCGCCGGCGAGGCAGGGGCCGGTTTCGCGGTCGTCGCCGAGGAGGTGCGCAACCTCGCCCAGCGCTCCGCCGTCGCCGCCAAGGAGACCGCCACCAAGATCGAGGACTCCACCCGCAAGTCCGCCCAGGGCGCCGAGATCTCCGCCATCGTCGCCAAAGAGTTGGCGACGATTGTCGAGAAGGCGCGCGAGGTCGACCGGCTGGTCAACGAGGTCGCTTCCGCTTCGCGGGAACAGTCCGAAGGGCTTGTCCAAATCAACGGCGCCATTTCCCAGCTCGACAAGGTGACGCAGGGCAACGCCGCCGGCGCCGAGGAAACCGCCTCGGCCGCGGAGCAGCTCAACGCCCAGTCGACGGAGCTGCTCCAGGCCTCAGCCGGTCTGGCGGCACTGGTGGGCCTCGCGACCGCGCAGGGCCCGAGTGCGCCATCTGCGCCCAGGCGAGCGCACGCTGCCCAGTCCCAGGGCCGACCGGCCTCCACCGGCCCGGCGCGCTCCGCGTCGACTACGTCCCGGGCTGGAGCCCCCGCCGACTCCCATTTCGTCTAGCCGGTGCGCGGCGCCGGTGCCCCTGCCCGCGCCGGGCCGGCAGGGCAGGGGCGCGGGACCATGCCAGAGCCCCGCCGCGCCTGACGCGGCGACATGGC
This sequence comes from uncultured Opitutaceae bacterium, assembly GCA_964640465.1. Taxonomy (GTDB): domain Bacteria; phylum Verrucomicrobiota; class Verrucomicrobiia; order Opitutales; family Opitutaceae; genus CAJCBL01. The sequence continues at coordinate 17,627 of CAZXHR010000056.1, forward strand.
CTACCAGCTGTAGCCGAGGCTTGCGTACGCGAAGCGGCCGGGCTCGTTGACGACGATCGGGTTCGAGGCGGTGCCGGCCACGACATCCCACTCGTAGGAGTTGGCGACCGCGTAGGTGGCGTCGAAGAGGTTGTCGATGCCGGCGGTGAGGCTCCAGGAGCCGAGGTGGCAGCCCAAGCGCAGGTTGGCCGCATCCCAGGAGGGCAGCACCCGCTCGCCGGCTGCGGTGTCGACCTCGCGACTGGCGTTGCCGTGCATCCACTCGATGGAGGCAAAGACGGTGGGCTTGGCGTCGCCGAGCGCGATCTCCCGCTCGTAGTCGAGCGCGAGGCGCGTCTTCAGGGGAGACATCTGGCCGAGGTCGCGGTCGGTGTTGTTATCGGGCAACGTGTCCTTGCGTCCGCGCTGCCAGGCGAGCCCACCGGCGAGTTTGAAGCCGGCACCGAGCGCGTAGTCGGCCTTCAGGTCGAGCCCGTAGAGGTGGGCGTCGATGTTGGCGTAGGTCTGGTAGCCGGCGAGGGTCTTTACCTGGTAGATATAGTCGGCGAGATCGGAGTAGAATCCCTTCACCTGAAAGCTCCACGGGCCGGCAGCGGCGCGACAGCCCAGGTCGAACTCGGTGTTGGCGGTGGGCTCAATCTCGGGGTTGCCGAAGAAGGTCGCGCTGCTCTGGATGTAGCGCTCGGCCCCGGTGGGCACGCGGTAGCTGCGGCCCACGCCGGCGAAGAGTTGAGAGCGCTCCGTGAAGGCGTAGCGCGCGGTCACGTAGCCGCCGAGCAGACCGTCGGTGTTGCGGTTGGCGGCGGTGAGCTTGGCCGACTGCGGCAGGGCCTCGTCGGCCTTTGTCCGGAAGCTGTCCCAGCGCAGGCCGGAGCTGAGCTGCCACGCGCCGACAGTGCGCTCGCCGCGCAGATACGCGCCGAGGTCGAGCGTCTTCGCCGTGGGCAGCATGTACGGGTTGAGCACCGCGCCGGTGGCGGCGTTGAAGACGTCGCCCTTCCAGGTGCGCTGGTAGGTGTCGACGCCGTAGGTCCAGAGCGTGTCGCCGCCGTGGACCTCGTTCTGGAGCGACGCGCCGGCGATGGCGGACTTGGCCACGATCTCCTTGGGCACGGCGACGGTGCGCAGCTCCTGCGTGGGGTAATGGCCGACGGCGTTGTAGTAGGCGGCCAACGTCAACTTCTCCGAGGCGGCGCCGAGGTCCTTGGCGGTCCAGCCCAGGCGCGCGAGCTTCGTGGTCTCGCGGCCGGTGTCGAAATCGCCGCGGGGGTTGAGGATGTCGCTGGCTTCGCCGAAGGAGTAGTCGAGCTGGAGCGCGTGGGTGGCGTTGGGCGTGAGGCGGAGCGCGCCCCAGGCGTCGTGCTTGGCGAAGGCGTCGGCGGTGCGGCCCTCGGCGTTGAAGGGCGCGCTGCGGCCCTCGCGCAGTTGCCAGAGCTCTACGCCGTCGCCATCGGCGTACTGGCCGGACTGGGAGTAGTTGTAGCCAGCGCGTACCTGCACGGTGGCGTTGCCGGCGTTGGCGGTGGCCCCGGCGCTGCGGAAGCCGTAGCTGCCGTAGCGCGCGAGCGCCTCGCCGGAGAGGCCGGGCTCGGGCTGCTTGGTGATCACGTCGATGTAGCCGCCGAGGTTGCCCGGCTGGGTGACGTCGTACGGGCCTTCGCGCACGACGATGCGCTCGACGGTGAGGAGGTTGATGTGCGAGAGCGCGGGGTCCTTGCGGCCACCGCAGGCGCCTTCGAGGAAGCCGCCGTTCACCAGGATCGGGAGGTTGGCTTGGCTGAAACCGCGCAGGTTTACCTCGTTGCCGTAGCCGCTTTTTCGGACGATCGAGGCCTCGACGAGTTCGCCGGAGAGGACCTCGGCGAGGTCGACGATCTTGTGGAGCTTGAGCGCACGGCTGTCGATGAGCTCGGTCGCCTGCGACTCGGCGCGCTCCTCGACGACGAAGGCGTCGAGCACGACGACATCGCGGGCGGCGGCCGCAGCGGCGAGTGGGGCATCCGCCATCGCAGGCAAGACCGCCGAGACGGCGAGCAGGGATGTCGCGAGGAGGGGAAAACGAGTGGCGCGGGAGCCGTTGGGGTGGAGTCGCGCAACGGAGACGTGAGGCGCGACAGAGAGTGAAACGTTGGAAAGAGACATGGTTGGTCGGTGTTGCCGATGGCCGAGGCGGAACGATGCCGCGCTCGGGGCGGAGGGTGCGGATTGGAGACGCGAAGCGCGCCGCGGCGCCAAACGGCGCTCACGGGCACGCGGCTCGCGGAAGCGGGCGAAGGACGCTTCAGCTCCGCGGCGGGCCGCAACCGGGTGGCAGCGCGCGGTCCAACGAAACCGCGACGCGCTCCGGCACCGCCAAAACGTACAAGAGTCGCCAGGCGGTGGCGAACAGGAGCACCGGCGCGGCGATGGTCGCGAGCAATTGCCCCTCCGCGAAATGGGTGATGATGCAGCCCGCCGCATCGTCGCCGCAGGGTATGCCGTCGCCGGCGCGCTCGACATCGTGCCCGTGGTGATGGCACACGGCCTCGTGCCAATCCGGTCGCACGGCGAGCACGCCCAGCGCCAACACCCATGCCACGCCCAGCACCGCGGTAAGGCGGTGGAGCCAGAATGGGAGGTGGATACCGATACGAGACATGGCGGTGGAAAACTCGATGGCGCCGCGGTCCGTTCTGCGGGGCGTTGCCCTGCGATCGCGGCGTCGCTTCGGGTTCTAGTGTTGGAGGGCGTGCACGAGAATAATGGTGGCGATTCCGGTGCAGATGCCGGTCGTCTGCAGGAGCGTTGCGCCGAACCGTGTCTGCGTGCGGTGGTCGGGCGTGAGATCGGCGAGGGCGATGTAGAGGAAACTCGCGGCGGAAACCGACAGTGCGTAAGGCGCGATTCCCTCGATCCGGCTGCCGGCCCAATAGGCCAGCAGCGCGCCAGGGATCGTCGTGAGGCTCGACAGCAAGTTGTAGCCCACGGCCCGCCCGCGGCTCCAGCCGTGGTGGACGAGGATCATGATGTCGCCGATCTCCTGCGGTATCTCGTGGGCGATCACGGCGAGGGAGGTGCCGATGCCGAGCGCCCACGATTGCTGGAACGCAAGCGCGATGGCGATGCCGTCGATCGCGTTGTGCACTGCATCGCCGACGAGAATCAGCGGACCCGCCTGGGCGTGAGCTGCGCAGTTTTCCTCGTGGCAGTGCCGCCACACCAGCAGCTTCTCGAGCACGAAGAATCCGACGATGCCGGCGAGCACGGTGCCGAGCACGCGCGGCGCCGGTAGCTCCGCCAAGGCATGGGGAACCATCCCGAGGCAAGCGGCGCCGAGCAGCGAGCCGGTCGCGTAGCTGAGCACGGCGGTCTTGAGACGCGGCGAGAACTCGCTCCGTGCCCGAAAGAGAATGCCGGCGACAAGCACGGTACCGACGCTGCCGAGCAACGAGAAGGTGAGAATTAGGGCGAGGGTCATCGAAGCGCGGAGTCTAGCAAAGTCGTCAAGGCCGCCATCCCGCGCGTGTATCGAGAACGGCCGGGCCGTCGATTGCGGCGCGGCCGTCCGGATGGGTCGTGCGGATCAGTTCGTGCGAGTCTTTGCACTCAAGGCGCGGGTGCGCACTTCGCCGGCGATGCGTTCGATAAACGCGGCGGCCGGGAGCTGGCCTTCGTCGCCCTTGGCGCGCGAGCGCACGCTGACGGTTTGTGCCTCGGCTTCCTTGGCGCCGAAGACGAGCGCGTACGGGACTTTCTCGATCTCGGCGCGTCGGATCTTCGCTCCGAGTTTTTCGTTGTGATCGTCGAGCGTGACCCGAATCCCGGCCTCGCGGAGCTGGGCAAGAAGCGTTTGCCCGTAATCCGCCACCTTGTCGGAGATGGGGATGAGGCGCACCTGCTCGGGCGACAGCCACACCGGGAAGTCGCCGCCGAAGTGCTCGATGAGGACGCCGACAAAGCGTTCCAGCGAGCCGAAGGGCGCGCGGTGGATCATGACCGGGCGATGCGGCTGGTTGTCGGAGCCGACGTAGGAGAGGTCGAAGCGGATGGGGAGGTTGTAGTCGACCTGCACGGTGCCCAGCTGCCACTCGCGGCCGATCACATCCTTCACGACAAAGTCGATCTTCGGTCCGTAGAACGCCGCCTCGCCGGGCTCCTCGGTGAAGGGGACGTCGAGGGTGCGGGCTGCGGCACGGCAGGCCTCCTCGGCCTTGTTCCAGTTCTCCGCAGTGCCGGTGTACTTGGCGGAGCTGGGATCGCGCAGTCCCACGCGCACGCGGTAGTCGCGCAGTCCGAGAGTCGCGAAAACGGTCTTTACCAACGCGAGGCATCCCAACACCTCGGCGCCGAGCTGCTCCTCGGTGCAGAAGAGATGCGCATCGTCCTGCGTGAAGCCGCGCACGCGGGTCATGCCGTTGAGTTCGCCGGACTGCTCCCAGCGGTAGACGGTGCCGAACTCTGCGAGGCGCACCGGCAGGTCGCGGTAGCTGTGCGGTTGCGAGGCGAAGATCTTGATGTGGTGCGGGCAGTTCATCGGCTTGAGCAGGAAGCCGTCGAGCAGCGACTCGGGATCTCGGGTACGGTCGGCGGGGATGATCTCGCGGCCGGCGCGGCGGTTGATCTCCGAGCGGAAGCTTTCGGATACGGCGTCGAGCCGGGCCGTCATCTCGGCGCAGGAGACTCCTTCGCTCGCGATCTTCGTGAGTTGATCCGGGTCGACGATGGCCGGGAACTGCGAGTCCTTGTAGTAGGGGAAGTGGCCGGAGGTCTTGTAGAGCTCGAGCTTGCCGATGTGCGGCGTGAAGACCTGCGAGTA
>CAZXHR010000057.1:0-22330 GCA_964640465.1 uncultured Opitutaceae bacterium
CATCTTCGAGACGAAGCTCACCTCCCTCTCCGACCTACTCCCCGTCCTCCAGGAAGCTGCCAAGACCGGCAAGCCCCTCCTCATCATCGCCGAGGACATCGAGGGTGAGGCCCTCGCCACCCTCGTGGTGAACAAGATCCGCGGCACCATCAACGTGTGCGCCGTCAAGGCCCCTGGCTTCGGCGACCGCCGCAAGGCCATGATGGAAGACATCGCCATCCTCACCGGCGGCAAGTTCATCACCGAGGACCTCGGCATCAAGCTCGAGAGCACCAAGCTCGCCGACCTCGGCCGCGCCAAGCGCGTCACGATCGACAAGGAAAACACGACCATCATCGAAGGCGCCGGCAAGGCCGCCGACATCCAGGGCCGTGTGAAGCAGATCCGTCGCCAGATCGACGAGACCACCTCCGACTACGACCGCGAGAAGCTCCAGGAGCGCCTCGCCAAACTCGCCGGCGGCGTCGCCGTCATCAACGTCGGTGCCGCCACCGAGGCCGAGATGAAGGAGAAGAAGGACCGCGTCGACGACGCCCTGCACGCGACTCGTGCGGCCGTCGAGGAAGGCATCGTCGCCGGCGGCGGCGTCGCCCTGCTCCGCACCATCAAGGCCCTCGACAAGGCCATCGAGAAGCTTGAAGGCGACGAGAAGCTCGGCGCCAAGATCGTTCGCCGCGCCGTCGAGGAGCCGCTCCGCCAGCTCTGCTTCAACGCCGGCATCGAAGGTTCGACCGTCGTCCAGGAAGTCCTGCGCCGCAAAGCCAACGAGGGATACAACGTCGCGACCGGCGAATACGTCGATCTCGTCGCGGCCGGCGTGCTCGATCCGACCAAGGTCGTCCGTTCCGCCCTCCAGAACGCCAGCTCCGTCGCCGGCCTGCTTCTCACCACCGAGTGCCTCATCACCGAGGAGCCGGAAGAGAAGAAGCCCGCCATGCCCGCCGGTCCCGGCGGCGACATGGACTACTGAGCCCGTTCGCTCTCGATCCCGTAGGGGCGCTGTCTTGCAGCGCCCTTCAGGAAACCTCTCGCCCCGCGGCCCTCAAGCCGCGGGGTTTTTCGTGCCCGAAGCAGGCGCCCCCGCTTGCGTACCAGGCTGGGCCGGCTTCGCCGCTCCCGTGCCGGAGTGCTCGCGATGAGTCGCATACTCCGGATACAGCTTGGCCATGCAGTCCGGGCAGATGCCGTGTGTGAACGTCGCGTCGGTATGCTCGCCCACGAAGAGCTCCACCTGCTTCCAATAGCCGGCGTCGTCGCGGATCTTTTTGCATGAGGAGCAGATCGGCACGATGCCGCTGAGGGTCTTGATCTGCGCCATCGCCTCCTGCAGTTCCCGCACCTTCGCGGCCAGGCGGTCCTCGAGCTCCACGAAACGGCATCCTACCTCAACTCGCGCCGTCAGCTCCACCGCGTTGAACGGCTTGGCGAGGTAGTCGTTGGCTCCCGCCCGGAGCCCGGCAGAGACATCCGTCTTCTCGCCGCGCGTCGTCAGCATCATCAGATACGGCGGCCGGTCCGACTCCCTCGCCCGCACCCGTTGGCAGATTCCGATGCCGTCCATCCCGGGCATCATCCAGTCGAGGATCGCAAGGCGTGGCGCATCGGCACCCTCCAGCACCGCCAGCGCCTCGTTGCCATCGCACGCCCCGACCACCTCGTGCCCATTCTTCTGCAGCACGGCCGAGAGCACGGTGCGCGAAGTGATGTCGTCGTCGGCGATCAGGATTCGCATGGTGGAGCCCTCACTCATCCATCGCGGCCTTCAGTCGCGAAAACTGTTCCTGCAACTCCGGCAGCAACCGGACCAGCGCAGCGCCGTCGCCCTCGCGACCAGCGGTTTCCATCGCCATCGCAACTTGGCGCATCGCATCGCCACCCACGTTGCCGGTCGCGCCGGCGATCCGGTGGGCCAACGCCCCGGCGGCGGCAACTTCCCCCTTTTCGACCTTCTCGGCGAGCGTCGCGAGCTGGCGGGGCATGTCCTCGAGGAATGTCGCCCGGATCATCTCAAGCAGCCCCTGGTCGTTCATCATCCGCGCCAGGAACCCGGCGCGATCGTAGACGACCGGTGCCGACTCCAGCGTCTCGATGATCGCCCCCGGTGCGGCGTCGTGCACATCGGCCGGCTTTTTCGGCAACCATTTCTCGAGCACGACGGCCAATGCATGAGGCTCGACCGGCTTGGTGACGATGTCGTTCATTCCTGCGGCGAGGCACTCGGCGTGTTCGCGAGCCATGGCATGCGCCGTCATCGCGATGATCGGCACGGCGTGGTTGAGCACCGGAGATTGCGGATCACGGATGCGTCGCGTGGCGTCGAGCCCGTCGAGCACCGGCATCTGCACGTCCATCAGGACGAGATCGTACGGCACGCCGGCAAGCAACTCGACGGCTTCCTCGCCGTTGGCCACGGCATCGGCGCTCAGGCCCATCTTCCTGAGCATGCCCACGGCGACGAGCTGGTTGGTCACATTGTCGTCGGCCAGCAGGATGCGGGCGTGCAAGTTGAGCTTCGGGATGGTGGGTTTGCGCGCCGGCGCCTTCTCCGCAGGACGTGGCGCAGAGCCGGACAGGATGGCGGAAAGCGTCGCCAAGAGTTCGCTCTGCCGCACCGGCTTGGTGAGGCAGGCCGCGAAGCCGACGGAGTGAACACGCGCGGCATCGCCGTGACCGACCAGCGAGGGCATCAGCACCAGCGGCAGCGCACTCAGCCGAGCCTCGTCGCGGATGGCGAGACCGAGCGAGGCGCCATCCATTTCGGGCATCTGCATGTCCAGAATCGCAATCCGGTAGGGATCCGCCGAATCGGCTACGCGCAACAGTTCCGCCAGTGCCGACGGCCCGTCGACAGCGTCGGTGGGCCGCATGCCCCAGGCGCCGAGCTGAACGCGTAGGATCTCGCGGTTGGTGGCGTTGTCGTCGACGATTAGCACCCGTACGCCCTTCAGATCCGCCGAATCGGCCGAAGCGGCTGCCGGCGTCACCGCCGGAACTTTCTGCACCTCCAGCCGTGCAGTGAACCAGAATTCAGATCCCACTCCCACCTCGCTGAGCACGCCGATCCTCCCGCCCATCAGCTCGGCGAGCTGCTTGGAGATCGCCAAGCCCAGGCCAGTGCCGCCGTACTTGCGCGTCGTCGACGCGTCGACCTGGGTGAACTTCTCGAACAGCAGCCCCTGTTTCTCCGCCGGTATTCCGATGCCGGTGTCGCGCACGGAGAAGCGCAGCCGCACCGAGCTTTCGCCGCGGCGCTCGAGATTGACCCGCACGGCCACCTCGCCCTTCTGGGTGAACTTGAAGGCGTTGCCGGCGAGGTTTGTGAGGATCTGCCGCAGCCGGCCCGGATCGCCGCGCAACGCCGTCGGCACCTCCGGCGCTGCCGCGCAGATGAACTCGATCCCCTTCTCGGCGGCCCTCACCGCCATGATGCTGGCGAAGTCGTCGAGCAGGTCGCGCAGGTCGAAGTCCAGGTTCTCCAGCTCCATCTTGCCCGCCTCGATCTTGGAGAAATCGAGGATGTCGTTGATGAGCAGGAGCAGCGTTTGCCCGCTGGAGCGCACGGTCTCGGCATAGCGGCGCTGCGTGGCATCGAGCTCGGTGTCGAGGAGCAGGCCGATCATGCCGATCACGCCGTTCATCGGCGTGCGGATCTCGTGGCTCATGTTGGCAAGGAACTCGCTCTTGGCGGCGCTGGCCTGTTCGGCCTTGGCGGTGGCTTCGGCCAGCTCGGCATTCGTCGCCCGCAACGCCTGTTCGATGCGCTTGCGCTCCGTGATGTCGCGCGCGACCGCGTAGATGCGCGTGCCCATCGGCTTCGAACGCCACTCGATCCAGGCGTACGAGCCGTCGCGACGCCGGTAGCGGTTCTCGAAACCGCGCACCTCGTTCTGCCCTTCGAGCCGGGCAACCGCAGCGAGCGTCGCCTCGCGGTCGTCGGGATGCACGAGCTCGAGAAACGGCCGGCCCTCGAGCTCCGTGATGGGATAGCCGAGCACGCTCTCCCATTCCGGATTGAGCCGCTGAAAGTGTCCGGCCATGTCGGCGATGCAGAGCAGGTCGAGGCTGGAGGAGAAATAGCGATCCAGCTCCGCCTCCTTCTCGCGCAACAACGCCTGCGCCCGCTTGCGGACGCTGATGTCGATCATGACGCTGAGCAGGTATCGGCTGCCCTGCCCGTTGATCACCTCGACCGAGAACAGCCCGTCGAGAACCGCCCCATCCTTGGTTCGTATCTGCATCTCGCAGTCGGAGATGCGGCCATGCGCCGCCAGTGCCTCGGCCATCGCCTGCAGCTGTTCCGGCACGGGAAAAAGCCCGAGTTCGACGGCGGTGCGACCGACAATCTCGTCGCGGGAATAGCCGAGCTTCGAGAGGAAGGCGTTGTTGACATCGGCGATGCGGCGGTCCGGCAAAGTGGTGAGCGACATCAACGCGGGGTTGTTGCGGAACAGCCGCTCGAAGCGGTCCTGCGCCTCGCGCTCGGCGGTGAGGTCCTTGCTCAGGCCGAACAGGCACTCCGCGCCGTTCCAACGACCGCGCCAGATGTGCGTGTCAACCGGCACCAGCACCCCGTTCTTGGTTTGGAGCGGCAACGGGCAGTTGCTCCGCTCGCCACGACTCATGGCGGCAAAGATGGTCGCGGCCTCCTCGCGCCGGTCGGCCGGGTGCACATCCGCGACGTGCATGTCGGCCAGCTCCAGCGCGCTGTAGCCGAGCCTCTCGACGACGGCGCGGTTGGTGACCTGGATGCGGCCCTCCAGTGTGGCCACGAACACCATGTCGCCGATCGTCTCGAAGAACGCGTGGAAGTTCTCCTCGCTTTCGCGCAACGCCAGCTCCGCCCGGGCCCGCTCAGTGATGTCGGCCATCCCGCCGATCATGCGCGTCGGTTTCCCGACTCCATCGCGCTCGACGACCCGGCCTCGGTCCAGCACCCAGCGCAGGCTGCCGTCGGCATGGATCATACGGTGCCGGCTCGTGTATTCGCCGTTCCCTTCGACCGCCGCCTGCACGGCCGCGAGCACCCGGTCCCGGTCCTCCGCATGGATCTTGGCGGCAAACACCTCCAGCGGATGCTCCAGGAAGCTCTCGTCCAAACCGAGGATCCGGCACCAGCGCGCGTTGTGCTTCACCGAGCCGCCGGGGATGTTCCAGTCCCAGATGCCGTCGCCCGTCGCATCCATCGCATAGGCCAGCCGCTGGGCAAGATCGTTGCGGGCCTTGTCCGCCGCAAGCCGCTCTGTGATGTCCACGAACGCCACCACGGCGCCCACGACCTTGCCGCTCTCCAGCTGCGGGTGCGACCAGTACTCCACCGGGAAGCTGGAACCGTCAGCCCGCCAGAACACCTCGGAATCGACATGCACCCCGCGACTCTCGAGCAGCGCCCGTTTGACCTCGCACTCCTCGATCGGCATCGGCCGCCTATCCGCATGGGAGTGGTGGATCAGGTTGTGCATGTTCCGCCCGAGCAGCTCCGCCGTATCCCTGAAACCGAGAAGTCGAGCACAGGCCGGATTCGCAAACGTGCAGTTGCCCTGCACGTCGATGCCGTAGATCGCCTCACCCACCGAATCGAGGATCAGCCGCACCTGCGCTTCGTTCTTCCTCAACGCCCCCTCGGCCCGCTTGTAATCGGTGATGTCCTCCTTGATCGAGACGTAATTGGTGATCCGGCAGTCCGGCCCGAGCACCGGTGAGATGACCACATGCTCGGTATAGCATTCGCCATTCTTCTTTCGGTTGATGAGTTCGCCGCGCCAGACCCGCCCCGTGGAAATGGTCTGCCACATCTCGCGATACACCGCCGGCGGCGTCTCGCCCGACTTCAACACCCGGGGGTTCTGCCCGATCACCTCCGCCTGTGTATAACCCGTGAGCTCCGTGAAGAACGGGTTCACGTACTCGATTCGCCCCTCGGGATCGGTGACGACGACGGAAGTCGGGCTCTGCTCGATCGCCCGCGACAGCTTGCGCAGCTCGGCCTCGGCGCGCTTGCGGGCGGTGATGTCGATGATGATGTCGTGCCGCACCTCGCGCTCGCCGAAACGGATGAGGCTGCCAAAAACATCCACCTCCCGCACCGAGCCGTCGGCCAGTCGATGGCGGGACTCGAAATGCGTGCCATGCGCGGTCAGTGTCCGGCCCAGTTCTCGACGCACCTCTTCGGCGCTGCGCAGGCTGAGATCGGTGATGTGCTTCGTCAGCATCTGTTCGCGCGAATAGCCGTAGAACTGCAACGCCGCCACGTTCGCCTCGAGGATTCGGCCGTCGGCCGGATCGATCAGCAGCTTCGCCGCCATGTTCTCGCTGAACTGCCGGCGATACGATTCCTCGCTGGCCCGCAACTCCTCCGTCCGCAACTGCACCTGGCGCTCCAGCTCCGCCCGCCGATTCAGCAGCATCGCCACAAATCCTGTCAGCAACACCGTCAATGCCCCCCCCACCGCCACCACGATCCACGCGTGGTAGAGAGGATACTCCGTGAGGAAGGAATCGCTCGCTTTCACGCAAACGGCATAGCTTCGGCCGAAGAGAAACAGCGGCACCACCAGCTGCAGTTCCGACCGGCCACAGTGCAGCGTCTCCGCCTCGGCCAGCATCCCGTGGCCGGTATCCGAGCCATTGGTGGCGAGCAACAGCGGCGCACGCCCGACCTTCTGATCGTACAACGCCACCGAGACACCGGGATTCTCGCATCCGGCTTCGGAAAGCGGCTGCTGCAGCACCGGTCCCAACCGCAACGCGAGCGCGGCATACCCGCGCAAGCTGCGTCCCCGGTCGCCCTGCTGCTGCCACACCGGATAGTGCACGAGCAGCGACAGGCGCGAAGCGGCCGCATCCTGGACCAACGTGATCGCATCGGTTGCGATGCCCCTCCCCGTGCGAGCGGCTTCTTCCAGCGACGCCCGTCGCACCGGCTCCGACCCGAGATCGAATCCCACCGCCGCCTCGTTTCCCGCAAGCGGCTCGGTATACAGGACCGGATAGTAGGCCTCGCGCTCGCGGATCGGTATCCGAAGCCCCTGGTTGTCCCTCTCGAAAATGCCGAAATCGGCCGCGCCGCCGTCGCGCACACGGGACACAAAATCCGCCACCGCGGCCCGCGGCACCGCCGGCACCCACGCCAGCGACCGGATCAGGCCGCCCCGGCACAGCGGCTCCGTAAATTTGCGGAACTCGTCCGCATCCACCTCTTCGCTGTTCTCGATGAACCGCGCCAGGACCTCCAGCCGCGTGCGCGCAAGCCGTAGCGACTGGCTCAGCGCTCCAGCCTCGGTGCGGGCGAGTGCGTCAAACGTCGCTTGTCGCGCCTCCCGCTGCTGGCCGTACGCCCACCTCGCGACTAGAAACGTAAGCGTCAGTCCCGCCAGCGCACAGGCCACCGCCTCGGCCGGCGGCAGTAACCGCGGCCAGCGGCCGGGATGCCGGCGGCCCCACGCGCTGAGCTCCATCCAGGCCACGACCAGTCCTAGCAACGCCAGCGCTACCGGCACGATCTGCCACCGGGCACGCGCCAGCATGGCCCGCCACTGCGAAGCCTCCAAGTCAACCCCCACCACATACGAGGACACCTCTCCCTGTGGCGAATCGGTGACCGCATCGAAGCCGCTGACAAATTCGCCATACTCGTCTCGGTACGGTCCCAACGATCGTCCTTCGCGCGTCCGGAACACCTCCCGCAACACCGGCGAGGGTTCGCGGTACGGTGTACCGGGTGGCGACGCCTGCGGATCGTTCCGCTCGTAGCTCTCCGGCCCGAAATAGATCCGCCCCTCGCGCATCGCCATGCTGTAGATGCCGCGCAACCCGGCGCCTTCGGCATAGGCCCGCATCTGGGCGCAGAGAGTCACGTATTCAGGGTTTCCAGCATCCTCCGCGGAGAACGTCAGTGTCTGCAGGCGTTCGGGATTGATCGTGCGGGCGACGAGCGTGGCATGATCCAAGAGATCCACGCGTTGCCGCTCTCCTTCGCGCACAGCGGCCCAGTGGACCATCCAGCAGCTTGCCACCGTCACAACGCCGATTACGGCCAACAGCCACCGACCACTCGCCATGTGGGCGCCATCGGACCGGCGGTCCGCCCGCAGCGCAAACAGCACGGCGAAAAGCCCAGCCGTCAACAAGACCAAGTAAGGGGCGATTTCCGCCTGAATGATGGAGTCGAAGGACACGGTTGTGGATCACCCCGTCGGTCCGGAAGGTAGACCAACCCCGTTGTCGATCAGGCATCCGGATGTCGCCAGCGCCGCAGGTCGCATACCCCGATGGTATCGGTACAAGTCCCCAGCACTTTACCACCGCGTCACCCACCCGCCTCGTCGAACACCGGCACCTCCGCCCACTTCGCGCCGGAAAATAACCCGCGGTCGCTGAGCTTTAGATCGGGAATCACAAGCAACGCCATGAACGACAACGTCATGAACGGCGCCGCCAGCGTACTACCGAGCGTCTTCGCCGCCGCGTCGATCTCCGTGTACGCCGCCGCCACCGCGCGGCCCTCGCCGTCGGCCATCAGCCCGGCAATCGGCAGCGGCAACACCCGAGCCTCGCCCTGCCCGACCGCCGCCAAGCCGCCCTTGTGGGCGATCACCAGATTCACCGCCGCGGCCAGCATTTCGTCGTCGGCGCCCACCGCCACGATGTTGTGCGAATCGTGCGCGACCGATGCCGCCAACGCTCCCTCGCGCAACCCGAATCCGCGGATAAAGCCGACTGCCGCCGGCGCACGCGGCGCGTAGCGATCCACCACCGCGATCTTCAACAGGTCCCGCGCCGGATCCGCTACCGCCGCACCGCCGACCAGCGTCGGCTTCAGCTTCCGCCACCGCGTCACGAGCTGCCCGTCGATCGCCTCAATCACGTTCAGCTTCCCGGGTTGTGCCGCCACGCGGAAATCCTCCGGCTGGCGCGGCTTCGCGCGAAACGCGTTCACGATTCGCGGCGCCTGTCGGGGCAGCAGAGCCCGCCCGTCGCGCGCCACCAGTTCGCCGCCGATGTACGTGCGCCGCACCCGCAACTTCTTCCACCCCTCGAACACGATGAAGTCCGCCGGATCGCCGAGCCGGAGCAGCCCGATCCCGAGCCTGTAGTGCCGGGCCGGGTTGACGCTCGCGCAGGCAAACGCATCCAGCCGGTCGACACCGGCAGCGAGCGCGCGCCGGACCAGCTCGTCGATGTGCCGCCGCAGAAGCAGATCGGGATGCAGGTCGTCGCAGCAGAACATGCAGGACTCCGGCGCCGTGCGCAGCAGCGGCGCCAGAGCGTCGAAATTGCGCGCCCCCGAACCCTCGCGGATGAGAACCTGCATCCCCGCGGCGATCTTCGCCCGCGCCTCGGCCAGCGAGTAGCACTCGTGGTCGGTCGAGATGCCGGCGGCGGCGTAGGCGCGCATCGCCTCGCCGCGCAGACCGGGCGCGTGGCCATCGGCCGGCTTTCCCAATCGCTTCGCCGCCGCGAGCTTCGCGAGCACCTCCGGCGAACCGGCGAGCACACCCGGATAGTTCATCACCTCGCCGAGGCAACGCACCTCGGGCAGCTCCAGTAGTTTCGCCACCGCCGCCGCATCGAGCGCGGCACCGGCCGTCTCGCGATCCGTAGCCGGCACGCAGGACGGCACGGCGAAGGCGAACTTCAGCGGCGAGCGCTTCGCCTCGGAGATCATGTAGCGCACACCGGCCGCGCCCAGGACGTTGGCGATCTCATGCGGGTCGGCCACGACCGCCACCGTCCCGTGCACCACCGCCAGCCGCGCAAACTCGGCCGGCGGCAGCAGCGAGCTCTCGATGTGCACGTGAGCGTCGACGAAACCCGGCGCGATCTGCCGGGTGTAGCGGCGTCCAGGAGTCGGCACGATCCGCACGATGCGCACCCGTTCCCATTCGATGCGGCCGGGGAAGATGCGGCGGTTAACGGGATCGACGATGTTGCCAGCGAGCGAGTTCATGGGGTCGTGGATTCGGAGCTATGGCGGCACCCGGGCGGAGCGCCGCGAAAAGTCACTTTTTCGGCGCGGGCTTGGCGGCAGAATCCGGTTTCGGTGCCGGCGTCGGCCGCAGGACGGCGAGCCGATCCTGCCACTTCGCCGCACGCGCCGCTTGGCCCAACTTCAGCGCCTCGCGGATCGCCTCCTCCAGCAATTGCGCCTCGCCTACAGCCGGAGGGCGCGCCAGCGCCTTTTCGTAGAGCGCCAGCGCCTTCTCCCGCGCACCGCAGTCGACCAGCAGCACCGCGGCGGCACGCACCGCTCCGAGGTCGCGCACATCGTACTGCGGCAGCAGTTCGAGGAACCCCAGTTCGCGCACCGCCGTCTCCGGGCCCTCGATTTCGCGCGCGAGTTGCGCCAGCGACACACCGAGCGAGACCGAAGGCGTTTCCCGGAACGCGCCGCGCGCCAGCCGCAGCGCCTCGGCCTTGTCGCCGCGCTGGAGCGCGATCCGCGCCTGCCGCAGAACGACATAGGGCCGGAGCGCTGCGGGCAACTGGGCCCTGCCGGCGTACTGATCCGTCTGCGACCGAGCGAAAGGCCTGTAGAGCGGATCGCCCAGCGCCACCGATTGCCAGCTCAGCGCCGGCAGCGCGTAGTATGCCGCGGCACCAAACGTCTCGCCGCGGCGCAGCGCCTCGACGAACAGCTCAAGATTGTGCGTCGCCTCTAGGTAAGGCTCAAAGACGTTGCCCAACGTGGCGGCCGCTCCGCGGGCGATCAGCGGGCCACACCAGTATTGTTTGTCCGACCGCAGCGACTGCGCCGAATAGCTGTGGATGTGCACGGCGATCGCGCCAGGCGGAAACCGGAAACCGGGCACGGTGAACGGTCCGTTGACCGCACCGGCGTACCAGCCGAAATAGAGCACCGGCGCGTCGAACCGGGCGAGCGGTGCCAACGTGGCTCCGCCGCGATCGACGTCGGTCTCGAAACCCTCCGCGGCGACCTGCCCCGCCACAGCATCCAGCCATTTGTCGCCAAGCGGGCTCGGGCCTCCGATGTCGATATACGCCCGACCGGCCAACCCCTGCCGCTCGCCGGCAAGCGCGCTGTCGATCATCCCGCGCACGGCGGCCGGCGTGGGGCCGTCGAGCCGGACAACACGCACCAACGAATCGCCAAGCACACCCGCCGTATGCCGCTGCCGAAAAACAGGATTGGGGACAATGCCCACCACCGGCGTGCCGGACTGGACCAACAGCGCGAGCTCGCTGTCGACCGCCGCATGGTTCACGGCGATCTTGGCGGCCTGACCAGAGGGAGGCGCCACTGGTTTCCAGTCGGGATTCTCCTCGATGCGCAACGGTACGCCGCGCATAAGCACGAGGTAGCTGATACGATGTCCGAGGACCATCGTCCTGCGCCGGCCGAACGGGTCGATGCCCTGCGTCGGCGTCGCCTCGATCCAGCCGCGCTGCACCAACTCGGCGAAGAGCGGGTTGAAAATCCCGGACACGAAATCGGGCCAAGAGACCGTCTCCGCCGTCGGCATCGGCAGGGCGACGATGTTCTCCAGCGGAATGCCGCGGGCGCTTGCATAGTACTCGGCCAGCTCGCGCGAATCGGACACCGAGGCGTTGGCCACCATGACCACACGCTCCGCCTCCGGTGCATCGGCCGGCGGAAGCACCGCAAACAGCGCCGCGGGCACGGCGGAGAACAGCGCGATCGCCACAAAGATGGGCCGGAGTTTCGCCGGAGAAATCACGCGGTAATCTTCGCCGCCACTTGCCCGGGAGCAAGGCCGCAGGCACGGAGGCCTGCGTCGCGTCCTAGCAACTGCATAGCACGCACACGCGTACGGTGGAGAAAAGCCGTGATCCGTGACCGTCGGCGTCCATCTGCGGCGCCCTCCCTGCCTGGAGGGTGCGCGATCTCGGAGTCGGCCGAGCGCACTCCTTGCTCCTCACTACTCGCTACTTCCGCCGCCGCCCTACAGATACGGCTCGGCGGCGGCGGCACGGAGCTTGTCGAGCTTGCGCCGCTCCTCGGCCAGTCGCTGCTGCAAGCCGGAGATGCGCGCTTCGAGCAGGCTCACGACTCCGCGCGCCTGAACGATCCGTTCCTCGTGGTGACGCCGCGCCGCCGCGGCGGGATCGACCCGCGGCGCCGCATGTCCGCGGCTCAGTGCCGGCGTGCCGATTCCGATACCGATGAGGATCACCCCAAGCAGTGCGAAGGTGAGGCGTTGCGCGTCGGTGAACAGCGCGACCCAGAAACAGGCGACTCCAGCAGCGTTCGCCAGGAGCGAGGCGCCGATGCGAACCATGTTCTCGTCGATGCTGCTGCGCCACTCCTTCTGGTTGTCGATCACCCGTTCCTCGACCTGTCCCCGCGCCTGCACCAGCTCCTTGAGCAGCTCGTCGCGATCGGCCTCCATCCGCTTGAGATTCTCTTGGGCGCTCTTCACCGCTGCATCCAACTCGTTGGACCGCTCGCTCCAGAGCCGCGACACCTTCTCCCGCAACGCGTTACGGGAGGGATCTCCCAGCGCCTCGACATAGCGGTCCAGCAGCGGCCGCAGGTTCTCATGGAGCCGCAGGTTGTCGGCGGGGGTCGTCTCGAAAGCGGGGCCGTGGCAGCGCGCGAACCGCTCGAGCTCCGCACCGTCCTGAGGCCCGAACGCCGCAACAAGCGCCTCGTGGTTGAAATACTGGAACACCGCCAGCTGTGACGCCTCAGCACGGTCCTCCACCGTGGGGAAATACTGGGCGAGCGTGTCGAGCAGCTCCGCCGTGTCGGCCGCCTTCTGGGTGATCTCCGGATACCGCGCGCCGAGTTTTTCATGCACGATGCTCACCACACCGCCGGGCAGCCACAGGCCGCCACTCTGCAGGCTGCCAAAGATGGGCACCGTCACTGTCGGATCGAGCAGGCGCCCCGCGGCGGTGCCCCCCTTCTCGCCCAGCACCAGCCGCAGCCCTTCCTCGGTCGCAAAGCCGAGTCCGGCCACAGCCAGCAGCGCCTCCGCCTGCAGCCCCTGCGCCCGCTCGATCGCAGCCCCGAGGTCCGCCGCCGGCAATATCCGGTGACGCAGGAGCTCGAGCATCGCACCCGGCAGACCTTCGCCGATCTCATGGCAGGTCTTCGCCTCCGCGCTGCGCCGCGCAAACGCCGCCAGAAGCTCCACGCTTTCCGCCTCGCTCAATGGCGGGATCTCGATCGAGAGGAAGCGCATCGGCTGCGCGTTCCACGCCACCGGCTCGATCTCGCTCGCCAGTGGGCGCCCGCCGACCAGGACCAGCAGGTAGTCGAGATGCGAGCGCACCTCGTCCAAGCGCGGCAGGAACTCCTGCGCCAGCCACACGGCGATCCCCGGCGAGAGCAGGTCGAAATCGTCGAGCACGATGGCCAGGCGCTGGAACTTCGCGCGGATGAAGCCGCGCCGATCGACACCGCAATCGTAGCTCTCGTGAAACAGCGCATTGAGCAATGCCCGCGCCGAGGAGCCGTCGAGCTGCGCCGACGGGTTTTGGGAAAACCGAGTGATCGCGCTCGAGAGCATCGCTCCGCCCAGCGGCAGTTTCGCGGCGAAAGCCCGCAGCAGCGCGGCGCCGTCCATTCCCGGCACCAGTTCCGGCCGCACAGTGTCGACCGGCCGGCCCACGCGGATGAGCCGCGCCAGCGCCTCCTCGACGAAACGGCTCTTCCCCGAGCCGGGGGCGCCGCTTACGGCGATGATGCGCGCCGTCGAACGCGGATCTTCCGTGGCGGCATCGATGAACTGGGCCATCTGCTCGCCGCGCCCCACGAAGCGGGAAACGAGCCGCCCGGATACGGCTTCGCCGCCGCTTGTGGCGCCGCGTAGGCGCACCATGCGGTGCTTCCGAGGTTCCGTTCTTGGGCCTGAACTCACGTTGGGGATCGTTGGATGGATGCTTCTCCCCACCCCATCGGACGCTTACCGCCCCGCCGTAATGGAAACATCACCCGGCCGCCTAGGGTCTACGCCTCTCTCGGCCGCTCAGCCCTCCGAAAAACTGCGAAAACCCGTTCCGAATACCGCTCTTCGGGCCGATAGTAGGACCAACTGGGAGTTTCTTCACACCGGCCAGCACCAACGCGTGGCCGGTGTGAAGAGGCGCCCGCCCCCCCCCAATGCACCCAACCCCACCGGACGCCCATGAAAACGCACCTTCTCCACCTGGGAATCGCATGCGTTGCCCTCGCCACGGGAACCGCAGCGCTTGCCGCCACTGACTTCGAACCGCGCATCGAGGAACTCCTCCGGCAGATGACGCTCGAGGAGAAGATCCACCTGCTCGCAGGCGACACCAGCGACTTCAACGCACAAGGCCTGCCCCGCCTCGGCATCCCCTCCATCCCCATGGGCGACGGCCCGGCCGGCATCCGCATCGGCCACTCCACCGCCTTCCCCTCGCCCATCAACCTCGCCGCCAGCTGGGACGTGGCGCTGGCTTCGGAATTTGGCGACGCCATCGCCGCCGAGACCCTGGCCAAGGGCCGCTCCTGCATCCTCGGCCCCTGCGTCGGCATCAACCGATTCCCACTCAACGGGCGCAACTTCGAGAGCTTCGGCGAGGACCCCTGCCTCTCCTCCCGCATGGGAGTGGGCGTCATCCGCTCCGTACAAGCCCGCGGCGTGATCCCCGCCGTGAAGCACTTCGCCGTGAACGATCAGGAGTGGGAACGCCGCGAGCTCGACGTGATCGTCGACGAGCGCACGCTGCGCGAGATCCACCTCCCCGCCTTCGAGGCCGCCGTGAAGGAAGCCGGCGTCTGGTCGGTGATGTCCTCCTACAACCGCATCAACGGCCCCCACGCCAGCCAATGCGCCCCGCTGCTCAACGACATCCTCAAGGGCGACTGGGGCTTCCGCGGCATCGTGATGTCCGACTGGGAATCCGTCTACACCGCCGTCGGCGCGGCCAACGCCGGCCTCGACCTCGAGATGCCCAACACCGTCTGGTTCGGCGAGGCGCTGCTCGATGCGGTCAACGACGGCCGCGTCCCCGAGGCGGTGATCAACGACAAGATCCGCCGCCACCTGCGAGTGCGATTCGAGGCCGGGCTGTTCGATCGCCCCGCCCCCGTCGAGGACGAGAGCGTGATCCGCAGCGAGGCGCACATCGCCATCGCCCGCGAGATCGCCGCCAAGAGCATGGTGCTCCTGAAGAACGACGGACTGCTGCCCCTCGCCCCCGAGCGTATCCGGCGCGTGGCGTTGATCGGGCCCGCCATGAACCACACGCGCACCGGCGGCGGCGGCAGCTCGCTCGTCCTCCCGTGGCGCACCGTCTCGCCCCGGCAAGGCATCGCCGCCCTGCTGGGCGACCGCGCCGAATGCGTCTTCGCCGAGGGCGTCTCCATCGACATGTACCGCCCGGAGCCGATCCCGGCCGAGTGCTTCCGCACACCCGACAATTCCGCGCCCGGCCTCGTCGCCGAATACTTCGACAACGCCGAATGCGCCGGCACTCCGCTCTACACCCAAGTCGAGCCACGCGCCTACTTCGAGCTCATCGGCGGCGCCCCCGACCCGCGGCTCAACAAGGACCTGTTCTCCATCCGCTGGACCGGCCGCTTCACCCCGCCGGTCACGCACGACTACGAGCTCGCCCTGTGCAGCGACGACGGTTCCCGCCTCTGGATCGACGGCCAACTCGTCATCGATTTCTGGGGCGCCCACAGCCTCGCCACCAAGACCGCCACCATCCGCCTTGAGGCCGGCCGCAGCTACGCCGTGCGCATCGAGTTCTGCGAACTCGGCGGCGACGCCACCATGATCTGCGGCTGGCGCGCCCCCGACGACACCACCCCGCCCGCGACGATCGAGGCCGCCGTCGCCGCCGCCCGCGGCGCCGATGTCGCCATCGTCGCCGTCGGGCTGGCGTCGTTCCTCGAAGGGGAAGGTTGCGACGTCGCCGACTTCCGGATGCCCGGCGGCCAGGACGAGCTCGTCCAAGCCGTCGCCGCCGCCAACCCGAACACCGTGGTGGTCGTCTACGGCGGCGTGCCGCTGCTGATGGAGCACTGGCTCGGCAACGTGCGCGCCGTCCTCGCCGCATTCTACCCCGGACAAGAAGGCGGCAGCGCGCTGGCCGACCTGCTCTTCGGCCGCCTCTCGCCCTCGGGCAAGCTGCCCTTCTCCTACATCCAACACCGCGACCAATCGCCGGCCTTCGCCGACTACCAAAACCCCGACCGCAAGTCGCACTACACCGAGGGAGTCTTCGTCGGCTACCGCTGGCTCGACCACAACGGCGTCGCCCCACTCTTCCCCTTCGGCCACGGCCTCTCCTACACGACCTTCCGCTACGCCGACCTCCGGCTCATCCCCTCCGGCAACGGCGCCTGCACGGCCGTCGTCGAGGTGACAAACACCGGCCGCATGGCCGCCGAGGAGGTTGTGCAACTCTACGTCGCCCCGCCGGCCACGACGCCCGTGCCGCGCCCGCCGCAAGAGCTGAAAGCCTTCGCGAAAATCGCGCTCGCCCCGGGTGAGACGCACACTGTCGAGCTGCCGCTCGGCCCGCGCGCCTTCCAATACTTCGATCCCGACAGCCGTGTCTGGACGACCGCCCCCGGCGAGTACGAGATCCGCGTCGGCGCCTCCTCGCGCGACATCCGCCTCACCGGCAGCATCCACCAACCGTAGAGCCGGCTCGCGATAGCCGGACAGCCGAAGAGCGTACCGCGAGGGTGCGCTCTTCGTTCAAGTAGTCCGGATTTCTTCGGTTCCGGGGAATCGGCTCCGCGCTCAGCGGTGCAGCGCGATCTCGAGCAGCTCGTCGACGCTCGTGTCCGCCACGCACTGGTAGCGGTCGCTGGCGCCGTAGTAGAGCTTGATCGAACCGTCGGGCTCGACGACGTGCGACGAGGCAAACACGCAGTTCGGGGTGTGCCCGGCGTTCTCGTACGGCTCCTCGGGGGTGAGGATGCACTCGTCGCCCACACGGATCAGTTTCGAGGGATCGTTGAGGTCGGCGAGCGCAACACCGGCGTGGTAGAGAAACTCGTAGTCGCACACGACCGAGACGGCGTGGAAGACGATCAGCCAGCCAGCCTTGGTGCGGATGGGCGTGCCGCAGGGGCCGATCTTGCCCCAGCCGAACGAGCACTGGCCTTTGTCCATGAGCAGGCTGGACTGGCCCCAGAACTTCAGATCAGGCGAGCGGGTGACCCAGATCTCGCCGAGGGCGTTCGGGCGCTCCAGCGCGGTGTAGAGGCCGCCGATCTTCTCGGGGAAAAGGACGGTGTTGCGGAAACCGGTGCCGGTGATGAAGCCCTCCCACTTGAACGTGCGCATGTCCTTCGAAGTCATGTGGCCCATGCGGGCGTCTGACCCGTGGCAGCAGAACGTCATGTGGTAGGTGTCACCGATCTTGGTGATGCGCGGGTCGTACTGCACGCGGGCGTATTTGCGGTACTCCGGATCGTCGGGCATCGGGATGATCTCGCCGATCTTCCAGCCGTCGTAGCCGTTCTTCGATTCGGCGAGGCAGAAGAAGTTGTAGAAGTTGTACCCTTCGCAGCGCAGAACCATCACGTAACGGTCCTCATGCTTTACGACCGAGCTGTTGAAGATGCCGCGGCAGGAGAACGGCACCATGTCGGCGGTCACGATCGGGTTTTTCTTGTAGCGGCGGACCGGGCGGCCCTTCGCGTAGACGCGTTTCTCGGGAAACTGGAGCGGTTGCGTTTTCTTCTTCACGAGTCGAGAGGTTGAATGGTGTGGGGCAATGGATAGTAATCCGCCCCGCCAATGCCAGACCGCCGGCCCGAGAGGTGTTATCCAAGAGTGAAGATTTTCCGCCCCGATTAAGTTTCGCTGTCCGAACCGATGGAGCAGTGGAACAACCAATAAGCCGCACGCTCAGACTCCCTTTCCCATGAAACACGCCCGTCTGGTCTCGATCGCCGTCCTCGGCTTCGCCGCAGTCGCCGGAACCCTGTTCTTCGCCGATCACCACGCCCGCCAATCTCACCCCACCAGCCTGGGCCCCAATGCCACCGCGCCCACGCCCAAAGCGTTGGCGACGCCGGTAGCGGCCGTCCTCCGCGATGAGGGCCGGAGCGTCACCCCGCCGACCACAATCTCCCCGCGCCTCCTGGCGAACGAGCGCCGCTTCTCCCGCGCCGACATCTCCCAAGTCCTCCCCGGCACCACGCCCCCGCCCGACTGGCGCACCTTCGTGCCGGCCACGCTCACCGTCATGGTCCAGCCCGGCGTGCCGCTCACCTTCACCGCCCGCTCAATCTCCAACGACGGCAAGCGCACGACCTGGATCGGCGATAGCGACACCGTCAAGGGCGCCACGCTCGTCGCCTGCGGCATCGAGACGATCTGGAACGCCATCGTCACCATCCCCGGCGACGACGAGCACAGCATCCAGATCACCCCCGAACTCGTCCGCCTCTTCGACTACAACCACAGCGAGGCCGTCTGCGGGTTGGTCACCACCACCACCAGCGCACTCACCGACGCCGGCACCGCCCTGGCCACGACTGCAGCCACCGCGGCTGCCGCCACAGGCAGCACCACTCTCTACACCTCCGACGTCCTCTTCCTCTACGATGCCGCCACCAAGACCGCCATCGGCACCACTGAGGCGGTCGACAATCACTTCGCCACCATCGTCACCGCGATGAACGTCTATCTGACGAAGAGTCTCGTGGACAACCTCCAGTGGCATTTCGTCGGCACCGCCCAAGCGCCCACCTACACCACCACCAGCGATCTCAACGACGACATCGACAAACTGGTCAGCAACTCCACCGAACTCGGCCAATTCGCCCGCACCCAGCGCACGCTCTACGGCGCCGACCAGGTCCAGCTCGTGATCTCCGGCACCCGCGATTCCGCCGGCATCGCCCACTGCCCCGGCTACCTCTCCGTCGTCGTCTATGGCAGCGACTCGGCGACCAACGCCCACGAGCTCGCGCACAACTTCGGCTGCCGCCACGACCGCCAGGAAGAGGAGGCCACCGACAGCGACGGCAAGTACTACTACGCCTACCGCTTCACCTACAACAGTCAGGACGTCGGCACGATCATGTCGTACGCCAAGTACTACGTCCCCTATTTCTCCAACCCGCTGGTCACCGACTATGGCACCGCGCTCGGCATCGACGCCGGCCAGCCCAAGGCCGCCTACAACGCCCGCTGGCTGCGCGAGAACGCCGCCAGCATCGCCAACCTCGTCGTCAGCAAGACCGTCAGTACACCCGTCATCACCTCGCAACCGACGCCGGTCACCGTCACCGCCGGCAACTCCTTCTCCCTCAGCGTGACCGCCACCGGCAACAGCCTCACCTACCAGTGGTCGAAAGGCGGCGTCGACATCTCCGGCGCCACCGCCGCCACCTACACGAAATCCTCCGCCACCACCTCCGACTCCGGCACCTACTCCGTCCTCGTGAGCAACACCGCCGGCAGCGTCCGCAGCGACGCCGTCACCGTGACCGTCAACGCGGCTCCCACCTCGACCACAACGTCGACCAGTTCGACGACATCGAGTTCGAGCGGCGGCGGTGGCGCCCTCGACCTCGTCTCGACCCTCGGCCTGCTCGTCCTCCTCGCCGCCCGCCGGCGCAGCACCACAGCGTAGCGAGCGCCGCCAAGGCTTTCGTTCGGGAGCAAGCAGTCGAAGTCCGAGAACGGCTTCAGAACGCTATGAACCGGCAGATCGGCGATTCACCGACTGCCGGCGCTTCTCCCACTGATCGATCGGAATCCCGTCAGCAACGATCGGTTACGGCAAGTTCGCCGCAAACTCGGCCATAGCCCGCCAGTAGCTCTCGCCGGCGACACGCTGCAGGTTGTTGTGCCCAGCCTGCGGCACCCACAGGCAGCGCTTAGGCTCTGGCGCAGCCTCATACAGGCGCAGCCCGTGCGACCAGGCGATCAGCCCGTCGTCCAGCCCGTGGATCACCAGCACCGGGCAACGCACCGTCTTCATCCGAGCCAAGCTCGGCATCCGCTCGCCGAGCAGCAGCGGCACGTCGATCTTCGCGCGGTAGGCGCTCACGAAGGCGCTCTGCAGGATCAACCCGCCGACCTTCTCGCGCGAGGCGACCCACACCGCGGCGGCCCCGCCAAGCGAACGTCCGTCGACGATGATCCGCTCCGGCGCCCAGCCCAGCGGCCCGGTCGCGTGGCGATATACCGCGTCGACCGCGGCGTAGAAACCGGCCTCGCTCGGCCTACCGCCGGTCAGTCCGTAGCCAGGGTAGTCGACGGCGAGCACGGCGAAACCGTGCGCCGCGAGTTCCTCCACGTGTGAAGCCGTGGCGCCGAGATCCTCGCCGTTGCCGTGGAAATAGAGCAGTAGGTGCTTGGCCTGCGGATTCGGACGGTAAAGTGCGGCGACGCGCAACCCTTCCGCGCCAGGAATCATCGCCAGCCCCGGCAGCATCGCGTCGTAGCTCGGCGGCGGCGCCGGAAAAAGCAGCTTGGTCGAGAGCCAGCGCGCGCCCAAGCAGACCAGCGCATAGAGCGCCGCCACGGTGGCGATGGCACGCAGCACCCGGCGCACTGCGCCGGGTTTCGCGGGGGTGGCGTTTTCCATAGGTCCCATAGGTCGTACAGGTCCTATTCTCCGGAAAGCGCCCTGCCGCGGTTCACTCTTTCCCAAGCAACTCGCCCACCGCCTGGAGCAGGTGGTCGCGGCGGATCTCGCGCTCGGTGGCGTCGGCCAAGAGCTTCATCTTCACCGCACCGCGGGCGAGCTCGTCGCCGCCATAGATGATGGCAAGACGGGCCTTGTTCTGGTCGGCCTGCTTGAACTGCTTGCCGAAGCCGGCTTCCTTGAGCGGATACTCGACACGGTAGCCGGCCGCGCGCAACGCGCGGATGTCGGCCAGCGCCGTTTTCCGCTCGGCCGGGCCGCCGATGATGCAGAAGACATCCGGCGCCTGCACGATGTCGGGCAGCAGGTTCTTCGACTTGAGCATCTCGGTGATGACGACATCGCCGATGGCGAAACCGGCCGCCGGGAGATCCGGGCCGCCGAGCTTCTTGACGAGGTTGTTGTAGCGGCCGCCGCCGGCGATCGCGCGGAACTCGCCGCTGCGGTCGAAGGCCTCAAAGACAAAACCGGTGTAGTACGCGAGCCCGCGAACGACGCCGAGATCGACCTGCACGAAGGCGCCGTAGCCCATCGCGTCGAGCCCGCCGAGCAGCGTGCGCCAATCGGTCAGGCGCGTGGCGAGCGCTTCGGCGGCAGCACCGCCGGCAGCGGTCACCGGGGCGAGGCGCTCTTCGAGCGCGGCCAGCGAGTTGATCTTGGTGAACGACACGATCTCGGCGCGCTTCTCGGGCGAGAGCGACCCGTGTTTCTCCTCGAAGAACTTGAAGGCGTCGTCGCCCTGTTTCTCCAGGCGGTCGATCGTGCCGAGCACGTCGGGCACCTGCGCCTCGGTGTAGCCGATGGCCTGCAGGTAGTAGAACCAGAGGTTGCGGTCGCTCAGGCGGATGAAGAAGTCGCGCTCGGTCAGCCCTGTCGCGCTGATGCAGGAGATGAGCAGCGCGATGAGCTCGACCTCGGCCTCGGGGCCGGCCTCGCCGAGCAAATCAGCGTTGAACTGGAAGAAGGCGCGCAGGCGGCCCTTCTGGGCGCGCTCGTAGCGGTAGTGCTCGCCGATGTTGAACCACTTGACCGGCCGCCGCATCGAGCCGGCGCGCTCGCCGACCATGCGGCACAGCGTCGGGGTCATCTCGGGACGCAGCGAGACGTCGCGTCCGCCCTTGTCGGTGAAGCAGAAGAGCTGCTGCTCGATCTCCTCGCCGGACTTCGCCTTGTAGAGTTCGAGCGGCTCCAGCACGGGGCCGTCGTACTCGAGGAAATTGGAGGCCGCGGCGGCCTGCTTCCAGAGGCGGAAAAGGTGGTTACGCCGGGCGGTCTCCTCGGGATAGAATTCCCGGAAACCCGGCAGGGTCTGAAACTGGGCCATGATGAAACGGAGCGCGCGCGGCGCTGGGAGCGGTTGGGAAGGCGTTGCGACCGGCGGCTGCGCCGGTGAAGAGAAAAGCCGGGATCGGCGATCCCGGCTACAGTGTCGCGGCGGCCGCTCAGGCGGTCGGCGCCGACGGGTTGGCGGAGGGAGGCGGGACGATGCCGCGCTTGTCCACCTTGCTCAGCTCCAGCTTCTTGAGCTTGGCCTTGAGAATCTTGCCCGACTTGAACTTCACCACGGCGCGGGTCGGGATCACGACCTCGGTCTCGGGCTTGTTCGGGTTGCGGCCGATGCGGGCCTTGCGCACCTGGACCTCGAGCACGCCGAAGTTGCGCAGCTCCACGTTGCGGCCCGAGGCCAGCGCATCCTGGATGATATCCAGCGCCATCTGCACAGACTGCTGCACTTCTTTCTGCGGGAAGC
>CAZXHR010000058.1:0-22307 GCA_964640465.1 uncultured Opitutaceae bacterium
GTAGCCGCGTTCGTGAGAACGCGGTTCCGGTGCCGGGAGGCTGTCTGCTGTAGCCGGGGGGCGCTGACCCCGGCGTGGAGCTGCTCGCGAGTAGCTCCACGGGCAAGCTGACTGCCGGCCTCACCGCGGCCGGCTACAACTTGCAAGGCGCGCCGCTCCTCGCGGTGCGCCTTTTGTGTCCGGTGCACTCGGCTGGGCGCACCTGCCTGACAGACCGCAGCCGCCACGAGGCGTTCGCAGCGGGTGAGGACGCGTGGAAACTTCTCACCGGTTTTCCTTTGTCACAGGTCGGGGCTGTTTCGAGCATGTCGCCATGCCCCAAGACGCCGCTCCGGACGCCCCCATTTCGCTCGGCCAGTTGAAGATGCCTGTGGAGGTGACGTTTCTCCGCGCGGTTACGGCCTACACGGCCGCCGTTGCGCAGATGCTCGGCTTCGGTCCCGAGGAGGTCGGCCGCCTGGAACTGGCGGTGGAGGAGGCGTTCACCAACGCCGTCAAACACTTCGCTTCCGCTGCCGGGCAGACGGAGAACATCCACGTGGATTTCGCACTCGTCGGCCGATCGCTGGTTATCGCCGTGCGCGAGCGCGGCGCGCCCTTCGATCTCGATGAGGCGGACGACGACGCCGACACCGAGAGCGATCCGCTGGAGCGCTCGGGCATCGGGCTGCAGCTCATGCGCAAGTGTGTCGACGCGATCGAACTCCGTGCGGACGGCCACGACGGCAAGGTGCTGCGTCTGACCAAGCATCTCCCGACCGGCGCCGTCGTGCCGGCCTCGTTGCGGGCCGCGGGCGAGACCGCCCTGCGCCGGCAGCGCCATACCGTGGCCGATGCGGACGCCGAGGTGCGCCCGCCCACCGAGGCCGATCTGCCGGCGCTGCGCCGGCTGGCGTGGCGATGCTATGGCTACACCTACAACACGGCCTTCTACGATCTCGCGCGCCTGACGGAGCTGTTCCACAATCCCTGCTACCTGCCGCTCATCGCCATCGAGAAGGGCACCGACCACGTCTACGCCCATCTGGCGTTCGAGCTCGAGGAGCCGGGCGACCTCGTGCCGGAGCAGGGCATGGCCTTCAGCGACCCCGGCACGCACAGCCCCGGCATCATCAACCGCATGGCGGCGCAGACGTGGGAGATCATCCGCCGCAACGGTTACAAGGGCCTGTATGCGCAGACCGTCACCAGCCATCCGCTCTCGCAGCGCGGCATGGCCGTGAACTACCAGACGCAGCCCTGCGCCCTGCACATGGCCTTCGGCATGCGCGATCTCAGCGCAGCGGATCTCCCCACGGCCGCGCAGATGCGGGTCTCGATGATCACCCATTTCCGCGCCATCGACCGGCAGCCCGCCCACGTTTTCCCGCCGCAACGCCACCGGGATTTCCTGCGCGAGGTCTACTCGTGGCTGGAGCTGCCGCGCTCCTTCGGCGAACCCGCCGCGGTTGCGTTGCCGGAAACTTCCGACGTGAAGATCGTCCACAGCGCCGAGATGAACTTCGCGACGATCAAGGTGAGCGCGATCGGAGCCGACTGCGTGGACCGCGTGCGCGATGCCATGAACGCCGAGCGCAAGGCCGGCGCGGAGGCGATCTATCTGCGCCTGCCGCTTTCCTCGCCTGCCGCGCCGCAGATTGCCGAGGCGTGCGAGAAGCTCGGGCTGTCGTTTGCCGGTGTCATGCCCCTGATCTGCGCCGGCACGGATGTGCTGGTGATGCAGTGGGTCGGCGTGCCGCTCGACATGGATGCCATCCGCATCCACGGCGACCGCGGCCGGCGCATGTTCGACTACGTGAAGAGCTGCCTCGGCTACTGAGCGCCGCACCGGAGAGCCCGGGTAGGCGGCCGCCGCTGGCGCGTGAAGATCGGGGCCCAGAACCCGAACGGCGTCTGCCAAGGCATCAAGACTCTCACGGCTGACGGCGGCGCGATGAGCGCGAAGACGTCCCCACGGAAAAGATCCGGCACGACTCGAAGGTTGTCGCTGTGCTGAGATGAGGGCGCGCTGCGCGCTACCTGAGCTGTCTGCGACCGGATGGTCGAGTTGACAAGAGCCGGCGCCTTCGTCGCTTCCCGCGACATGAGCATTGTGGCCTTCTTCGATACCAAATCCTACGACCGTGAGCACTTTGCGGGAGCCGGGGACATCGACTGGCGCTTTCACGAGTTCCGGCTCGGGAGTGACACCGCCGCCGTGGCCCGGGGGGCCGAGGCGGTGTGCGTCTTCGTGAGCGACCGGCTCGACCGGCCCTGCCTGACGGCCCTCGCCGGGCTGGGCGTGCGGCATGTCGCGCTGCGGTGCGCGGGTTTCAACAACGTGGATCTCGAGGCGGCCCGCAAGCTGGGGCTGGTCGTCACCCGTGTACCTGCCTATTCGCCGCACGCCGTCGCCGAGCACACGGTCGGCCTGCTGCTGACGCTCAACCGGCGGATACACCGCGCGTTCAACCGCGTGCGCGAGCACAACTTCTCGCTCGGCGGGCTTGTCGGCTTCGACGTGTACGCGCGGACCATCGGCGTGGTCGGCACGGGGAAAATCGGGCGGTTGGTCGCCCAGATCTTCCGCGGTTTCGGCGCACGGGTGCTCGCGCACGATCCGTTCCCGGACGCGGGTTGGGCGCAGGCGCAAGGCGTCGAATACATCGCGCTCGACGAGCTCCTCGCCGGCAGCGACATCGTGACGCTGCACCTGCCGCTCACCCCCGAGTCGCACCATCTGCTCGGTCCTCGCACGCTGGCGCAGCTCAAGCCGGGGGCCTACATCGTCAATACCAGCCGCGGCGGGCTGATCGACACGAAGGCGTTGATCGCCGGGCTCAAGGCGGGGCGCATCGGTGGCGTCGCCCTCGACGTGTACGAGGAAGAGGAAGGGATCTTCTTCGAGGATTTCTCCGGCAAGGTCTTGCAGGACGACGAGCTCTCGCGGCTGCTGACCTTCCCCAACGTGCTCGTGACGGCACACCAGGCGTTCCTGACGCACGAGGCGCTCAACGAGATTGCGCGGGTGACGGTGGAGAACATCGGCCGCTGCGCCCGCGGCGAGACTGCCTTGCCGGGCACGGCGCTCTAGCAACCGGCTCCGGACTTTGGCGACAAAGCAGATTTCCGGGCGGTGGACCGGAAGACGGCGGCACGGCCTCGACGGTCAGCACTGCTGCGTTTCACGGCCGAGCTTGGATTGTTTCCACGTCTCGACCGAGTAGAGCGCCAGCGCGGCCCAGATGAAGGCGAAGGAGACGAGTCGCCGGAGCTGTTCGCGCCGACGGATTTCGATGCCGACGCGCTCGTGCGCACGGTGAAGGAGGCGGGGCTGCGTGGGCTTGTGCTCACGGCGAAGCACCACGACGGCTTCTGCCTCTGGCCGAGCCGCCATACCGAGCACTCGATCGCGCACAGCCCGTACAAGGGCGGGAAGGGCGACATCGTGCGCGAAGTTTCGGAGGCGTGCGGCGGGCAGGGGATCAAGTTCGGCCTCTATCTTTCGCTGTGGGACCGCAACCGTGCCGACTACGGCCAGCCGAGCTACATCGCCTACTACCGCGCCCAGCTCACGGAGCTGGCAACCAACTACGGGCTGCTCTTCGAGATCTGGTTCGACGGCGCCAACGGCGGCGACGGCCACTACGGCGGGGCGCGGGAGAAGCGCACCATCGACGGCGCGACCTACTACGACTGGCCGAACACGTGGGAGATCGCGCGCGAGTTGCAGCCGCAGGCGGCGCTCTTCAGCGACGCCGGTCCCGACACGCGCTGGGTCGGCAACGAGAAGGGCGTGGCGGGCGATCCGTGCTGGGCGACGCTCAACGCTGCCGGTTTCTACCCGGGCCATGCGGAGCGGTTGGAAAATGGCGACCGGCTCGGCGCGCAGTGGATTCCGGCCGAGGTCGACGTGTCGATTCGTCCCGGCTGGTTCTTCCATCCGAATGAGCAACCAAGACGCCAGCCGAGCTGTTCTCGATCTACCTCGCTTCGGTCGGCTGTGGCGCGAACCAGCAGGGCTCTGGCGGGCTTCGAGGTGGCGGGCGCCAAATCTGGTCGCTCAGCTCAGCCGGTTGTCGCTTGGCCGCTCCGTTGCCGGCGGTAGCGGCGCCAGATGCCGGCGCCGAGCGTGGCGCAGCCGATCGTCAGCGCATAGGTGGCGGGCTCCGGAATGGCCGTAAGGGTGAGGTCGTTGCCGTTGCCGCCGGTGTAGCTGAGGCTGAACTGCGTGCCATCGACCGAGAAGACGGAGCCTTCGCTGAGTCCGCTGAAGGAGCCGTTGATCGCGCCCGAGCCGAGGATGTCGACGAGGGTGAAACTCTGGCCGATGGTGGGACTGAAGCCGAGAGTGACGGAGAGTTCGCTGCTGGATTGGAGGTTGAGCTGACCGTTCTCGAGGATGATCTGACCGGCACCGCCGAGGTCGAAGTGCAGTGTGGCGCCGCTGTCGACGATCAGCTGGGAAGCCGCATCGGTGAGAGTCATCCGTGTCGCGTTGGCGATATCCACGGTGCCGGATTTCACCTCGACGGTGGAGAAGCCCGCGACATTGCCGCCCAGGGTGAAGGTGTTGGTCTTCGCGCCAAGGTCGTAGGTGAGCGTATTCGTTCCGCTGCCGCCGATGATGTCGCCCCGGACCGCCGCGGCACCGCCCTGGATGGTGACCGCGAGGTTGCCGGCGCCGCCCTGGATGGCCTTGCCGCTGCCGGATCCATCGATGACTCCGGCGTTGGTGATGATGGTTGTGTCGGCCCCCGTCTTGATCGCCGCGTTGCTGGAACCGCCGCCCTGGATGAGGCCGCCGGCCTGGTTGTCGATCGAGACGGTGTAGCCGCTTGCGGCGCCCTCCACGACGATCGCCGAGTCGGTCTGCCCGCGGATCACGCCGTGGTTCAGGTTGGTGATGCTGGCGTTGGCGTAGATCGCCTCGCGGGTGCCGGCGAGCGCCCCGGACGTGATGTCGTTGCCGGCAAGAGTGATGCCGCGGCCGACCGCGGTGCTGTTGCCGGGCGCCACTTGGCCCTCGATCAGACCGGAATTGGAGATCGTGCCGCCGCCGAAAGTGACACCTTCGCTGTAGGCCGTGCCGCTCGACGCGTAGGCGTTCACCGAGCGAATCGTGCCGGAGTTGGTGAGGTTGAGGACGCCGTCGACATCGATGCCGTCGCCATCTCCGGTGATGCCGTTGCCGGTGATCGTACCGGCGTTGGCGATGGTGGCGGTCTGGAGGGCGTTGAAGCCGTCGAGGTTGATGCCGGAGCCGTCGTTGCCGGCGATGGTGCCACCGGCGTCGTTGGTGATGCCCGTGGTGAAGTTGACGCTGTTGCTGGCCGCACCGCCCGTGATGCCGTGGCGGGCGCCGGTGATGCTGCCGGTGTTGTAGTTGTGCACGGCCACGCCGGTGTTGGTCTGGGCGTCGATGCCGTCGTCGCCCGTGTCGGTGGTGTTGGTTGCCCTGATGACGCCGTAGTTGTTGACGATTCCGTTGACGCCCGGGCGGACGGCATCGGCATCCTGCGCCTGGAGGACGCCGGTCGCATAGTTGTTCACGATGTTCGAGCCGGTTGCGATCGCATTGAAGTCGACCGCCTGCGCGCCGCCCTTGGAGGCGTTGAGCGAGGCCATCGTGCCGTAGTTGTTCAAGGTGACGCTGGCGGGCGACTTGTTCATCTGGACGACGTCGGCATCCGCGGTCTGGATCAGGGCGCTCGAGTTGGTGCTGCTGCCGTTGTTCACGGTCAGGCCAGTGACGCCGGTGTTGTCGCGGATGGCGCGGCCGGAGCCGGTCTGCTTGATCGTGCCGTCGTTGGTCAGCGTGGCGTTGTTGCCGGAGACGGTCACGGCGACCGTCGAACCACTTACCGAGAGGGTGCCGTTGGCGGCGATCGTGCCGGTCTGGCCGGCGCCGGTGCCGAGCGTCTTGGCGCTGTTGTCGGTCGCGCCGGTCGCGACTGTGAACGGAGCGGCGGCGGCCGGGGCGAGGAGGGCGGACAGGGTGGCAATGGCAAGCGGCGCGAGGAGGCCGCCGAGCGATCGAACCCGGTGGGCGGGAAGCTGGTTGGAGGGCATGCGCTCCGATCAACCGGCGGCCGAGGCAGCGAATCGAACGCAAATGCGCGCCGGCGTGTAGTATTTGGGTAACGCCGTTACGCGATCGTAACGCGGGGCGAGCGGCGGAGCTGCCGGATCGTCCTGTGCCGGTCAGCCGGGGGCGGCCTGCCGCCAGGTCTCGACCGAGTAGAGCGCCAGCGCGGCCCAGATGAAGGCGAAGGAGACGAGCCGGGCGGGCGTGAGCGGTTCGCGGTAGAGGAAGGCGCCGAGCAGGAAGTTGAGCGAGGGCACCAGGTATTGGAGCAGGCCGAGGGTCGTGAGTGGCAGGCGGCGCGCGCCGACGGCGAAGAGCAGCAGCGGGACGGCGGTGACGATGCCGGCGCTGAGCACCCCGACTTGTTCCCAGACGGTGGCGTGGCCGAGCGCGCCGCCACCGTGGGCGGCGAGCACGAGCAGGTAGGCGCCGGCGAGGGGAGCGAGCAGTGCGGTTTCCACGGTGAGGCCGGCGAGCGAGCCGAGTGCCGAGCGCTTGCGGAGGAAACCGTAGAGCACCCAGCTCATGGCGAGCGTGAGTGCGACCCACGGCACGCCACTGATGCCGCGGAACTGCAGCGCGACGCCGACCGCGGCGAGTCCGATCGCCCACCACTGGCGGGGCCGGAGTCGCTCGCCCAGAAACAGCATTCCCATCGAGACCTGGCCGAGCGGCACGAGGAAGTAGCCGAGGCTGGCCTCGAGCACACGGTCGCTGTTGATCCCCCAGACGTAGGTCAGCCAGTTGACCGCGAGCAGCACGCCGCTGGCCAGGTGCAGCAGCAGGATGCGCGGCGAGCGTAGCGCGGGGCGGATCTCCGTCCAGCCGCCGAGGGCGATCGAGAGCGCGACAACGAAGACGAGAGACCAGACGATGCGGTGAGCGATCAGCTCCGTGGCTGCGATGGCGTGCAGCGGTCTCCAGTACAGCGGGAAGAGCCCCCAGATCGCGTAGGCGACGGCGGCGTAGGCGACGCCGCGGGCGTCGGTCGTGTGTGCGGCGGGTTGCTCCATCGTGCGCCCGCCGAGTACGGCACAGCGCCATGCCAGATCGAGATTGTTCGTACCCGTGGCGCCGTGAGGCTTTCGTCCGAGAGCCTACGCCGAAGTTTTGACGGAGAGGCCACGCTCCGGTGGGTACGTGGCAGGACGAAATTTGACGCTACGGCAAACGGCGGCCGAACATCCTAAATTCCGCAGACGACAGAAGGTAACGAAGGAAATAAAGGCATTGCAGATCAAGGGAGTTCAGTGCCCGCACGCCCGCGTACTATCCCTCCACCTGCCAGGTGAAGACCGTGGCCACGGATTTGGGCATCCAAGTCGTTCACACTTCGTTCCCTTTGTTGCCTTCTGTCGGTCCTAACTGCGCCTTTCATGATCATGCGATACTCAATCGTTGAGATCTTGTTCGGGCGGTTTTGGGTGCGCCGTGATGGCACTGGGCAGGCGTGAGAGCGTGAGGGCGGCGCCGTTGTACAGCGACACGGC
This sequence comes from uncultured Opitutaceae bacterium, assembly GCA_964640465.1. Lineage (GTDB taxonomy): Bacteria > Verrucomicrobiota > Verrucomicrobiia > Opitutales > Opitutaceae > CAJCBL01. The sequence goes on from CAZXHR010000058.1 coordinate 7,558, forward strand.
ATCGTTGGGCAGTGTCGGCACGTACCCGGGGCCGCGCGGCGGTGGTGCCCGCCGGCTGTCGTCAACTTGTGGTGGCATGCTGTTGTAGGAGGACCGGCGGGAGTGGGGCGGCACCATCGAGCGTTTTTCTTGCAGATACAGCACCTGCGAATAGGTCGCCCAATCGGTGGTGGTTACGGCGGTGGGTTGGGCGATGTGCGTGTGCAGCGTCCATGCCGCCCACCATTCGAGCCCGTGGCGGGCGACGATCAGCGTGTGTTCCGGATCGGGGCAGCGTGGGACGAGCGAGCGCAGCTCCACGATGACGTTTTCGCCCACGGAGGCGCGGCCGCCGAACGGAAGCGCGCGTGCGGCATCGATGAGGACGAAGGTCAGTGCGCAGGCGCCGGCAATCCGGCTCCAGCTTAGCAGGACGATTCTCGACAGTACGAACGTGGTCGCGATCGCGGTGGGAATGATGGCGACGAGGAGCAGGCGTTCGGCTTTCTGCCCATCGTAGATCGGCGCGACGAGCACGAGGGCGGTCAGCGCGGCGGCTGTGGCAACGGAGCGTTCGGCCGGGGTGAGTTCGCGTCGCTGTCGCCAGAGCAGCCAGAGCGCGACGAGCGCGATGGCGAGGCAGGAGGCGGCGGGGAACAGCGTGCGGGGATCGGCCCAGCCGTGGCCCGGACCGTGTCCCGCGTTACGGCCGGGCGGTGGGCCGAAGCCGGGGCCGCCTATTCCTTCGGGAGGCCGGGGCGGCATCCCTTGTTCGCTTTCGCTCAGCGATGTGTCGCCGGAATCGGGTGGCGCTGGTTGCCAGTCCGGAGTGTCTGCGCTGGAAGGCTGCGGCTCCCCCGGAGGTGGGCCGGCCGGGTGTCCGGGACCGCGGTCTTCGAGCGCAGTTGCGGGTTGGACGAACGCCTCGACAAGGCGCGTCACCCGCGCCGGGTCGTAGAGCGCGTAGGCGGAACCGCCGGCGATGCCGAGCACGCCGGCGCCGAGCAGGATCAGCAGGAGGATGTGGCGCCGGGTTCCCCGTTCCGTAGATACGAGTGCCACGACGGCCAGCGCCATGCAGAAGACTAGAGCGCCGCCGAGCACGCCGATGTGCGTGAGGCCGAGGAGCGCCAGCAGGACGAGCGGCAGGACCATAGTCCGCAGCGAGGGGCGGCGGAGAAAGACGAGCGCTGCTGGCGCGAGCGCGGCGAGCCAGACCAGCGCGAGGGCGTTCTTCTGGAAATCGCCGGTCATCCGCAGGACCAGGGGGGAGAGACAGACCGCGGCGGCCGGTGCCAACCAGACGAAGGCGCTCGGACGTTCGCCCGACCTGCACCATTGTTTCCCCAGCCAGGCGACCGGCAGCGCTGCCAGCGGCGGTAGCGTGGCATCGGCGAGTTTCACCGCCCAGACGATGGCGGCGTCCTGATGCATTCCGGACACGAGTTGCAGCAGCCTGGCTAGGCTGGCGTGGAGCCAGAAAGTGAGCGGAAGATCGGGGATGCCGAGGCGGCCGTGTTCGAGCAGCGAGCGCGCTTGGACGAGGTAGTAGGCGCCGTTCATCCCGGGGACGAGCGGCGTGCTGAAGAGCAGCCATGCGCGGGCGGCGATGGCCGCTGCGACGAGGCAGAGAAGCCAATAGACCGGGCGAAACTCCGATTGGTTGGGCGAAGCGGGCAGGGCGCTGGAGGGCATGAGTCGGAGATACTACAGACGCTGCTGCATGCGCGGCGGTTGCAGCTGCCCGCGTTCCGATTCGAGGACGCAACAATCCGGGATGGAGTGCGACGCTTCCGGGTTGAAACCGGCGCGCGGGGCCGTTGGGTGGGGCGATGCTGCGTTTCGGTCCGCTCGAGCTGCGCTCCAATCTCTTCCTCTCGCCGTTGGCGGGTTACACCAACCTGCCATTCCGGCTCACGCTGCGCGAACTGGGCGGGCTCGACCTCTGCACGACCGATCTCGTCAACGCCCGCTCGCTGCTGGAGCGCCGCTCCCGCGCCTTCGAGCTCATCAAGACCTGCCCCGAGGACTCGCCGCTGGCGGTGCAGATCTTCGGCTCGGTGCCGGAGGAGATGCGCGATGCCGCGCAGATGCTCGAGTCGCTCGGCATCGCCTCGGTCGACATTAACATGGGCTGCCCGGTGAAGAAGGTCTGCAAAGTCGGCGGCGGCTCGGCGATGATGACCGAGACCGACAAGACCGTGGCACTCGTCCGCGGCATTGTGGACGCGGTGAAGATTCCGGTGACGGCGAAGATGCGCCTCGGCTGGGACGACGAGAACCTCACCGCGCCGGACCTCGCCCGCGCGCTGGAGGATGCCGGCGCGGCTGCGGTGTTCGTGCACGGCCGCACCCGCGAGCAGGGCTTCTCCGGCCGGGTGAACCTCGCCGGTATCCGCGCCGTGGTGCGGGCCGTGAAACGCATTCCCGTGATCGGCAACGGCGACGTGACCACGCCCGAGGCGGCGAAGATGATGTTCGACGAGACCGGCTGCGCCGGCGTGAGCATCGGGCGCGGGGCGTTCTACAACCCGTGGCTGTTCGTGCAGACGCGGCGCTACCTCGACACCGGCGAGCTCTCTCCCGAGCCCGGCATCGAGGAACGGCTGCGCGTGCTGCGGCGCCACCACGCGCGCTATGTCGAGATGCACGGCGAGGAGCGCGGCACGGTGCTCTTCCGGCGCGTGGCCAGCTGGTATGCGCGGCGGTTCGGCCCCGCGAAGGAGTTCAAGCGCCTCGCGGCGCGGATGAACAACACGGCCGACTTCGATGCGGCCGTTGCCGGTTTCGTCGAGTGGCGGAAACAGTTCCTCGACGAGCATGGCGAGCTGCGCTCGAAGTTCCGCCCCGCGCCGATGGTCGCCTCGTTCATGCAGCCCGAGGGCGAAGAAGGCGGCGAATCGATCCCTGTGCCGAAGGGCCCGGTGGACCACTGGTGAGCCGGGGCGGCTGCGTCGGTGGCGGTCCCCGGCTCAGCTTCCGGCGAGGCGCAACGTCACATCGGTCTTCGATTGCGTGTGCTGGCCGCCGCCCTCGTCGGCGGTTTCGCGATGGTGGGATGTCACCACAAGACGGTTGCCGACGCGTGCGAAGGTGAACCGCTCCTGTTCCGAGTGCTGGAAACTGATGACGAGCATCGCCCGCCCCTTCAGGCTCAGCGCGCTCTCGGCGGCAAGTGGGGTGCCGTCGGTGGCGATCCACACGCGGGCGGTGCCGCTGATCTCCTTGATCATCTTCCTGTCCTCGGCGCTGAGCGGCGGTTCCAGCTCGAAGGAGAGCACCCGTGCGTTCTGGCCGTTCCACACTTCCGTCTTCTCGCCGAGGAGCTTCGCGATGGCGAGACGCCGGGAGAGCCCGCTGCCGGCCGAGAGATAATCCTGGATCTCGGCGGCGCTCAGGCGCGACATGGCCTCGCGGGTTGGGGCCGGCGTCTCCGGTTTACCGGACGCCGCTTCAGCCTCCTTCGCCGCGGCGGCGAGCTGCTCGGCGCGCCAGAGGACGCGCAGCCCCTCGCTTCCGATGTCGGATCTGGCGGTGGCGCGTCCCTCGCGGATCTGCGGCTTCTTTTCGTCTCCGCTGCGATCGGAGAAGGCGAACTCCACCGTGGCCGAGACCGGCTCGGAGTTGTCGAATCGCAGGAGCGTCTCCTTGAGATCGGAGAGGGTGTCGGCCCGGAGCATGGTCGTGGAGAGAAACAGGACGAGAAGCAGGCGCATGAGGTGCGGCATGACGACACTCGTTGCCCGCCCCGGTTCCGGACGCAATGGCACCCGTGCAGCCGGCGCGAATGCGGGGACGAACGGCACGATGCCATGAAGGAGAGCCGCCGCTCCGGGCTTGAACCGGGCGCGGGCGCTGCGTTGCCTAGCGCAGCGTGGCCAAACGGCGTACCAAGACTCCCAGCTCACAGCGCAAATCCAAGCCGTCTTCCGGCGGCAGGACCGGCGGTTGGTTGGCTGCTTTCCTGTTCCTGGCCGTGGGCGGAGCGGGCGCTTGGTATTTCCTGCGAGACGGTGGCGGTCCGTCTCGGGCGAAATGGGTCCCGTGGCGCCACGCAGCGGCGCCGGCCGCGATGAAACCCACCGTGCCACGCAAAGCGCCCGGTCCAAGCGCGGCAGCGCCCCGGCCGGCGCCTGCGGAACCGAAGGCTGCGAAGGCCGCGCCTGCAGCGACGCGAGCGCCGGAGGAGGCGCCTGCGGTGGAGCTGAACTTCCAGGCGCCGGCGGCGTTTCCCCGTTCGCCGAATTCCTGGCTGGAGGCGCAGGTGGCGCTGGCCCGGCGCGGCTTCTCCTGCGGCTCGATCGACGGCGTGGGCGGGGCGCAGACGGTCGCGGCGTGGCAGGCATTCCAGGCGCAGGAAGGGCTGCCGCAGACACGCTGGCTCGACCCGCGCACGTGTGCCGCACTGCCGCTCGACTGGCCGGCGACGGCGAAATACGCCGTCACCGCGGCGGATCTGGACCGGCTCCAGCCGCTCAGCACGAGCTGGCTGGGCAAGTCGCAGCAGACGGCGCTGGAGCACGAGACGCTGCTCGAACTTGTCGCGGAGAAAACCCGGGCGCACCCCAATCTCCTGAAGAAGCTCAACCCGGGTTTCGACTGGGATCAGGCGAAGGCCGGTGCGGTTGTCGTCGTGCCGGAGGCGGCCCGTGTCGTTCCGCTCGGCCGTGCCGCGGCACTGCATGTGCAGCTCGAGGCGCACACGCTCCAGGCGTACGACGCCGAAGGGCGGCTGATCGCCCATTTCCCGGTGAGCATCGCCAAGAAGGCGGAGAAGCGCCCGGTCGGCGAGCTGCACGTGACGGTCGTGATCCGGGATCCCAACTACACGTTCGACCCCGAGGTGTTCCCCGAATCGGCCGAGGCTCGCGAGCTGGGCCGCAAACTCGTGGTGCCGCCGGGTCCGAACAACCCCGTGGGTGTGGCGTGGATCGGGCTGGACCGCTCCGGCTACGGCATCCACGGGACGCCGAACCCCGAGCAGGTGGGCCGTACCGAGTCGCACGGCTGTTTCCGTCTCGCGAACTGGGATGCGCGTACGCTGCTCGACATCGCCTGGGTGGGGTTGCCGGTGTACGTCGATCCGTGAGGCGGTGACCGGGCGTCTGCATTATTCGCGGAATGGCGCGGCTTCGCGGCGGTTGAGTTGCTTGTGCGGCGCTTGTTCGCCGGTTACGGCTGTTTCTGTAGCCTTCTCATCCCCATGCGAAAACTCCCCCTATTGCTCCTCCCGTTCGCGATGCTCGGATTCTCCGTGCACGCGACTCCAGCCGCCGTCTCGCCCTCGCTCCCGGTCGTAAGCGCCGCCGTCGAGACCGCGCTCGCCCGGCCCGAGCTGGCCGCCTACCGCGGCTGGCTGAAATACCTCCGGCTTCTCGCCGAGGAGTCCGTGGCCCGCAACGGCGCCGACTCCGCCGAGGCGCGCGCCGCGCTCGCACGGCTCGACGATTGGACGCGGCGTATCGCGGCCGACCCCGATCTGCTCGGTAAACTCCGCGGCGTGCAGGAATGGGCCTACGAGTCGCCCGTCGACGGGACCGGCCAGCCGTTCAAGCTGATGATCCCGACCGACTACGATCCGGCCCGCCCGGCGCCTCTCTCGGTCTACATGCACGGCTACACCGGCGACCACCTCAGCCACTCCACTGGTATGGCGGCGCACGCCGGATCGTTCGAGGCCGCCATGCTCGGTCGTGCTCGCGGCGGCTGGTACGTCGCCCTCTCGCAGGCCGATGTGCTCCAAGCGATCGACTACATCGAGGCGCACTGGCGGATTGACGCCGACCGCATCCACCTCAGTGGTGGCAGCATGGGTGGCGGCGCCACCTTCAAGCTCGGCGCGCGTTTCCCGCATCGCTTCGCCTCCGGCCAGATCGCCTGCGGCTACGTGCAACAGGAGCCCATCGGCAACCTCCTCACGTTCCCCATCTACGCGACCCACAGCGACGACGATCCCGTCGTGCCCATCCTCCACTCGCGCGGACCGCTCGCCGAACTGCGCCGCCGCGGCGGCCAGGCGATCCTCGACGAGACGACCGGCTACGGCCACGCCGTGTGGAACTACGCCGCTGGCAACGAGCGCTCCGGCGCCTGGGGCCCGGCGCAGGTGCGCCCCGATTCCCGTACCGTGCGCCACCTCGACTTCACTGCGCTCGACGGCGCCGCGATGCGCTGCTGGTGGGCCGAGATCGCGGAGTGGGGCGCCGAGGCCAAGCCTGCACGCTTCGTCGCCACCGCCGGCGAGGGCAACATGCTCTTCGTCGAGCTCGACAACGTCGCCCGGCTGCGTCTCCGCATCGCGGAGTCGCCGTTCGATCCGTTGAAACCGTTGCGTGTGGTCGTAAACGGCGCCGTGCCGATCGAGATCGCGGCTCCGTTGGCCGGGGCGATCGTCGTCGCCGGTCCCGGCGCGCCCGCCGGCGAGGCGCCCGTGCGTCTGCACACGCCTGGCGGCCCGATCCAGGTGTACGATGGCTCGCCGCTGCTCATCGTCTATGGCACCCGCGGCGATGCTGCTTCCCAGGCCGCGCTCCGCGCCGCCGCCGAGACCGCCAGCCAGAGCTCGAACACTTCGTGGAAGGCGGACAGTGCCGAAGCTGATCCCGGCGACAAGATCCTGCACTGGCGCAACCTCTTCGGCCGCCTCGCGATCAAGCCCGACACCGCCGTGACCGAAGCCGATCTCGCCCGCTGCAATCTTGTCCTCCTCGGCACCGCGGCCGAGAACGCGATCGTCGCCCGCATGGCGGACCGGCTCCCCGTGCGCTTCGCCGATGGTCGCATCGTCGCAACCGACGGCTTCTCGCTTCCCGCCGCGCAGCGGACGCTCGGTCTGCTGCATTTCAATCCCCTCGCGCCTGAGCATCTGGTCTTCTGGGTCGCTTCGTCCGAGCCCGCTGGCTACAGCGCCGAGGCCGCGGTGCCCGCGCTCTGTTCGCCGCTGTTCATCGGCGCAGACCTGCTCGTCACCCACGCCACCGAGCGGCAGCTTGTCGCCTCCCGCAGCTTCGACAGCCGCTGGCGTTGGGTCGGCGGGCGGGAGCGTTCGCCCGTCCTCTCGTCGCAGCCCGAGGCGCACCCGGCGCTCGCCCGCCGGATCGCCGAGGCCGTGCGCCGCGCCGTCGGCACCGATTTCGCTGTCGTCGGCGGTGTCGCGCAGCTCGGTGCCACGCCCGTGCTTCCCGGCGAGACCCGTGTGGCCGACCTCGCGCCGTTGTTCTACGGGCACACCATCGACGTGGTGGAGATGACCGGCGCCGAGGTACTTGCGGCGCAGGTTCGCATGGACGCCGCCGCGCCGGACGCTCCCCAGTGGGTCGTGCTGCAACCGACCGCCCCCGCCGCGCTCGATCCGGCCCGTACCTATCGCGTGGCCGTGCCGATGGCGCTCATCGGCCCCTTCGGCCGGCAGACGCATCTGGCCCCGCGCGGCCAACGGCAGAGCGACACTACCGTGCCCGAGGCGCTCACGCGTTACCTCGAGCAGCCGTGATCTGGACTCTGGCGCCGCGGCGCTCGTGAAGTAGTCGGAGGGGTGGAGGGATTGTACTGTTCCTTCCGCCCCAGCCCTGAACCTAAACGAAGCAGTTGGACACAGAGGGCACGGAGATAAGGCAAGAGAACACAGAGAGTTCGGAGGAAACCGAGCGACCGAAGTCACTCACCATTTGGGTGAGTCACACCAAGCGCAGGAAGATGCCCCATCTTCTTCTCTGTGCTCTCCTTCCGCCTCTCCTCTGCCTCTGTGGCCTGTCCGAACTGCCGTTTCCAGGCTGAACCCAACCTACGCACATGGAACGCCGAGACTTTCTCAAATCCGCCTGCGCCGCCGGCCTGTGCTCCTGCACGGTGGCGGCATTGATCGCCGGTGACGAGACTAAGCCCGAGACCGCGCCCGCCGCACCGCCGCCGCAGGAGGACTGGAGTGTCGGTTTCGCCAAGCAGCGCTACGCGAAGCTCGTGAGTGTCGTCGCGGCGAAGGTCGAGCCGGCGACGTTCGCGGCCATCATCGAGGAGGTGGGGCAATTCTGCGGCAGCACCGGTTTCGCCGGAAAGTTCGCAGGCAATTTGGACGGGTTTCTCGCCGAAGTGCGGCAGCGCTGGCGCGCGCAGGTCGAGCACGACCGGCAGCGAGGTGTGGTGACGCTCTCGTTCGCGCCGCCCAGCGGTGACTGCGCATGCCCGCTGATGAGCAAGGCTACGGTGCCGCCCGCGGCGTGCCGTTGCTCGGTGGGCTCGATCCGGCAGATGTTTACCCTCGTCATGCAGCGGCCTGTCCAGTGCGAGCTGAAGGAGTCAGTGATCCAGGGCGGCGCGCGCTGTGCGTTCGAGATCCGGCTCGGCGACGCATAGAGGCGCGACCGGTGGTTCGAGGGCTTGTGTGTGCGGACGGATTTTTCTCCCCGTAGCCCGACTACTGGTGCAGCGTGGCGGCTTTCCGTTTTCCGCCGATGAGCAAGGAATTTGTCCTCGAAACGACCGTGCGCTTCTCCGAAGTCGACCGCGACCAGGTGATGCTGCTGCCGTCGCTGTTCCAGCTGCTGCAGGAAGCGGCGATCCGCCATGCGGATATGTACGGCGTGGGCGCGAACAGCATCGCTGAGCGCGGGACCTCGTGGGTGCTCAACCGGCTCGCCGTCGAGCTCGTGCGCTACCCGCGGCGCGACGAGGCGCTGCGCGTCGAGACGTGGTCGACGGGTGTGCGCGGTTTCCGCGGCTACCGCGAGTTCCGGCTGTTCAGCGGGGCCGAGCAGATCCTCGCCGGCAGCTCGCTCTGGCTGTGGATCGATCTGCGGACGCGCACGCTCACGAAGGTGCCGGCCGAGCTCGAAGCGAAGTTTCCCGTCGGCGGCGCGGGGCGGTCATCGCACAAGCCGGATCTTGAGCGCCTCCGCTTCAGCGCGCCGGCGGCGACTGCTCCAGCGACGCCGGTGACGGTCCGCTACTCCGATTGCGACGCCAACGGCCATGTGAACAACACCGCCTATTTCGACTACCTGCAGACGGCGCTCGTGCACCAGGGCCGCTCGCCGCATCCGTTGCGGGTGGAGCTGCAGTATCTCCGCGAGATTCCGCCTACCGCAGTGTCGGCCGACGTGCGTCTGGAGCCGAGACCCGAGGGCGAGACGGCGTTCTCGATCGGTGGCGCCGAGGGTGTGTTCGCGCAGGGCGTGGTGGCGTGACGCGTTTCGCCGCTCGCGAGCGGCGCCACTTCCAGAAACCCGTGGAGCTGCTCGCGAGCCGCGGCTATCTGGCCGCCCTCGCTTCTCCGCTGCTACTGTGGCGGCCCGAAGCGGAAATACACCGTGCCCGAGGTCGTGAGACCGTGCCGCAGGCCGAAGTTTTGCGCGCCCTGCGGGCCGTGTTCGGCCGCGGTGTGGAACTTGGTGCCGATTGGCGCGATCCCGTGCAGGATCGAGATGTCGCCGGGTGGAAAGTCGACGTGTGTGAACTTCGGATCCACGCCTTCGGCGGGTGTGAAGAGCCGCAGAAACAGGTCGTCGGCGCCGAACACGATCGTCATCGGCCCGGGCGCGCCCTCGAGCACCGCCCAGTACATCCCGGCGTGGAAGCCCTTGAACTCAGGGTACACCCAGCTCTGGCCAGTCGCGGTGTCGTTGAACGCCTTCGCCCACACGTCGAACTCTGCGCCCTTCAGCCGGTTCTTCCACACGCGGTACGGTCCTTTGCCGAGCCAGCGCAGCCCGGTCACGCCGTCGGCCGCATGGTCGAACGTTACGCCCGCACACGGCAGCGCGGTGTCGCCGGGTATCTGGTACGTGTAGTCGAGCCGCAGCCAGCCGCTCGGCTCCAGCCGCCACACGACCTGCCGCAGCATGCCTTCATACGTGCACTCGACGACCTGCGCGCCGTTCTCGGCGCGGATCGCGAAGCCCTTGAGCTTCGCCGTGCCGCCGAGTATGCGCGGGCCGTGCTTGAGCGCGAAAACGGTTTCGCCGCGCCGCACCTCGGCGAGCTCGCCGGTCGCGCGGTCGATCGTGATCGCCGTCTCGCCGGCGTGGAGGACGACGGCGCCTGTGGTTTCCTCGACCGCGGTGGCGGTGGGTGCCGTTGCGGCGGCTCCCACGATCCGTTCCGCAAACGGCGCCGCACGGGTGATCATCCACGTCCACGTGTAGATGTCGCGGCCCTGCGGATCGGTGGCGCGCAAAGCGAGCGAGTCATACTTGCGCCAGTCATCCGGTAGGTTCAGCCGGAGCGAGCCGACTCCGCGCGGCGGCACGTTGGGCGCGGAAGCCGTGCCGTGGCCGACGACGTCCGGCTTCCTTGCGTCAGCTTCACTCGGCCCCGGGAAATGCCGCAGCTCCCACGTGAAGTGCAGCTCGTTCAGGTTGGTGAAATCGTAGCGGTTCTCCACGCGCAGTTCGCCATCGAACGCGGGCGGCAGCCGGTCGAGTTCGCCGAGCGGGAAGTACACCGGCGACCAGATCTCGCGGATCGCGTCGTAGCTACCCTCCTTCTCGCGGAACGGCCCCACACACCCGTCGGGTGCGGCGTTGCCGGCCACGTCGATCCGGCCGCCCTCGTCGTTGCGCACAACGCCTTCGTCGACGAACGACCAGAGGAAGCCGCCCACACCGAGCGGGTGGCGCAGCAGGAGGTTCCACCAGTCGTCGAGCCCCGCGCCGGCACCGCCGTCGTAGAGACCGTGGAGAAACTCTGTCGGCAGGATCAGCGAGTCGCCCTGGAAGAAACGATCGGTGCCGGCGCCGTAGATCTCGTAGTGGCTCGTGTTGATGCCGTTGAACTCCGCCCACGGGTGCAGCACGGTGCGCCGCTGCGGGTCGTGGCGAGCGAACTCGCCGTCGAGCGCGGTGTTCCAGCCGCCCTCGTTGCCGTTGTCCCAGAGGATGATCGAGGGGTGGTTCACGTCGCGCCGCACCATCTCGCCCACGAGCGGGCGGCCGGCCTCGGCGGAGTACGCGGCCTGCCAGCCGGCGAGCTCGTCGAGCACATAGAGGCCCACGCGGTCGCATGTCTCCAGGAAATGGGCATCCGGCGGATAGTGGCTCATACGGACGGCGTTCATGTTCATGCCCTTGATCAGGGCGACGTCGCTCTCGCTGAGCGAGCGGCTGGTCGCGCGGCCGGTGGTGGGCCAGAAACTGTGGCGGTTCGTGCCGCGGATCCGCACCGGTTGGCCATTCACATAGAGTCCGACGCCGTCGCGCACCTCAACCGTGCGGAACCCGAAGGTCTGCCGAACTCGGTGGATCTCCCGGCCGCCGTCGCACAGCGCGAATTCCACCGTGTAGAGGTTCGGCCACTCGGCCGACCACGGCATCACTTTCGGAAAACTCCCGGTGAGCCGCGCGGTCTTCTGCTCGGCCGCGAGCGCGAGGGACAGCGGCGCGCCGACCGCGTTGCCTGCGCTGTCGCGCACCTGCGCCTCGAGCCGCCGCGCCCCGGCCAGCCCGGCGAGCTCCAGCTCCGCCCCGAACGCGCCGTCGTGTCGCGCATCGATGGCGACGTGCGCGATGCGCTCGACCGGCGACACCTCGAGCCACACCGGCCGGTAGATTCCCGAGAACAGCCAATAGTCGGCCTGCCGTTCGGCGCGGTTCACGGATTCATCCGTCGAGAAACGCTGCACCTCGACTTCAAGTACATTCTCCGCACCGCAGCGCAGCAGCGCGGTCACGTCGTAGCGGAACTCGTAGAAGCCGCCGCGGTGCGTCGGGCCGACGGGCTGGCCGTTGAGGCGGGCGGTGGTGTCGGTCATTGCACCGCCGAAGACGAGCTCGACGTGCCGGCCGCGCCACTCGGCCGGCACAGCGAAGCGGTGGCGGTAGAAACCGGTCTTGTCCGGCACCTCCTCCTTGCCCCAGTCCTTCCAATACCGGAAGGTGCCGAAGCCCTGGCATTCCCAGTTCGAGGGCACGGCGATCGTCGTCCAGTCGCCCGCGCCACGCCCGCCGCTGAGTTTGAACTCCCACGCCACGGTGTCGTCGCTGCCGGTGCCGGAGAGATAACGGACAACGGTGGGCTCCGCACGCAGCGCCAGCGCCGCAAACACGCCGACAGCAAACCGGATCGGGGTACGCATGGCCGGAAGTTGTGTCACCCCTCCGCCAAAGGGCGAGCGCGTCGCGATGTGGACAGTGAAAATACCGCTGCTCGGAAACAGTCCGGTTGGATCAACAATGCTGGCGTAGCCAACCATTGACCCGCCGCCGCACCCGCCGCTGCATAAGCAGCGTACACACCGCCCCATGCACTTCCCCTCGCCGCCCCGCTCCCTCCTTGCCGCTATCGCGTTGCTGATCGCCGCCAGCGCCTCCGCCACTCCCACGCTCTGGTATGACCGGCCTGCGCGCGAGACGATCACCGAGGCACTCCCCGTCGGCAACGGCAGGCTCGGCGCGCTTGTCCATGGCGGCACCGCGCACGAGCGCTTCGCGCTCAACGAGGCCACACTCTGGACCGGCGGCCCCTACAACGCCGACAGCCCCGAGGCCCGCGCTGCACTGCCCGAGATCCGCCGGCTGATCTTCGCCGGCAAGTACGACGAAGCCAACGAACTCGCCTCCGCCAAGTTCATGGGCCGCCCGCTCTCGCAGTCCGCGTACCAGCCGCTCGGCGACCTCTTCCTCGACTTCCCCGGCCACGAGCGCGCCACCGAGTACCGCCGCGAGCTCGATCTCGACACCGCCACCGCGCGCGTCACCTACACCGTCGACGGCGTGCGCTTCACGCGCGAGGTCTTCGCCAGCGCCGCCGACAACGTGATCGTCGTCCGCATTGCCGCCGACAAGCCCGGCGCACTAGACGTCGTCCTCTCGCTCGCCTCGCAACAGCCCGGTCTCAAGGCGTGGCAGCAGAGCGTCGAGAAATGGTGCCAGACCGACGAGCTCGGCATGCGTGGCCGCAACCGCGATTTCGGTGACATTAAGGGCGCGCTCCAGTTCGAGGCCGCTGCGCGGATCCTCGCCGAGGGCGGACGCGTCCAGCCAGGCGAAGACTGCGTCAACGTGCGCAGGGCCGACGCGCTCACGCTGATCTTCTCCACCGCCACCAACTACCGCACCTGGCAGGATCTCAACGGCGAGCCGAAGAAGCTCGTTGCCGACGCGCTCGACCTCGCCGCCGCCAAGGGCTACTACGCCCTGCGTCGCGACCACCTCGCCGACTACCAGCCGCGGTTCCACCGCCTCTCGATCGCGCTCGGTCCGCAGGTCGACGCGCAGGCCGAGCAGCGTCCGACCGACGAACGCATTGCGCGCTTCGCTCGCGGCGAGGATCCCGCTTTTGCTGCGCTCTACGTACAGTACGGCCGCTACCTCCTGCTCTCCGCGTCGCGCCCCGGCGGCCAGGCCGCCACGCTCCAGGGCCTCTGGAACGACAAGCTCAACCCGCCCTGGGGCAGCAAATACACGATCAACATCAACACCGAGATGAACTACTGGCCTGCCGAGCCGGCCAACCTCGGTGAATGCACTGAGCCACTCGTGCGCCTGGTCGAGGATCTCGCCGTCAGCGGCGCCCGCACCGCGCAGGACACCTATGGCGCCCGTGGCTGGGTCGCCCACCACAACACCGATCTCTGGCGCGCCACCGCGCCGATCGACGGTCCGCGCTGGGGCCTGTGGCCGATGGGCGGCGCGTGGCTCTGCCTCCACCTCTGGGATCGCTACGAGTTCTCCGGAGACCGCGCGACGCTTGAGCGGATTTACCCCACGATGAAGGGCGCCGCGCAGTTCTTCCTCGATAGCCTTGTCGAGGAGCCGAAGCACCACTGGCTCGTCACCAACCCCTCGCTCTCTCCCGAGAACTCGCACCCGACCGGTGTCGCCCTCTGCGCCGGGCCGACGATGGACAACTCCATCCTCCGCGCGCTCTTCGACCGCTGCATTCGCGCTTCGGAGGCGCTCGGCGTCGACGCCGAGTGGCGCGCCAAGGTCGTGCAGACTCGCGACCGCCTCCCGCCGCTCCAGATCGGCAAGGCCGGCCAGTTGCAGGAATGGATGGAGGACTGGGACCTTGAGGCGCCGGAGCGCCACCATCGCCACATCTCGCACCTCTTCGCGCGTCACCCGGGCAACGAGATTTCGCCGCTCGCCACGCCCGAGCTCGCCGCCGCCGCACGCAAGACGCTCGAGCTGCGCGGCGACATCGCCACCGGCTGGAGCCTCGGCTGGAAGATCAACTTCTGGGCGCGCCTCCAGGACGGAGCCCGCGCCTACGATCTGTTGAAACTTCTCCTCAGCCCCGACCGCACGTACACGAACCTCTTTGACGCCCACCCGCCGTTCCAGATCGACGGCAACTTCGGTGCCACCGCTGGCATCCTCGAGATGCTCGTCCAGAGCCAGCGCGGCGAAATTCACCTCTTGCCGGCGCTCCCGCCCGCCTGGCCCGAGGGCCGTGTGTCCGGCATCCGCGCCCGCGGCGCCGTGACAGTTGATCTCGAATGGCGCGCCGGGAAACTTGTCGCCGCCACGCTCACCGCAGATCGCGACGGCGTGCACCGCGTCCGACTCTCGGCGGAAGAGGTCCGAGATGTCTCGCTCAAGGCCGGTCAGCCGCTGGTTGTGAAGCCGTAGGCGTCTCGCTCCGTAGCGGAACGTGTGAGCGCATCGACTCCGAGATTCCGACCGTGGAGCTGTTCGCGAGCCGCTATTTGCCGAGCCGGCTGCCACCTCCGTCGTAGCTGGACCGCGCAGCGGTTCAGCCTTCCACGCCCGGTAGCTGAACGACGCAGTCGTTCAGCTACCCGGATCGCCGCTCACGCGAGTGGCGCCACTTTGTAG
>CAZXHR010000059.1:0-22292 GCA_964640465.1 uncultured Opitutaceae bacterium
CGCCGTCGCCATCACCGAGGGCATTCCGATCCGCGACATGGTCCGCGTGAAGCGCGCCATGGCCGGCGCCAAGACCCGCCTCGTCGGCCCCAACTGCCCCGGCCTCGTCTGCCCCGGCGCCGGCAAGGACAGCCACGGCGGCTGCCGCATCGGCATCGCCCCCGGCTACATCAACAAGAAGGGCCACGTCGGCGTCGTCTCCCGCTCCGGCACCCTCACCTACGAGGCCGTCTACCAGCTCACCGTCAAGGGTATCGGACAGTCCACCACCGTCGGCATCGGCGGCGACCCCGTCAACGGCACCTCCCACCTCGACGTCATCAAGATGTTCGCCGCCGACCCCGACACCTGGGGCTTCATCATGATCGGCGAGATCGGCGGCAACGCCGAGGCCGAGGCCGCCCGCTGGATCAAGGCCAACTGCAAGAAGCCGGTCGCCGGCTTCATCGCAGGCGCCACCGCTCCCGCCGGCCGCCGCATGGGCCACGCCGGTGCGATCGGCGGCGGAGCCGAGGACACTGCTGCCGCGAAGATCAAGGTCTTCCAGGAGTGCGGTATCGAAGTCGCCGCCACCCCGTCCGACATGGCCGACGCCCTCATCCGCGCCGCCAAGAAGATGGGCGTGAAACTCGCCTAACTCCTCCCGCTCGCGAACACGTAGGGGCGCTGTCTTGCAGCGCCCTCCGCGTTTGAAAAAGGCCGGGCCTCGCGCCCGGCCTTTTTCATGCCCGGCACCAGCCACGCATCAGCGATCCATCACCTTCGTAGCGCCGTTCGTGAGAACAGCGTTTCAAGCTCCGCGCGCTGAACGCTCGGCACGCCCACCACCCGCCTCACATCGGATTCGCCCGGTCACATGCAGCGGAATCATGGTTGCTGTGCAAAAGCATCCATTCCGCAGCTCGCATATCCCCGCCGCGGCCCGCAACGCCCAACCACGTCCCGCCGCAAAGGCGCGACTTGCGGACGTTTCCGCAGAAATCCCGCTCATAGTCGCTCGTTCTCCGCACGCCGCGCCACCAGCTCGCGCAGCACGTTCCGGCAGAGACTCACCAGCAGGCTCTCGGCGAAACCGAGTTCTCGCGACGCCGGGTACAGCACGCCCCAACGCCGCCGCAACCGGCGCCGCCCCAGCGGCAACGTCGCCATCAGCCCCTGCTCCACCTCCTCTGCGACCAGCCACCGCGGCAGGATGCCGACGCCAAGATCGAGCCGCACGAAACTCTTGATCGCGTCCTCGTTCGCGACCTCGACGAAGGGCTTCAGCTCAATGCCCTCCCGCCGGAAATAGTCCGCCACGAGCTCGCGGGTCGCATGCCCGCTCGCCGGCAACACCAGCCTCGCCTCCGTGATCGCCTCACGCGGCACCCGCCGTGCGATCGCCCACGGATGCAACGGATGCACGACAAAGTGCAGGTCGTCCTCGGCCAGTTGCCGGAACGCAATCCCGCCGCGCGGCGCCGGCTCCGGCAGCAGCGCCAGGTCGATTCGCGACTCCGCCAGCAGCTCGGCCGCCTTCTCAGCGGGGCACACCTCAATCGTGACCGTGTGGCCGGGAAAACTCTCGCGGAACTCGCGCAATGCCGGCGGCAGCACGAACTGCCCCACCGTCTCCGCCACCCCGAGCCGCAGCCGGCCGTTGCGCAGGTCGCCCCACTCGCGGAGCCGCTCCTGCGTCTCCCGCAGCTTCGCGAGTATCTCCTCGGCCCGCGGCAGCAGCTCGCGCCCGGCGGGCGAAAGCGCCATGTGCCGCGTCGTGCGCTCGAAGAGCCGGCAGCCCAGCTCCGTCTCCAGCGTCTTCAGGCTGCGGCTCACGCCGGAGGGCGTCAGCCGCAGCTCGACCGCGGTCTGCGCCATGTTGAGTGTCCGTGCCGTGGCTACAAAAGCTTCGAGCTGCCGGATTTCGAGCGAGGTTCGCATGGGTGAACCTCCAGCGTAGCAGCTTCGGTTCCAACCGCCTCCGGCGGGATTGTTGATCCGCGCGCAATTCTCACATGTATCATTCTCATCGATAACTCCGCTGGGCGTGGCACATCGGTTGCTAAACCGCCGGGCATATGCGCTTCGCCAAGATCAGACCCGCCGGTCTCCCGCGTTCGCGCTCGAATCGTCTCCGGATCGGTTTCGTGCCCACGCTCGACTGCGCCACCCTGATCGCCGCGCAGGAGCTGGGCCTCTTCACGCGTCACGGGCTCGATGTCCGTCTCTCGCGCGAGGTCGGCTGGGCCACCATCCGCGAGAAGCTCCTCCACGAGGAGCTCGAGGCCGTCGCCACGCACGCGAGCATGCTCCTCTCCATCTACTGCGGGCTCGGCGTCGTGCGCCGCCCCTGCCTCACCGGCCTCATGCTCGGCTCCAACGGCAGCGCCATCACGCTCGCACGCCGCTTCTGGGACCAGGGCGTGCGCGATGCCGCCTCGCTCGGCCGCCTCGTGCGCCAGCTCGCCCCGGACCGCACGCTCACCTTCGGCGCCGTCCTCGAGCTCTCCTCCCAGCACTATCTGCTGCGCCGCTGGCTCGCCTCCGGCGGGATCGATCCGTCGAAGGACGTGCGCATCGTCGTCATCCCCTCCGAGCTCATCTACGAGTCCTTCGCCTCGGGATTCCTCGACGGCTACTGCGTCGCCGAACCGTGGAACTCCGCCGCCGTGCGCAACAACACCGGTTGGATCGCCGCGACCAGCGGCGAGCTCGCCCACCACCACCCCGAGAAGGTCCTCCTCGTCCTCCAGGAGTTCGCCGAGCGCCGGCCCGAGGAGCACCTGCGCCTCCTCGCCGCGCTCATCGAGGCCAGCGTCTTCTGCGACGATCCGGCCAACCGCCCCGAGCTCGTCCGCATGCTCGCGCAACCGCGCTACTTCGACGTCCCGCGCGACCATCTCGCCAACTCCCTCGTCGGCCCCTTCTCGCCCGGCCTCGGCTCCGCCTCCTCCGACAACCTCATCGTCTTCGACGCCCGCAGCGTCGGCGATCCCAGCCGTATCCGCGCTTCCTGGGTCTACGACCTCGTCGCCACCCTCGGCAAACCCGCCGCCTCCGGCGCGCTCCATCCCGACGTCCTGCCCAAGGTCTTCCGCCACGACCTCTACGCCGAGGCCATGCGCCTAGCCGGACTCGACTCCACCGCGCCCACTCCGGTCCAGCCGGTACGCCGCGCCGCATGATCCAACCTTTCCACGGGGCCTCGCCGCTCCGCATCCGCCAACCGAACCAGAAAACAAACGAATGAAATCGCCCACGCCCAACCAACCGCTCCGCGCCACCGGCCGCCATCTCGCCGCCGGCTTGCTCGGGCTCGCCCTCGCCCTGCCCGCACTCCACGCGCAGAGCTACCCGACCGCCACCGTCAACACCACCGGCCTCGCCGTCACCGACACCGAGGTGACCGTCGGCCAGCTCCACTCCGCCACCGGCACGATGGCCATCAGCGAGACCGGCTCCATCCAGGCCGAGCAGCTCGCCATCGAGCAGATCAACGCCCAGGGCGGCGTCCTCGGCCGCAAGATCAAGATCATCGTCGAGGACGGCGCCTCCGACTGGCCGACCTTCGCCGAGAAGGCCAAGAAGCTCCTCGTCAACGACAAGGTCGCCTCCGTCATGGGTTGCTGGACCTCCGCCTCCCGCAAGGCCGTGCTCCCCGTCTTCGAGAAGGAGAACGGCATGCTCTACTACCCGACCTTCTACGAGGGCCTCGAGCAGTCCAAGAACGTCATCTATACCGGCCAGGAGGCCACGCAGCAGATCATCGCCGGCCTCGACTGGATGGCGAAGGAGAAGAAGGCCAAGACCTTCTACCTCATCGGCTCCGACTACATCTGGCCGCGCACCTCCAACAAGATCGCCCGCAAGCACATCGAGAACGTCCTCGGCGGCAAGGTCGTCGGCGAGGAGTATTATGCCCTCGGACACACCGACTTCGGCTCCCTCATCAACAAGATCAAGCTGAAGAAGCCCGACGTCATCTACGCCATCATCGTCGGCGGCTCCAACGTCTCCTTCTACAAGCAGCTCAAGGCGGCCGGCATCACCAGCGACAAGTGGAACCTGCTCACCATCTCCGTCACCGAGGATGAGGTGCTCGGCATCGGCGGCGAGAACCTCGCCGGGTTCTACTCCGCCATGAAGTACTTCCAGTCCCTGGACAACCCGAACAACAAGGCCTTCGTCGCCGCCTTCAAGGCCAAGTACGGGGCCAACGCCGTCATCGGCGACGTCACCCAGGCCGCCTACCTCGGCCCGTGGCTGTGGAAGCTCGCCGTCGAGAAGGCCGGCAGCTTCGACATCGACAAGGTCGCCGCCGCCTCCGCCGACATCGAGTTCACCGGCGCCCCCGAGGGCTACGTCCGCATCCACAATTCCAACCACCACCTCTGGAGCAAGCTCCGCATCGGCCAGTGGCAGACCGACGGCCAAGCCAAGGTCCTCTACGAGTCCGAGCTGATCGAGCCCAACCCGTTCCCGAAGGGCTATCAGTAAGCCGCAGCAGCTCCGCGTAACCAAAGTCCACGTTCCCTTCGGCCGCCGGTCGCACCGGCCGGCGGCCCTCGCTCTCACTGCGCCCATGCGGCGCCACCCGCCATGTCCGACTACTCGTTCTCCGAACTCTCCTCGATCTTCCTGATGCAAGGCTTCGCCGGCCTGAGCCTCTTCAGCGTCCTGCTGCTGATGGCCCTCGGCCTGGCCATCATCTTCGGCCAGATGGGCGTCGTGAACCTGGCGCACGGCGAGTTCATGGCCCTCGGCGCGTACACCGTCTACCTCTGCTCCTCGCTGGTCCACGCCTACGCCCCCGCGCTCGCCGGCTCGTACTTCGTCTTCGCCATCGTCATCGCCTTCTTCGTGTCCGCACTCGCCGGATACCTCGCCGAGTGGGGCCTCATCCGCCACCTCTACAAGCGCCCGCTCGACACACTCCTGGCCACCTGGGGCCTGAGCCTGATCATGCAGCAGGCCTTCCGCATGACCTTCGGCGCCCGCGAGGTCACGCCGACCCTGCCCGAGTGGCTCATGGGCTCCTTCAAGCCCACCGACTCCATCGACATCCCGATCAACGGCGTCTTCGTCATGGTCCTCACGCTGCTGCTCACCCTGGGCGTCTGGATCTTCATGTACCGCTCGCGCCTCGGCCTGCACATGCGCGCCACCGTCCAGAACCGCGCGATGAGCGGCGCCGTGGGCATCCGCACCCCGCTGGTCGACCGTCTCACCTTCGCCTTGGGCACCGGCATCGCGGGCGTCGCCGGCGCCGCCTTCACCACCATCGGCTCCACCGGCCCCGACAGCGGATCGCGCTACATCGTGGATACATTCCTGGTCGTCGTCTTCGGCGGCACCGCGAGCCTCTTCGGCACCATCGCCTCCGCCTTCGGCATCGCCCAGGGCCAGTCCATCACCGGCTTCTTCCTCGAGGGCACGATGGGCAAGGTCGCCATCCTGATGGTCATCGTCGTCGTGCTCATGATCCGCCCCCAGGGCCTGTTCTCCAGCAAGGTCCGCTCCTGAAACCGCTCCCGCACCTCCCATGAACACCTTCGTCGAACGTTTCCTCGGCGGCCGTCGCGGCCTCGTCAACCTCGCGATCCTCGCCCTGCTGCTCCTGGTCGTCCTCCCGCTCTCGCTGAGCGTCTTCCGCCTCAACCTCGTCGGCAAGTACCTCACCTTCGCCTTCGTCGCCCTCGGGCTGGTCATGCTCTGGGGCAAGGGCGGCGTCCTCAGCCTCGGCCAGGGCGTCTTCTTCGGCCTCGGCGGCTATTGCATGGCCATGTTCCTCAAGCTCGAGGCCTCCGACCCCGTCAGCACCGCCATCCAGTCCACACCGGGCATCCCCGACTTCATGGACTGGAACCAGCTCACCACTCTGCCCACACTCTGGATACCGTTCAAGAGCCTCCCGTTCTCCCTGCTGGCCACCGTCCTCGTCCCCTCGCTCGTCGCCTTCGTGATCGGCTACGCGATGTTCAAGCGCCGCGTGGGCGGCGTCTACTTCGCCATCATCACGCAGGCACTCGCCCTCATCCTCTCCCTGGGCATCGACGGCAACCAGGGCCTCACCGGCGGCCGCAACGGCATCACCGACCTGCGCACCCTCTGGGGCTGGGACATCCGCACGCAGCACGCCCAGTACATCCTCTATTTCGTCACCTGCGCCCTCCTCCTGCTCTGCATCGTCGGCCTCCAATGGCTGCTCTCCGGCAAGCTCGGCAAGATGCTCCTGGCCATGAGCGAGCGCGAGGACCGCGTCCGGTTTTCCGGTTACGACGTCTCGATGTACAAGGTCTTCAGCTTCTGTCTGGCCGCCGCCCTCAGCGGCATCGGCGGCGCGCTCTTCGTCCTCCAGGTCGGCTTCATCTCGCCCTCGCTCGTCGGCATCGTCCCCTCGATCGAGATGGTGATCTTCGCCGCCGTCGGCGGCCGCGCCTCCCTCTTCGGCGCGATCTACGGCACGCTGCTGGTCTGCTCCGGCAAGAGCCTCTTCTCCGAGAGCTTCCCGCAACTGTGGCTGTTCTGCATGGGCGGCCTGTTCATCGCCGTCGTCGTCCTCTTCCCCAACGGCCTCGCCGGCCTCGTCGACCAGCTCGGCCAGCGCGTCCTCCCCTGGCTGAAACGCCGCCGCGAATCCGCACCGGCAACACCGGCCGCGCTCGAACCCGCCATCGAAACTCCCTCCGAGAAAGGCGCCAGCTCATGAGCTACAACACCTCCTTCCTCCTCGCCATCGAGGACCTCACCGTCTCGTTCGACGGCTTCAAGGCCGTCGACGGCCTCAACCTCTACATCGAGCGCAACGAACTGCGCGTGATCATCGGCCCCAACGGCGCCGGCAAGACCACCGTGCTCGACATGATCTGCGGCAAGACCCGGCCCACCGCCGGCAGCATCCGCTTCCGCAACCGCGAGCTCGTCGGCCTGCCCGAGCACCAGATCGTCCGCGCCGGCGTGGGCCGCAAGTTCCAGACGCCATCCATCTACGAGAACCTCACCGTCTTCGAGAACCTCGAGGTCTCCTTCCCCCGCGGCCGCGGCGTCGCCGGCTGCATCGCCTTCACCCGCACCGCCGATGTCGTCGAGCGCGTCCACAAGGTCGCCGGGGAGATCTTCCTTGCCGAGCTTCTGGATACTCCCGGCGCCCTCCTCAGCCACGGCCAGAAGCAGTGGCTGGAGATCGGCATGCTCCTCATGCAGGAGCCCGAGCTGCTCATGCTCGACGAGCCCGTCGCCGGCATGAGCGCCGGCGAGCGCGAGCAGACCGCCGAGCTCCTCAAACGCATCACCCCCGGGCGCTCCATCGTGATCATCGAGCACGACATGGAGTTCGTCTCCCGCATCGCCCACAAGGTCACCGTCCTGCACCTCGGGAAACTCCTCGCCGAGGGCAGCATGGAGCAGATCCGCAACAACCCGAAGGTCGTCGAAGTTTACCTCGGCCACTGAGGACACCGCCATGCTCACCGTCACCAACCTCCGCACCGGCTACGGCCAAAGCGTCGTCAGCTCCGATCTCTCCCTCCGGCTCCGCGACAGCGAGATCCTCGCCGTCATGGGCCGCAACGGCATGGGCAAGACCACCCTGCTCAAGACGCTCGTCGGCGTCATCCCCGCCAAGGCCGGCTCCATCCGGCTCGACTCCGACGAGCTCGCCGGCCTGCCCTCCTACGAGCGTATCCGGCGCGGCATCGCTTTCGTCCCCCAGGGTCGCCAGATCTTCCCCTCCCTCACCGTGATGGAGAACATGCTCACCGGCGCCCGCGGCCGCGTCGAGCAGAGCGAGTGGGACGAGATCTACGCCCTCTTCCCCGTCCTGCGCGACATGCGCTCCCGCAAGGGCGGCAACCTCTCCGGCGGCCAGCAGCAGCAGCTCGCCATCGCCCGCGCCCTCCTCACCCGCCCGAAGGTCCTCGTCCTCGACGAACCCACCGAGGGCATCCAGCCCTCGATCATCAAGGACATCGCCCGCGCCCTGCGCGAGATCCGCCGCCTGCGCAGCCTCGCCATCGTGGTGAGCGAGCAGGTCGTCAGCTTCATGATGGATGTCTGCGACCGCGCCCTGGTCATCGAACGCGGCCGTTTCATCCACGAGGCCGAGCGCGCCCACCTCGACGCCGCGAAGGTCAAGCAGCTCCTCGCCGTCTAGCGGCCCCGCGCCCCGCACCACTTCACGTTCGTCCACACGACGAGCAAACCACCACCACAACCAGCAACACACTAGGAGATCCATACCATGGGTAGCACAGGAAGCGTCAGCTCTTGGGACGAGGCTCTGCTCGTCGCCATGATCCAATATCCCGTCCCGGTCATCAAAGGCCCCGAGGACATCGCCGTGCAGGTGAAGCAGATCTGCAAGGCCATCGACAACACCAAGGCCGGCTACCCCGGCCTCGACCTCATCGTCATGCCCGAGTATTCGACCCAGGGTCTGAATACCGCCATCTGGACGTACGACGAGATGTTGCTCACCATCGACAGCCCGGAGATCGGCGAGTTCAAGAAGGCCTGCATCCGCAACAAGGTCTGGGGCGTGTTCTCCCTCATGGAGAAGAACGAGGACCCGAAGAAGGCCCCGTACAACACCGCCATCATCATCAACGACAAGGGCGAGATCGCCCTCCACTACCGCAAGCTCCAGCCCTGGGTGCCGATCGAGCCTTGGTCGCCCGGCAACTACGGCATGCCCGTCTGCGACGGCCCGAAGGGCGCCAAGCTCGCCGTCTGTATCTGCCACGACGGCATGTTCCCCGAGCTCGCCCGCGAGGCCGCCTACAAGGGCTGCAACGTCTACATCCGCATCTCCGGCTACTCCACCCAGGTCAACGACCAGTGGATCTGGACCAACCGCACCAACGCCTGGCAGAACCTCATGTACACCATCTCGGTCAACCTGGCCGGCTACGATGGCGTGTTCTACTACTTCGGCGAAGGCACCGTCTGCAACTACGACGGCAACGTCCTCCAGCAGGGCCATCGCAACCCCTGGGAGATCGTCACCGCCGAGCTCTTCCCCCGCCTCGTCGACAAGGCCCGCGAGAACTGGGCGTTGGAGAACAACATCTTCAACCTCGGCTGCCGCGCCTACGTCGGCAAACCCGGCGGCGAGAAGGCCAACTACCTCACCTGGGTCCGCGATCTCGCGGCCGGCCAGTACAAGCTCCCGTGGGACTCCAAGATCAAGGTCCGCGACGGCTGGAAGTACTATCCGGAAGGCGTGAAGCTCGGCCCGATCCCGAAGTCCTGATCCGCTCCACACCGGGGACACCGCTCGTCAGGGCGGCGTCCTCCCACCGTGGCGCCGCTCGCGAGAGCGGCGCTCCGTCTCTTCCCAAGGCCGGGCCCAGCGCCCGGCCTTTTCCATGCCCGTAGCCAGACATCGATGCCGCGCTGCTCGCCCCAGCCGATCTCCGTCCGCCGTTTGACGCCACGCCGTTCTCCGGCAACTGGAAATTCCGCAAACAAAGGAGGACTGCGATGCAACTGAACGCCGTGCGGATCGAGAAACCGGATGCCATCAACTTCATCCTCGGGCAGGCCCACTTCATCAAATCCGTGGAGGACATCCACGAGGCGCTCGTCGGCGCCGTGCCCGGCATCAAGTTCGGCCTAGCGTTCTGC
Source organism: uncultured Opitutaceae bacterium (assembly GCA_964640465.1). Taxonomy (GTDB): domain Bacteria; phylum Verrucomicrobiota; class Verrucomicrobiia; order Opitutales; family Opitutaceae; genus CAJCBL01. The sequence continues at coordinate 9,604 of CAZXHR010000059.1, forward strand.
GAAGCCTCGGGAAAGTGCCTGATCCGCCACTCCGGCACCGACGCGGCGCTCACCGAACTCGCCGTGCGCAATGCCCAGGCCATCGGCGCCGGCCACAGCTTCATCGTCTTCCTCGGCGAGGGTTTCTTCCCCGTCAACGTCCTCAACGCCCTCAAGGCCGTGCCCGAGGTCTGCCGCATCTTCTGCGCGACCGCCAACCCCACCGAGGTGATCGTCACCACCACCGATCTCGGCCGCGGTATCCTCGGCGTGGTCGACGGCGCCCCGCCCCAGGGCGTCGAGACCGACACCGACATCGCCTGGCGCCGCGACTTCCTCCGCAAGATCGGCTACAAGCTGTAGCCGGACTTCCCGCACCGCCGCCGTGCATGCCACCGTCAGCGTCGTGCTCGCCCTATTCCTCGCGCAGTACGCCGCCGCACCAGCCGTCCCCGACAACCCCGTGCAACCAACCACCGCCATGAGAATCACCAGCACCGCCTTCGCCGACGGCCAACCGATCCCCGCAAAGTTCGCCTACGAAAACTCCAGCATCTCCCCCGCGCTCGCTTGGAGCGATGCGCCCGCCGGCACGAAAAGCTTCGCCCTCGTCTGCGACGATCCCGACGCCCCTTCCGGCGACTGGGTGCACTGGGTGATCTACGCCATCCCCGCCACAATCTCGGCGCTCCCGGAACACGTTGCCGCCATCGAGAAGCTTCCCAACGGAGCGCGCCAAGGCGTCAACGATTTCGGCCGCTTCGGCTACGGCGGCCCGTGCCCGCCGCCCGGCAAACCGCACCGCTACTTCTTCAGGCTCTACGCTCTGGACGCGGAGCCCGTTCTCGGACCGTTGCCGAAGAAGTCCGACCTGCTCCAGGCGATCCGAGGCCACATCCTCGCCGAGGCGCAGTTGATCGGCACCTACCAGCGCAATCGCTGACGCCACGCCTCCAGAAACCCGTTGCCCTGTCCCGCGCGGTTTCTAGGGTCGCCCGTAATGGCCGACCGCACCCCCGCGTCCCCCGCTGACTGCAACGCCCGGCCCGCCGCCCCGCTGGCCCCGCTCGACACCTTTCCCCGACGCCACCTCGGCTCTGGCAACGCCGACACCGCCGCGATGCTCGCCGCCCTCGGCCAGCCCTCGCTCGACGCGTTGATCGGCGCCGCCGTACCGCCCGCCATCCGTCTGCCCCGCACGCTCGACCTGCCCGAACCCGTCGGCGAAAGCCGGATGCTCGACGAGCTCCGCAGCATCGCCACGAAGAACCATGTATTCCGCTCCTTCATCGGCTGCGGCTACTACGACTGCCACACGCCGCTCGTCATCCAGCGCAACATCCTGGAAAACCCCGGCTGGTACACCGCCTACACCCCCTACCAGGCCGAGATCTCGCAGGGCCGCCTCGAAGCGCTCCTGAATTTCCAGACGATGGTCTGCGACCTCACCGCCCTCGAGATCGCCAACGCCTCCATGCTCGACGAGGGCACCGCCGCCGCCGAGGCCGTGCACATGGCCTTCGCCACCAAGGGCTCGCCCGAGCACAACACGATCTTCGTCGCCGCCGACTGCCATCCTCAGACCCTCGCCGTCGTCTCCACCCGAGCCAAGGCGCTCGGCTATGCCCTCGATACCGGCGACGCCGCAACCTTCGTCCCCGGCCCGCGCCACTTCGCCGCGCTCATCCAGTATCCGGGCACCAGTGGCGACATCCGCGACTTCGCCCCGCTTGTCGAGAAGCTCCACGCCGCCGGTGCGCTCGCCATCGTCGCCACCGACCTCCTCGCGCTCACGCTCCTGCGCGCCCCGGGCGAGTTCGGCGCCGACATCGCCGTCGGCAGCGCCCAGCGTTTCGGCGTGCCGCTCGGCTGCGGCGGTCCCGGCGCCGGTTTCCTCGCCACGCGCGACGCCCTCAAGCGTCTCATGCCCGGCCGCCTCGTCGGTGTCTCGAAGGACGCGCAGGGCCAGCCCGCGCTCCGTCTCGCCCTCGGCACCCGCGAGCAGCACATCCGCCGCGAGAAGGCCACGAGCAATATCTGCACCGCGCAGGTTCTCCTCGCCGTCATGGCCTCGATGTACGCCGTCTACCACGGGCCGGACGGCCTGAAAGCGATCGCCAGCCGTGTGCACCACCTCACCCGCGCGTTCGCCGCCGGCCTGGCGCAACTGGGCTACCGGTTCAACAACGCGCCCGTCTTCGGCACGCTCACCGTCGAGCTTGGCGACATCTCCGCAGAGCGGATTCACGACCTCGCACGCGCCCACCGCCTCAACCTCCGGCCGCGCAGCCCCGGCTCCGTCGGCGTCTCGTTCGACGAGACCGCCACCGAGGAGGACCTCGCGCTGCTTCTCCGCGTCTTCGCCGAAGCCGCCGGCAAACCGGCGCCCGCGCTCGCCTCGCTTCGAGTCGAAGAACCCATCGGACTGCCGGCGCCCTTCGCCCGCACCTCGCGTTTTCTCGATCACCCGGTCTTCAACCGCCACCACACCGAGCACGAGATGCTCCGCTACATCCGCCGGCTCGAGGCGAAGGATCTCTCGCTCTGCCACTCGATGATCCCGCTGGGCTCCTGCACCATGAAGCTCAACGCGACCGGCGAGATGCTCCCGATCACCTGGCCCGAGTTCGCACGCATCCATCCCTTCGCCCCCGCCGAGCAGACCGCCGGCTACCGCCGCCTCTTCGCCGATCTCCAACGCTGGCTCGCCGAGATCACCGGTTTCGCCGCCGTCTCGCTCCAACCCAACGCCGGTTCGGCCGGCGAATACGCCGGCCTTCTCGTCATCCGCGCGTGGCACGCGTCGCGAGGCGAGCGCAGCCGCGACATCTGCCTCATCCCCACCTCCGCCCACGGCACCAACCCCGCCAGCGCCGCGATGGCCGGCCTGAAGGTCGTCCCCGTCGCCTGCGACCCGCAGGGCAACATAGACCTCGCCGATCTCCGCGCCAAGGCCGCGCAGCACGCCGCCGCGCTCGCCGCCGTCATGGTCACGTACCCGTCGACCCACGGTGTCTTCGAGACCGGCATCCGCGAGCTGTGCGAGATCGTCCACGCCCACGGCGGCCAGGTGTACATGGACGGCGCCAACATGAACGCCCAAGTCGGCCTCACCTCGCCCGGCCACATCGGCGCCGACGTCTGCCACCTCAACCTCCACAAGACCTTCGCAATCCCGCACGGCGGCGGCGGCCCCGGCGTCGGCCCGATCTGCGTCGCCAGCCACCTGACACCGTTCCTGCCCTCGCACCCGGTCGTGCCGCCGCACGATTCGCCGCAGGCCATCGGCCCCGTCGCCTCCGCGCCCTGGGGCAGCGCCAACGTCGCCCTCATCTCCTGGGCCTACATCCGCATGATGGGCGCCGCCGGCCTCACTGCCGCCACCAAGCTCGCCATCCTCAACGCCAACTATGTCGCCCGTCGCCTCGAACGCGCGTTCCCCGTCGTCTACCGCGGCGCCGCCGGCCTCGTCGCCCACGAGTGCATCGTCGACCTGCGCGGTTGGAAACAGCGCGCCGGCATCGAGGTCGAGGATGTCGCCAAGCGCCTCATGGACTACGGCTACCACGCCCCCACGATGTCGTGGCCCGTCGCCGGCACGCTCATGATCGAACCCACCGAGAGCGAGTCGAAGCAGGAGCTCGACAGTTTCTGCGACGCCCTGCTCTCGATCCACGACGAGCTGCTCGCGATCGAGCGAGGCCAGGCCGACCGCACCGACAACGTCCTCAAGCGAGCGCCGCACACCACACGCGTCGTCTGCGCCGACAACTGGGACCGCCCCTACCCGCGCGAGCTCGCCGCCTTCCCGAGCGAGGCGACGCGCGTCTCCAAATTCTGGCCCTCCGTCGGCCGCATCGACAACACCTACGGCGACCGCAACCTCGTCTGCACCTGCAGCGGTTCAGGTAACTAAGGCTGCGACAACAGCGGCGCACCGGCATATTCCCAGTGTTCGCTGAAGCTGAAGAATCGGTCGACGCAGCCGATCGGCGCCCCGTGGAGGAAGCGCTGCCGATAAGTCACGCGCTCGTGCTGCACCAACGGAACCCAACGCCCGAGCGCATCGGGGCCGCAATCGAGGGCCACCTCCCGCTCGATCCGGTACCATTCGTTGTCCGTCAACGGATTCCCGGTACGCCGGTACCCCATCCGGCGGACATGCCCGGTACTCTCGTCGATCCAGACCGTATGCTCGCATCCGGAATCGCCAGCCGGGGCCGGGACGACGAAGGTGCGGCAGACCATGCCGCCGATCATCGAGGACCCAAGCCGCAGCGCGGCGCCGTTGCGCCAGCCGAACAACGGACGATCCTCCCCCACCCATCGCAGCAGTCTCTCGCGCCATTCGGCGCAGCGGCGTTCCGACTCCAGGCACAACCGGTCCATGCCATTCTCGCGCAACTCCACGAAATGGAGATGAGGCTCCCCGTCCACAACGGGCGCAACGTCCAGCATCCCACGAACAGAGGCGCAAAAACGTCCACCGTGGTTTCTCCGGAACTCCCGGATCTCGATCCGGCCTGGCAGAAAGCGGCGGTCATCCCAAACCTGTTGTTCCGCCAGTCGCCACAGCTCCCAGTCTCCGGCATCCGGATCCCGCAGGCGTTCGTTTGCAGCTCGCCGCGGTACCGGAGGAGGCAAATCATCCTTCTTCGGCGGGACAATCGTCGGTCTGGGACTCGTGTTGAGCAGCATGGATGGCTCGCCGCCGATCCATCCTGGACCGAGCCACCGCACGCGCGCTGGAAGCTCAACCCACGACCGACCGTCGACTTTTCACCACATACTCACAAATCCCGCCCGCTGTCACGTCGCCAAATTCTCCGGGCTCCAAACCCATCCGACGGTCACACGGCATCATCCGACGGCTTGCCGGCAGTATTGTTGCGCCGTTCCCTCGTCCCATGCGACTCGAGCACCTCGCCATCTGGACACCGCATCTGGAAACGCTGCGCGACTTCTACGTCCGCCACTTCGGCTGCACCGCCGGCCCGCTCTACGTCAGCCGCTCGCATCCTTTCCGCTCGTACTTCCTAACCTTTCCGGGGAGCGGCGCACGCATCGAACTCATGGAACAGCCTGGGCTCGGCGATGCTCCCGCCGGCGCGGCGCCGGACCGCACCGGACTCTCCCACTTCGCGCTCTCCCTCGGCAACGAGGACGCCGTGCGCACGACAACCGAGCGACTCCGCGCTGCGGGTGTTCGTGTCGTGAGCGAGCCGCGCCACACCGGCGACGGCTACTACGAGAGCGTCGTGCTCGACCCCGACGGCAACCGGATCGAGCTCACGGCCTGAGCACGGCGCCTGCGCGCCGTGAAAGCGCCAACTCACGGCGCCAGCCCGGCAGCTTCTGCGGCCCGCACTCCTTGCCGCCTACCGCCAAGCTCTTCGCCCGCGGGATTTGTGCCGCAGCTTCGGGCCGAACGGCTATTGCCAAGCATGGCAAAGGTTCAAAGCTCGTGCCTTTCCCTGTCATCGGAAGCCCAACACAGGCCACCGACGGCATGTCCCACCGCACATCCCCTTCTCGATGAGAGTCACCACGTTTGCCTCAAGCCGTCGCTGCCGTCTTCTGCTGCTGGGCATGGTCATAGTAGCCGTCACGTTGGCGCCTTGGCTGCACAACCACACCTATCTTCGGGACCTCTACGACTATGGCCTCGTGATGGTTGCCAACGGCCGCATCCTTGCCGGCGAGCGTCCCTACGTCGATTTCACCACACCGATACAGGCCGGCACGTTCCTGCCGAACCTCGCCGCCGAGGCGCTCTTCGGGGGCACCTATGTAGGCATGACTTGGGGCGCGGCCTTGGCGACCGCGGCAGCGGCGCTCGGCCTCCTGTTCGTATTCTCCCGTCGGTGGCCAGCCGGGATCTCCGCATTCTTCGCCACGGCCATCGTCATCGGGAGCATGTCGCAGCACACGATCGTCTGGTACAACGCCATCGGCACGCTTTGTCTCGCCCTTGTGGCATGGGGATGCGCTGCCGCCCCGGTCCTGCGAGCGCAACACTGGCGCTGGCACACGCTCGTCGCCTGCGCGCTGATCCTCGGGGGAATGAACAAGATCAACTACCAGCTGCTCGCCCTCGCCTTCGCCGCAGGCTGGGCCGTACGCGAGCGTCTGGCAGGCCGCGCAAGCTGGAGCCGGCTCGGGCTGACTCTCGGCGTCCATACCGCTTGCGGCACCGTGCTGCCAGTATCGATCGAGCTCGCCTGGACTGGTGCCACAGTCGGCCAATGGTGGTACAACGTCATCGTCGTCCCCTTCGCCGGCCGCGCGGATAGTCTCGGAGCATCCCTTTCCTGGCGCATGCTGATCGGCCTCCAGCACGACTACTACGGCCGCCTCTCGCTCCAGGCGATCGGCCTGCTCTGTCTGGCCATCGCAGTCGGGGCCGCGATTGCGATCTGGAAGCGGACATCCGGATCGTTGGTCGAACGGCTCAGTCTCTTCGGCGCCGCAGTCTTGGCCGGCAGTGGTTCGCTCGCTCTGCTGGCGACCAACTACGAGATAGCCTACCTTGCTCTGGCCGCAGGCGTCGCCCTCGGTGCCTCGCTCTGGCTCGGCTTTGGCGCCGCCCCGCATGGCAAACTCTTCTGGTTCCTCCTGGGCGCCCCGGCGCTCCTTCTTCTTCTGGCCGGCGGCGAGTCCGCTTGGCACGGACAACGATCGCAGTTCGGGCACCTGACCACCGATCGCACAACCTACCAGGACCTATCCTCCGTCGGCCCGGCCTACGGCTATTTCTCCGGCTTGAAGATCCCCTCGGAGATCGTGACTTCGCTCGTCTCGCTCACCCCGAAGCTGCCGCCTCCGGGGACCGACGGTAAACGTCCCCTCTACTGGGGCACGGGGCTGGAATTCCTCGACCGAGCATTCCCGTCACGGAAGTATCGTGACTTGCCGCTCTGGACGGCATTCTCCACCAGCATGGGGCCGAAAGAGAACGCCCGTCTGAGCGAGCTGATCCGTTTTGAGCGCGAGTTACGCGACATCTACCTGGCGAACCCATGGGCGTATGTTCCACCGCCCTTCGACGGCCTGCTTCGCAACTACTTCAGTTTCATCGAACAGTCGTTCTTCGTCGGCCACTGGACCCGCAAGGACACAATCGAGCTGCCACCCGACTCGGGATCATCGGGTCAGCCGCTCTCCGAAGCCTTGGGCATCTGGAACGGCATCGAGATGTGGAACCAGCTCAGCTGCCCCATCGACGCTCGCAACTTCTCCGTTCAGGGCAACCTCCAGCTGTTCCCACGCACCGAGACTGAGGCACCATTTCTCGGCACTACGCACGATACCGTCCACCTCCAGCTCAAGGCCGGCGCTCGCGCCCTGCGCGCCGATATCGTGATACGGCGGCAACTCGAAACGAGCGCCCCGGCTGAAGCCGCCTTTGTCGTGCGCCCCGTAGGATCGACGCACCAGCTATGGGCCGGCTCTCTCTCGCTTTCCCCGGGCGAACAGGAGCGCGCCGCGACCCTCTCGTTCACCTGCAACGCCGTACCGCTCGAGTTCGCGGTGACCGTCAGCCCCGCCGCTTCCGGAGCCGTCGCCGCCGGCTTTCGCAATTTCAACATCCAGATGAACGATGCCGACAACGACCCTCCGCCCCGCCTGCGCGCAGCCGCACCCGAGGACGTTTCCATCCCTCTCGATCAGGCCCGGAAGTGGTTCCCGACAGGTGATTGGAATCTGCAGGCCGCCGTCGCACGAGGCGTCGAAGCAACGCCCAATGGCCTTATCTTCCAGCCTGGCGCCGAACTCTGGATCAAGCCTGACAGGGCGCTTCACAGCCTCGACGGCACCCTCGTCCGCGCCGACGATTCTGCTCCTGGACTCCCCGTGCTGCGCTTCATCTGGTACAAGGGCGTACGCATGGAAATGCTCCGGCAGGAAGGGCTCTCAAGCCCCGATGCTACCATCAATTTCCACGGTTGGAGCCCAGAACCCGACGGCTGGTTCGGCATCATGATCGACCAAGGAACAAGCGCACCAGCAATTGTCCGCTTCACCACAGCGCAGTAACGCAACCGCCCACGGTGGCAGACGGGCACGCTGCCTCAGCACGTGCAGCCGCAGTCGACCTTCGTGCCGGCGGCCACGTTCTTCTGGAAAACCTTGAGGTTCTCGCGCCACGTCCATCCCTCGTGTTGCCAGAAACGTTCACCCTCGGTGTTCGAGGCCAGCAGGAAGAGGTTGCACTTCTCGATCTCGCGCGCCTTCAGCCCAGCCAGACAGTGCGCCACCAGAGCCCGACCCACACCGTGCTTCCGCTGTTCGCGCCGCACAGCCAGATGGTAGAGGCAGGCGCGCCGTCCGTCGTCGCCGCAGAGGACCGCGCCGATCAGCGTGCCGGCGGAGTCCTCGGCCACGGCGCTCAACCCGGGATTTCGGTCCAGAAACCCCGCCAGCCGTTCCGGCCGATCGGAATCGCCCAAGCCCATTCCCTCGGTCACCTTCCACAGAGCCAGCGCCGCCGGAATGTCGGCAGCGACCATCGGACGCACTTTGAAGCACGCACAGCTCATGTTCAACACAACGGTCCATGCGTGCCGGAACTTCAACTCCGCAGTTTTCGTCGCACCGTCGCGGGAAAACGGCGTCCTGCGGGATTATGACGCGATTCAACTATGAACAGACTGCTCCCACTGCTCCTGCTCACCCTCCTCTCCGCACCGCTCCCCGCACAGGATCTCCACAAGGAGAAGTTCAACCTCGGCCCGTGGGAGAACGAGATCGGCTACGCGCAGGCCGTGCGCGTCGGCAACACGCTCTACATCTCCGGTTCGGTCGGCGAAGGTCCGATGCCTCAAGCGGTCGACCAGGCCTTCGGCTCCATCAAGAAAACGCTCGCCCACTACGGCTTGGATTTCCGGCACGTGGTAAAGGAAAACGCATTCACCACCGACATCGACGCCCTGAAGTCGGCCAATGATGTCCGGAAAGCCTACTACGGCACCGATTTTCCGGCCGCCACCTGGATTCAGATCAGCCGGCTCTTCAGCCCTCAGCATGTGCTCGAAGTCGAGGTGATCGCCGTGTTCCCGGACGTTGTCTCAACGGCAACAGCAGCAGCGAAGCCCTGATACGGCCAGACACGCCCATCGGGGCTGCGAAAGAGGCCGCGCGCCGGCGTTACACCCGCACCGCGCGCCAGACGGCGAGGCAGCGGTCGATCAGGCCGGCGAACTCGGCGAGCGGCACCATGTTCGGGCCGTCGGAGATCGCCTCGGCGGGGTTCGGGTGCGTCTCGAAGAAGAGACCGTCGGCACCGGCGGCGAGCGCCGCCTTGGCGAGCGGCTCGACGAACTCCCGTTGCCCGCTGCTCTTGCCGCCGCCCGCGCCGGGGAGCTGCACGCTGTGCGTGGCGTCGAGGATCGTCGGGAAGCCGTTGGCCTTCATCAGCGGAAAGCTACGCATGTCGACGACGAGGTTCTGGTATCCGAAGGTCGAACCGCGCTCGGTCTGCCACACCTCGGCGGCGCCGGCGAGTTTCGTAAGCGTGTACGGCATCTCCTGCGGCGAGAGGAACTGGCCCTTCTTCACGTTCACCACACGGCCCGTCTTCGCCGCCGCGACGAGCAGATCGGTCTGCCGGCAGAGAAACGCGGGGATCTGGATCACATCGCACACCGCCGCCACCGCGGCCACCTGCTCGCGCTCGTGCACATCGGTGAGTACCGGGAAACCGAAGTCCTGCTTCACCATCGCCAGCAACGCGAGGCCGGCCTCGAGCCCGGTGCCGCGCGGACCGGCGAGCGAGGTGCGGTTGGCTTTGTCGAACGAGCCCTTGAAGACGATGTTCAGCTCGGGATGCCACGCACGGATGTCCGCCAGCTCGGTGGCGACCGTGCGGCAGACGGTTTCGTTTTCGAGCGAGCACGGACCGGCGATCAGGAGCAGGCGCTTGGGATCGAAGAGCATCGGAGGGATGAGGACGGGGGGACGGACGGCGGAAGTCAGAGGACAGAAGCCAGAAGCCGGAATGAAGACAAGGGCGGAGCACCGTCGCGGCGCGTCACAACGAGCGGCTCCCGTTCCGGACTGCGGCGGCGCGACGCATCGGGACGCTGGGCATCGGCACGGAAAACGAACGCGGTAGCCACAAAGTGCTTCCTTGCCATTCTTCCATATTATGGAAGATTAGCAAGGTGATCGCGCGCCATGCCCAAAGCCAAGTCGGAGAGTTGCTCACCCGTTTCCCGGCGGTGGCGCTGCTTGGCCCACGGCAGGTTGGCAAGACCACGCTGGCACTGGAGATCGCCGAAGCCGCCGGCACGCAGGCGCTCTATCTCGATCTGGAGCGGCCGTCCGACCGCGCAAAGCTCGCCGACCCCGAGCAGTACCTTGCGGCTCAGGAAGGGCGTCTGGTCGTGCTCGACGAAGTCCAGCGCCTGCCCGGGCTCTTCGAAGTGCTGCGCAGCCTGATCGACCAGCGGCGGCAGAAGGGGCTGCGCACCGGCCAGTTCCTGCTCCTCGGCTCGGCCTCGATCGAGCTGCTCAAGCAGAGCTCGGAGTCGCTGGCCGGGCGCATCGCCTCTCTCGAACTCACACCGCTCCTCCTCGCCGAGATCGCAGCGAAGACTCCGGCTCAACGCGACCGGCTGTGGTTGCGCGGCGGATTCCCCGACAGCTTCCTCGCGACCGACGATGCCGCCAGCCTCCAGTGGCGGGAGGAGTTCATCGGCACCTACCTGGAGCGCGACATCCCGGCGCTCGGCCCCCGAATCCCCGCCGAAACGCTGCGCCGCTTCTGGACGATGCTCGCGCACGAGCAGGGCACGATCTTGAACCACGCTGCCGTGGCCGGCGGCATCGGCGTGAGCGGGCAGACCGTCGCCCGCTACCTCGACCTCATGGTCGACCTGCTGCTGGTACGCCGACTACAGCCGTGGGCGACCAACGTCGGCAAACGCCTCATCCGCTCGCCCAAGATCTACGTGCGCGACAGCGGCCTCGTGCATGCGCTCCTCGGGCTGCGCGACCTCGATGCCGTGCTCGGGCATCCCGTGACCGGCGGCAGTTGGGAAGGCTTCGTGCTCGAGAACCTGCTTGCGGCGGCGCCGGACGGTACGCGCCCCTGGTTCTACCGCACCAACGCCGGAGCCGAGATCGACCTCGTGCTCGAACTGCCGCCGAAAGAGCGTTGGGCCATCGAGATCAAGCGATCCTCGGCGCCCACACTGGCCCGCGGGTACTATATCGGCTGCGATGACGTGAAGGCCACCCGCCGGCTGGTCGTCCACACCGGGGATGAGTCGTTCTCCCTGGGCGACGGCGTGGAAGCCGTCACACTCGCCGACGCAGTCAATGCGCTGGAGAGCGCATAATCCGCTCTGCGAGTGAGAAACTCCGCGCTCCGACCTTACGAGCAAGTGCTCCGACAGTCAGCATGGGGCTGGTACGATGAATCACGCGATGGCAATTCGGACAGAGCACAGCCAGATCTACTAATCGCGTGACCCTCGCGGCCTTAGCCTCAGCAAGCGGTCGCCTGTGATGCACCTCGCATACCCCAGCGCCGACAGGGCCGTAGATTCTCTCGAAATCAAAGCCACAACACTCGCAAAACAAACGGCCATTTTTCGCAACGAAGTCCGCCTTCTTTTGCTCGATAATCCCGCGGTCACGCTCACGACGCACATGGGCCACAAGGCGCAGATCTCCTTCCCGAACGCTAAGTTCGATGTCTGGGACTGCAGCAGCGCCGAAGATATCCGGCCATACTTGGTCGCGTGAATTTCGCGCTGCGATCACCTGATACAGAAGTATCCCCTGTACTTCAGTCAGAGGGGAAATCGCAGTCGCCGGACCACTCTTCAGGAAACTGGCATCAGCCAACGCAGGAATTGTTCGCAGGAGATGAATGTCCGGCATCCATTGCAGGCGCCGCGTCAGATACCGGACGCGAAATAGCGAATCCCCTGTCTTTTCATCTTTTCCAACGTGAGCCTTCGTAACAGTTCCCAACCCGATCACTCGAACTGCAGGCGCCGACTCCCAAAAGAAGACTCGGTCATCAGAACTGAACTTCTCTGGAATCCGGAACGAATGCCAAGTCTCTCCTCGTCCAGGCCGTAGCATACGATCCCAGTCATTCCATCGAGGACTGCCTTTGAGTACCCAGTAGTTCACGTTTGAGGCAAAGAATAGTAGGGGGCGCCCCCTACATGCTCACTTCTTCGCTTTCCTGGCGGGCTTCTCCGGCTTCGCGGCGGCGACGGTCGCCTGGCGCTTGATGGCGGCTTTCACGAAGGCGGCAAAGAGCGGTTGGGCCTTGGTGGGCTTCGACTTGAACTCGGGGTGGAACTGCACGCCCACGAACCACGGGTGGTCCTTGAGCTCGATGATCTCGACGAGGTTCCGCTGCGGATTCACGCCGGCGAAGATCATGCCGTGGTCGCCGAGCATCGGCACGTAGTGGTTGTTCACTTCGTAGCGGTGGCGGTGGCGCTCGCTGATCAGCTCCTTGCGGTAGGCCTTCGCGGCGATCGTGCCGGGACGCAGGCGGCAGTCGTACGCGCCGAGGCGCATCGTCGCGCCCTTGTCGGTGATGCGGCGCTGCTCGTCCATGAAGTCGATCACCGGGTCCTCGGTGTCAGGGTCGAACTCCGTGCTGTTGGCCGTCATCAGGCCGAGCACGGGGCGGGAGCACTCGCTCACCGCGATCTGGAGACCGAGGCACATGCCCTAGTACG
>CAZXHR010000060.1:0-21862 GCA_964640465.1 uncultured Opitutaceae bacterium
ATTATGAACATCGTTATCAAAGACCTGCTCGATGCCGGCGTGCATTTCGGCCACCAGACCAAGCGCTGGAACCCGAAGTCCAAGAAGTACATCTTCGATCACCGCCAAGGCGTGTCGATCGTCGACCTCGAGAAGACCTTCGAACTGCTCGGCAAGGCCTGCGAGTTCGTCACCAATCACGTCGCCGAGGGGAAGAACATCCTCCTGGTCGGCACCAAGCGCCAGGCCCAGGACATCATCCGCGAGGCGGCCACCGCCACCGGCATGCCCTACGCCGTGAACCGCTGGCTCGGCGGCACGCTCACCAATTTCGAGACCATCAAGACCTCGATGGCCAAGTTCAAGAAGTGGCAGAAGATGGATACCGACGGCGAGCTCGCGAAGCTCCCGCAGAAGGAGGAGGCCAAGATCCGCCGCGAGAGCGCCCGCATGCCGCGCAACTTCGACGGCATCACCGAGATGACCGAGATCCCCGCCGCCATGTACGTCGTGGACATCAACCACGAGGACATCGCCGTGGCCGAGGGCGCCCGTTGCAACATCCCGGTCGTCGCCATCGTCGACACCAATTCCGACCCGACCAAGGTCACCTATCCGATCCCGGGCAACGACGACGCCGTGAAGTCGGTCCGCATCATCACCGACACCATCGTCGAGGCGATCCAGGCCGGTCTCGCCCAGCGCGAGAGCCGCAAGGCCACCCGCGCCGCCGAGCAGAAGGCCGCCGCTGCCGCCGCTCGTGCTGCCGCCGTCGACCTCTCGAAGGTCGAGGTGCCCGCCGCCGCCAAGGAACTCGTCGAGGAGGCTGTCGGTGGCGACGAGACTCCCGCTCCCGCCGGTGCTGGCGCCGCCCCGAAGAAGCGCCCGGCCCGTCGCCCGGCCGCCAAGAAGACCGAGGCCAAGCCCGAGCCGAAGGCCGAGTAACCCGCGCGAATCGCCCTGGTTCGAAACATGAGCACTCCCATTACCGCCACCCTCGTCAACACCCTGCGCGAAAAGACCGGCGCGGGTATGATGGACTGCAAGAAGGCCCTTGTTGAGGCCAACGGCAACATCGACGAAGCCGAGACGATCCTTCGCAAGAAGGGTGTCGCCTCCGCCGCCAAGAAGGCCGGCCGCGCCGCCAACCAGGGCCTGGTCGAGCGCTACATCCACCTCGGTGGAAAGATCGGCGTGCTGGTCGAGGTCAACTGCGAGACCGACTTCGTCGCCAAGACCCCCGACTTCCAGGCGTTCGTCAAGGACCTCTGCATGCAGGTGGCCGCCGCCAGCCCGCTCTACGTGACCCGCGACCAGGTGCCCGAGGCCGAGCTGGCCAAGGAGCGCGAGATCGCCGTCTCGCAGTGCGCCGGCAAGCCGCCCGCCGCCGTCCAGAAGATCGTCGAGGGCAAGCTCGAGAAGTACTACCAGACCATCTGCCTCATGGATCAGCCGTTCGTGAAGAATCCGGACGTGACCGTGAAGGAGCTCCTCACCGAGCGCATCGCCAAGCTCGGCGAGAACATGGTCATCCGCCGCTTCGTCCGCTTCCAGCTCGGCGCCTGAGCGCTGATACCCGATACCGTTTCCCACGGGCGTCGTCCTTCACCGGGCGGCGCCCGTTTTTTCGCATGGCCGCGGCCAGCGGTTGGCTGACGATGCGCGTCGCCGCGCTGGGCCTGTGCCGACGAAAAAGGCCGGCGTGGCAGCCGGCCTCTTTTCATCCTGGTGGAGCCGAGGGGGATCGAACCCCTGACCTCGTCGTTGCGAACGACGCGCTCTTCCAACTGAGCTACGACCCCGGAACCAGAAAGGGGGGGGGATTCAGGTAGGTTTCGCGGCGCGAGTAAACACGAAACTCGAAGGAATTCGCAACGTCGGCTGCTGCCGCGGCGACCTCCACCCTGGGGCGATCCCGAGTCGTGACCTGGGAGCGCCAAACCCTTACCCGGGACAGCACCGGGTGGATCCCGCCGTGAGGCATGGCCGCTGTCGCCAGTCCGTGGGTGGAGATCCCGATGCGCCGTTTTCTAGACGAATACGTGAAATCCTTCGCCACCGTCGGACTAAGGCGGTGACAAATCGGAAAAAATAGCCATGCTAGCGGCCATTCCGGCGCACCAATGGCCGGATCGCGGCAGGGTTGCCTGCACGGCCCGGCCGCCTGATGCAGTCTTGAAAATTGAACACAACCGATGAAAAAGACCAAGAACTCCGCCGGCGCCGCTTCCCGCGTTGCCGAAACCAAGAAGCCTGCTGTCACCGCCAAACCCGTCGCGGCGCCCGCCGCCCCGAAGCCGGTTGCCGCGGTGAAGCCCGCGAAGAAAGCTGGTCCGCAGCCGACCGTCATTGAGGCCAACATCGACGTCGGTTTCGGCAACACGCTCTACATCCGCGGCGAAGGCCCCGGCTTGAACTGGGAGCGCGGCCAGACGATGGAGTGTCTCAAGGACGACCTCTGGGCTTTCACGATCGAAGCCGCCGCCAAGCCGATCGTCTTCAAGTTCCTCATCAACGACGAGACATGGTGCACGGGTGACGACTACGTCGTCGAGCCGGGCAACAAGATCACGCTTGTCCCGACGTTCTGAGACTTCCGGCATCGAGCGACGGCGGTTCAGTGCCGCCGCCGCTCAGTCGGGATTGAGTTCGAGCAACCTGGACCGCACGGCACTGAGGGTGTCCTCGCCGCCGGCCATCTTTTCGGCACTCCAGGCCTCCGCGCGAAGCTCGATGCGCGAAAAGGGGAGCGGCAGGTAGAAGCGGTCCCAGCTCGCCAGTCTCCACGCTTTGGTGAAGCGCAGGCCAAGCAGGATGGTGCAGGCCCGCGTTTTCCGCGCGAGAATCACGCCGCCGCCCTTCAGATCGTAGCAGGGGCCTCGAGGGCCGTCGGGCGTGATGCCGATGTCCTCGCCCTGCTCGAGTTTCTCGGCAAGGCTGTGCAGCGCTTCGCGCCCGAACCGGCTGCTCGAGCCGCGCACGGTGTGCAGGCCGACCACCTCGAAGAAGGCGGCCAGCCAGGCGCCGTCCTTGCTGGCGCTGACGAGGGCGAAGAGACGTTTGCCCTTGCGGAACCGCCGGTAGAGATCGGCGGCTATGAAGAGGCGGTTGTGCCAGAGCGTGAAGACGACCGGCCCTTCCGCGTAGCCCATGACCTCGAGTGAGCGCCCGTCGAGCTCGATGCGGAGCGTGCGGCACCACAGGCGCACGAGCAGACCGAGCGGCAAGAGCAGCAGGCGCCGCCAGCCGACGATGGCGTGGATGCGGCGTGCGTTGGGCGGTTGGGCGTCGGTCACGCAGAAGGAGTAGGCGAGCTGGTCGTGCCGCGGCAATGAAACTCGCGGGGCGCCTGCAGACACGGTTGTGGACGAGCGCTGCCGCGTCTCAGTTGCACGCGGTGCGCTGGATCGATGCCAGGATGAGCGCGGCAAAGCGGTCGAACGTGAATGGCTTTTGCAGGAAACCGACGAAACCGGCGGACGTCGCTCGGTCGATGATCTCCGCTGCGGCGCAGCCGCTGGAGAGCACCGCCGGAAGCCCGGGCTGGATCTCGCGCAGCGTCTGCAGGCACTCGAAACCGTTCATTCCGGGCATCGTGAGGTCGATGAGCGCGCAGGCGAGTGTGCCGGCGTGGAGGCGCGAAAGCGCCAGGGCGGACTCGGCGTCGGGTGCGGTGATCACGTCGAGCCCGAGCCGCCGGCCCATGCGCTCGGCGATGCGGCGCACGGCATCCTCGTCGTCGACGACGAGCAGCAGCCCGCCCGAAGGCCCGGCGGCCGGGACCGCGACCGGTTCGGCCGTGGCCGGGATTGGGGCCTCCGGCGGACGGGCCAAGGGTAGCAGAACCCTGATGACGCTTCCCCGGCCGGGATGACTGTCGAGGAAGATTGCCCCGCCGTGGGCGCGCACGATGCCCAGCGCGACCGGCAGCCCGAGCCCGCGGCCGGCGAAACGCGTGCTGAAGAACGGATCGAAGACTCGCTGGGCGGTGGCGGCGTCCATGCCGGCACCGTCGTCGGCCACCTCGAGCTCGACGAACGGCTGGGGCGACGGCTTCTCGTCCAGACGGCTGTCGGCGAGCACCTCGGCGGGGCAGTGCTCGACAAGCCCGGTGCGCACCTCGACCGTGCCGATGCGTCCGGAATCGATGGATTCGGCGGCGTTGGTGACGAGGTTGACGAGCAGTTGGCCGATCTGGTCGGCGTCCGCCTCGATCTCCGGCAGGTCGGGCGCGAGGTCTAGGCTGAGCGTGGCGCGTCCGGCGGTGGCGGCTTGGAGGAGCGGGCGTTGTCGGGCGACGACGGCACCGAGGTCGAGCGGGCTGCGCTGGAGATGGGTGCGGCCGGCGTAGGCCAGCATCTGGTGGGTGAGATTGGCGGCGAGGCGCCCGGCAGTGATGGCGTCGTCGATGAGGGGGGCGGCGGGTGTGGCCGGGGGAAGCTCGTTGCGCGCGAGCTCGAGATTGCCGAGCACCCCGGTGAGCAGGTTGTTGAAGTCGTGGGCGATGCCGCCGGCGAGTACGCCGAGGCTCTCGAGTTTCCGGCTGTGCAGGAGGCGGCGTTCCAGCTCGAGCCGCTCCGCCTCGGCACGCTTGCGGTCGCTCAGGTCGAAATCGAGGCGGAAGAGCTCGGGGCCCGAGCCGGCGAGGCTGACGACCGTGTGGCTCGAGAAAACGGAGACGAGCGAGCCGTCCTTGCGCTGGAGCTGGAATTCCGCGGGCGGCAGCGGCTGGCCGGTGTGCAGCATCTGGTGCAGCGTGACGCTCATCTCGTCGCGCAGGGGCGGCGGGACGATGAGGGCGACGAGATGGCGGCCGACGGCTTCGGCGGCGGAGTAGCCGTAGAGGCGCTCGCTGGCCTCGTTCCAGTAGCGCACGGTGCCGTCGGGCCCGCAGCCTTGCACCGCGACGGTGGGCATGCGGCCGAGCAGGAGGCGGAACCGCTCCTCGCTGAGGCGCAACGCCTCGGTCGCACGCTCGCTCTCCGCAGCCAGCGCCTTGCGGCGGGAGATGTCGCGTACCGTCGCGAAGCAGCGGTCGGCCGCGATGCCGGGACCGACGTGGAGGCCGACCTCGGTCCAGAAGCAGCGCCCGTCGGCGGTGCGGGCGAGCCACTCGAAGAGCTGGGGCCCCTCGGCAGTGGCGCGCTCAAACCAGCGGCGGGCGTCTTCATCGCCGTGGGGCGGGGTGCCGGCGCCGAGTTCGCCGAAGGTCCGCCGGCGCAGCATGCCTAGGTCGTATCCGAACATCCGGCATGCACCGGCGTTGGCGTGGAGGACACGGCCGGAGGCGAGCTCGTGGACGAGGATGGCATCGCCGATGGAGTCGAGCACATCGCTCCAGTCCATGCCGGTGGCGCTGGCGCCGGAGACCTCGGCACAAGCGGGAAACGCCTCCAAGTGGCGGGGGGCCGCCTTCAACGGCGTGTGTGCGGCGCTCGGTTGCTGCGGATTCATCGGCATGGAATCCGACAGGCGGCGCCGGGGGATGTTGCCGGACGTGTGTTCGGCTTCGAAGCGCACTTCCCCATGCGCCGGCCCTGGCTGGCCGGCCAAAGGCGCTTGATGACATGGGGAACCCGAAAATTCACGGGCAGGGCAACGAACTGCTGCGAGCAGAGTGTGATGCTCCGGCCGGGGCAAGCGCGTTTCCATACGCCGGCACGGCTGTGCAACCGGCCGGCGGCGGGCTTGCGCGGCGGAGCGGCGTGGGCAGTCTCGCCGCATGTTGATGCCGCGAAGCCGAGCCGAGACCGGGGTTGAGCCCGGGAACCGATGAGCGCGTTCGTGCCGCCGGGCGACTGTCCGAACTGCGGCGAGCCGGTGCCGGCGGGGGCAGCGGCGTGTCCGCACTGCGGAGCCGACGAGCGCACCGGCTGGAGCGAGGAGACCTACCTCGACGGGGTCGACCTGCCCGGCGAGGAGTTGGAACACGCGAGGCACGGGGATGCTGGCCTTCCGGGCGGCCGGTCGTGGCTGGCAGTCTTGCTGGTCGCGGTGCTGGCGCTGGTGCTCAGCGGGGCCTGGTGGCTTCTGGTGCGCTGAGGTCTGTGGCGGCGGGGGCTGTGTTTAGCATTGGCGGGGCGCCGGCTCCCTGCTGGAGTGCCGCGGCAAACACAACCCTATACCCCGATGAGCAAACAGGCGCGTTGGCTGGGCACCGAGAGCGAACGATGGGTACGCGAGCGAATCGTGTCGGCAGAACAGGCGGCGCAGATCCGCGCGCTTTACCCCGAGGCGAAGGCGGCGGCGCCCTGGGGGCTGATCGTGTTCTGCGGGCTCGGCGCGGCGATCGTGGGGCTGGGCGTCATCCTGCTGCTCGCCTACAACTGGGACGAGATCCCGAAGCTCGTGAAGCTCGGGCTGATCCTCGGCGCGACCGCGACCGCACACGGGGCCGGGTATCGGTTGCGCGACTGCGACGACTGGCGCGCGGGGCTCGCCGAGGTGTTTTTCCTGCTCGGCTCGATGCTCTACGGCGCCGGCATCTGGCTGGTGGCGCAGATCTACAACATCGACGAGCACTATCCCAACGGCTTCCTGTACTGGGGCCTCGGCGCGCTGGCGTTGGCGTGGGCGCTCGACTCCGTGCCGCAGGGTATCCTGGCCACGGTTGCGCTGACGGTCTGGGGGCTGAGCGAGTGTCTCGGCTTCGACCGGGAGCTCGGTTGGACGCTGGCGTTGCTTGCTGCGGGCGTTGCGCCGTTGGTCTGGAGAAAACGTTCCGCGCTGCTCGGCGCGGTGGCCCTGACGGGCGCCTACGCGCTGTTGCTCGCCAACGCGGGGAGCTGGGGCGGGGGCAGCGCGGCGTTCACAGCGGCGATGGCGCTCTCGGTCGGGCTGGTTGCGGCGGTGCGGCTGCGGCCGTCGGGCGAGGAGTTTGGCCGGCTGGAGGCCGTGATCCGGTTCTTCGGATGGACGGGTTTCCTGGTGTGCACCTATCTGCTGAGCTTCGAACGGCTCGCCGACGATCTCCTGCGGTGGCGCGATGGCGCGGGCAGCCCGCAGTCGCAGCTGATCGCCTACCGTTGGGCGCCGCTCGGGCTGGCGGTGGTGCTGTGGGGACGGCTGCTGATGTGCGCCGTCCGCGGCGAGTCGACGCGTGTGCCGTGGGAGGAGTGGCTGTGCCCGATCGGGCTGTTGTACTGCCTCCTGCTCGGCGCCACCGGCACGACGGGCGATACGCTGTTCGTTTCGCTGGTCTTCAACCTGATTCTGCTCGGTGTCGCTACGATGTGGATGGTCCGCGGCTGCCGCGAGGGGCTGTTGCGAGAGACGGTGCTCGGCTCGCTGTTGCTGGCGCTGCTGGTGCTGGCGCGCTACTTCGACCTCTTCGACAGCCTCGCGGCGCGCGGGCTGGCGTTTCTGCTGCTCGGCGGCCTGTTGTTCGCCGAGGGGTTCTACTACCGGAGACTGCGGCAGGCGGCGCGCGAAGGAGGTGAGTCATGAAACGGTGGATGATCATCGCGATTGCGGCGGCGCAGGTGGCGCTGTTGGCGTTCATGGCCGGGCAGCGCGAATGGGTTCTGAATACAGGACGCACGGTCTGGCTGCGCACGGCGCCAGTCGACCCGAACGACCCGATGCGCGGCGCCTATGTGAGCCTCCGCTACGAGGTCTCGCGCGTGCCACGGGAGCTGTGCCGCGACGGCGTGGCAACCTGGATGGACGAGCTGCGGAAAACGGATGCCGACTGGCAGTTGCGGCGCCGTCGCGAGGCGGTTTGGCGCGACCACGAGGTCTATGCTGTCTTGCGCGAGGGCTCGGATGGGTTGGCGGAGCTGACCGCGCTCACGGATCGCAGACCGGCCGAGGGACTCTATCTGCGCGGCCGGGTGAGCTGGGCAGATGCCGAGTCTGTGAGTGTCCGCTATGGGATCGAGGCGTTGTTTCTCCAACAGGAGAAGGCGAAGCAGCTTGAGACCGATGCGGCCCGGCGTGCGCGCGAGTCCGGCGTGCGACTTGACGCCGAGGTGGCTGTGAGCGGTTCGGGACTGGCGGTGCTGCAAGGCAGCCGTTGGGAGGCGCTCGGGATCACGCTCGAAGTCGAGACGGGAACGCCCGCGCCGGCGACGAACACCGCGACATCGAATACGGCTGCGCAGGCGCCCGTGATCGGTCTTTCTAGCAAGCCGGTGCGCCGTGGCCGCCGCACTTCGGAACCTGACCGTGCCATCGTGGCGGTGACGGTCGAGCTGAAGAACCACGGCGAGAAGCCGCTGGCGATTTGGACGCCGGGTGACAGCCGCGCGTTCCGGCTCGTGCCGCAGAAGAACTGGAGCGATTCGCTCTGCCGCTGGGTCGGTGACGGCATCGCTCCGGCGAAACCCGAAGCAGGGGAGATCGTGATCCTGAAATCGGGCGAGAGCCGCAAGGTTCGGATCGACCTTACTGCACCGGCCTGGGCGCTGCGGTACCGCGACAACGAGAAGGCCGAAGAACTGGCGACGACGGTCCCCGGCCTCGAGGAGCTGGAAGTGCCGGAGTGGAGTTTCAGGATCGAGTATGCGCCGCCGCCCGCCGCGGACTGTGCCGGCCTACCGGGCGCGGAACTACTCTGGCAGAGGAGTGTGCGGACGCGCGCGTTCTCGGCGACGTCGGTTCGTAGCGACTGAGTCGCGCCAGTCTGCGCTCGGCTCGCCGCGCGCTGGGGAAGCGGCGGAGCGGTGCGTCGCGCGGCACCGGTCTGTAACCTTTTCAGCGGAGCGCGGTTTACCCGGGCGACACCAGAACATGCCGCTCCGAAACCGTGATTGCCGTTGCCACAGAACTCCGTGTTGCTCCCTCCCAGTCGCTTCCGGAAACCAACCTCCCCGCGACTGACCCCGTGGAAGCTTCCGACCACGAACTTATGCTCGCCGTGCGCGCGGGCGACCTGCGGCGGCTCGGCGACCTGTTCGAGCGGCACCATGGGCCGCTGTACGGATTCTTCGTGCGCCTGACGGCCGACCGGAACGCGAGCGAGGACCTCGTGCAGATGGTGTTCCACCGTATCCTGAAATACCGGCACACCTATCGCGACGAGGGGAAGTTCTCCGCCTGGATCTACCACCTCGCCCGCAAGGTGCTCGCCGACCACTGCGCCGCACGCCGCGGCCGCACCGCGCGGCTCCAGTTCTCCGGCGAGGAGATCGACTGGGAGGCCGTGCCCGATCGTGCTCCATCGCCCGCGGCTTGCGCCGCGCATGCCGACGATGTCGCTCTGCTCGACCGGGCGCTTGCAACCCTGCCCACCGAGCAGCGCGAGCTCCTCGTGCTCGCGCGTTTCCAGCACCTCTCGCACGAGGAGATCGCCCGGCTTCTCGACACCACCGTCGGCGCGGTGAAGGTGCGCGTGCATCGCGCCTTCGCGGCGCTGCGCGAACGCTTCTTCCGTCTCCACCGCGATCCGGCTCCCTGAGCCTGCCGCTGTCACCCGTTCCCAATCTCGCACTCTTTCTCCGTCCATGAACTGCGAATCCTTCCAGGAAGACTTTCTCGAGTACCGCGACGGGCGCCTTTCCCCCGAGCGCGAGCGCCTGCTCGGCGAGCATCTCCGCACCTGCCTGACCTGCCAGCGCGCCTGGGCCGATTTCCAGGAACTCGACCGCGCCATCGCGCATTCTCCCGAGCCGGTGCCGAGCGAGAACCTCCGGCGCAACTTCTACGCCATGCTCGACACCCATCTGGCGGCCCAGCGCGAGCCCGGCATCTTCGCGCCCGTGCGCCGCGGGTTCGCCCGGCTCTGGGCCGAGTGGGCGCCCTCCAGCCCCTTGGCGCAGGCCGCCGCCGCGGCGCTGCTCCTGGCGCTGGGCGTGGTTACCGGGCTATGGATGCAGGCCCGACGCGAGCGCGATGCCGACATCGCTGCGCTGCGCCACCAGGTCGACGCTGTCACGCGGCTTGTCGCGTACACGGCGCTCGACCGGCAGCCGGCGTCGGACCGCGTGCGCAGCCTGCTCGCGGCCGACAGCGCCAGCGCGGAGGGGTTGGCGAAACTCCTCGGCGCGCTCGCGCTCGATCCCAACGTCAACGTCCGCCTCTCCGCCCTCGACAGGCTCTATCCCCACGCCGACCGGCCCGACATCCGCGCCGGGGTGCTCGCCGCGTTGTCGCGCGAGAGTTCGCCGATCGTCCAGGTGGCGATGATCGACTTCCTCGCCGCCGCCCGCGCCACCGAGGCGCAGCCCCAGTTCGAGAATCTCTCCCGCGACCCAGCGACCAACGCGACGGTGCGCGCTGCCGCCACCCACGGGCTGGCGCAGCTCCTGTGAGCCGGGCGCTGCGTCGCCAACACCTCATCACTTCTTCATGAAAGCCATCCCCTCCATCCTCCTGCTCGGCGCCATCGCCGTCGCCCCGTTCGCGGGGCGGCTGACCGCCGCCGATTCCGAACCGAACTCCACATCCATCGCCTTCAGCAAACCCGACGCGCCCCGCACCGTGCGCATCGAGAATGCAAACGGCGAGATCCGCGTCGTCGGTGCGGATGTCGATGTCGTCACCGTGAAGACTAGTGCGGAGCCGACTGGCCAGGTGCCCCGCCGGGCCGACGGTCTGCGGGTGATCGCGGCGAACAACTCGTTCAGCCTCACCGAGCGCGACAACGTCGTCTCGCTGTCGCAGAGTTTTGGTGGCTACGGCCATGGCGGTAGCGATTTTGATGTCACCGTGCCGCGGGGCACCTCTGTGATCGTGAAGGGCGGCGCGGGCGGCGACGTGGCGATCTCCGATCTGACCGGCGATGTCGAGGTGAGCCTTCTCAACGGCAGCGTGAGGCTGGAGAATGTCGCCGGTGGTGTCGCTGTGGACACGATGAACGGCGAGATCTCCGCGCGCTATGCGGCGCTGCCGGCCGGCAAGTCCCACTCGTTCTCCTCGATGAACGGCGAAATCCGGCTCTTCGTCCCGGCCGCCGCGAAGGCGACGTTCACCCTGCGCGCGCAGAACGGCTCCGTGGCCACCGACTTCGACGAGAAGGCCCTCGTCACGCGCATGGAGAGCGGCCCCGGCGCCGGACCGGGACCCTACGGCATGCAGCGCGGCAAGGATGCGGCGCTGGCCGGTCTGGCGATGGCGCAGGAGGCGGTCACTGCGGCGAAGGAGATCGCGAAGGAGGTCGAGGCGGAGAAGGCCGCAAAGAAGGATCGTCCCGACTCCGATGCGGGCGATGCTGTCGCCGATGGATTTCGTCAGGCGCAGAAGGCGATGAACGTGGCAACGCGCATGGCGCGCGGCTTCCATTTCCCCGCTTTCGGAGGCCAGGTCGTCACCGGTCTGCTCAACGGCGGCGGGGTCGAGATCCGTGCGACGACGATGAACGGCGAGATCCAGATCCGCGAGGCGAAGTGACTGCCGTGCTTCGGCCGTGTGCCGCAGCGGACACGGCTCCGCAAACTCGGCTCAACGCCGAGGCGGAGCGGCCGATGTAGCGTCGCGTATAGATTCGCGAGCCAGAAGCGGGCAGCCGGGCGACCGGCTGCCTTTTCGTTTGGACCGAAGCCGCCAACCGCATCTGCTCGCAGTCGTCCACACGCTGCCCCACATGTCCGATTCCTGCTCCGCCTCCGTCCCCGCCGCACCGCGCACCCCGTGGTCGTGGCGCCTCGCCATCGTTGCCTCGATCCTCGCGATCGGCGGCACCGCGTTCCTGCTGCGCGACATCGTCGGCCCTCGCGGGCAGGCGCTGGCGGGCGTGTTCTGTTTCTTCGGAGTCGTCGCCGCGTGCTCGGCCAACCTGCGCGCGGTGAACTGGCGGACGATCGTCTGGGGCGTGGTGTTGCAGGTCGCGCTCGCGCTGCTCGTGCTGAAGGTGCCCCAGGTCAACGAGGGCTTCAACGCCGTGAAGGTCGTCGTGCTGCGCTTCATCGACTTCTCCAATGCCGGCGCGGAGTTCGTCTTCGGCAACCTCGCCCGGCCGGGCGACCTCGCGCTCAACCCGGGCAAGGAGTTCCTCTTCATCTTCGCCTTCAAGGCGCTGCCGCCGGTTCTGTTCATCTCGGCGTTCTTCACGCTGCTCTACCACTATGGCATCCTCCAGCGGCTCGTGCGTCTCATGGCCGCGGCGATGGTCCACCTCATGCGCACCAGCGGCGCGGAGACGCTCTCCGTGTCGGCCAACGTCTTCATGGGCATGACCGAGTCGCCGCTGATCGTGAAGCCCTACGTGCCGCGCATGACGCAGTCGGAGCTGTTCGCGCTCATGGCCAGCGGCATGGCCCACATCTCCGGCGGCATGATGGTCGTGTACATCAACTACGGCGCGGACCCCGTTGCCGTCCTCACCACCTGCATCATGGCCTGCCCGTGCAGCCTCTACCTGGCGAAGCTCTTCATGCCCGAGGGCGGCGTGCCGGAGACCGCCGGCACCGTGCGCACCTCGCGGGAAAAATCGCCCTACGTCAACGGCATCGACGCGCTCACCGGCGGTGCGGGTGACGGCATGCGACTGGCGATCAACATCGTCGCCATGCTCATCGTCTTCATCGCCGTCGTGGCGATGCTCGACGCCGTGATCGGCTTCTTCGCCCCCGGGCTCTCGCTCCAGAGGATCTTCGGCTGGGTATTCTCGCCCGCGGCGTTCCTGATGGGTATCGAGCAGGCGGATGTGGCGAAGGTCGGCAGCCTGCTCGGCGCGAAGCTGGCGATCAACGAGCACTACGCCTACCTCGTGATGAAGGGCTGGCGCGCCACCGCCGACTACATGACGCCGCGTTCGTACACGCTCGCCGCTTTCGCGCTCACCGGTTTTGCCAACTTTGCCTCCGTCGGCATCCAGCTCGGCGGCATCGGCGGCATCGCGCCCGAGCGCCGGCACGATCTGGCGAAGCTCGGACTGCGCTCTCTCTTCGTCGGCTTCGTCGCCACGCTGCTCAACGCCTCCATCGCCGGCGTGCTGCTGCCGTAGGCCGCCTCACGCCGCCGGTGTGCCGGCCTGTTCCGCCTGGAGCATGCGCGTGGGCGTGGCCTGCCGGCGCAGCCAGGCGACGTACGCCAGGAGCAATCCGCCGGCGGCGAGCAGCAGCGCCATGGCCAGGACGGAGCCGCTCCACCACCAGTGCAGGTAGCGTTGGCCGGATTGGGGCGGGGCGAGCTCGATGTCGGCCTCCCGGGTGAGGTCGCTGGTGTCGACGAAGAAGGTGTCGCTGTCCGTGATGTGCGGGTACGAGACGGAGAGCTCGATCTCGCACTTCAAGTTCCGGGCGGTGCCGAAGGCGCCGTCGCCCGGCAGGGCGAACTCGACCCACGGGGTGAAACTCTTGGATTTCTCGGAGTCCTTGGCCGAGATGGTGTGCCCCCAGGAGTTGTTGTTAGTCGTGGCATCCGGGAAACGCTGCACGACTCGTGCTCCGGGGATGGAGAGCCGCACCTTGGGCGTGCCGCGCCAGTAGCCCTGCACGCTCTCGAGCGATTCGTCCATGTAGAGGCGGACGGTGTCGCCGGGGCCGGCGACCGAGGGAAATACGTCGGGATTGCACGGCCAATGACGGGCCAGTCGCTGCAGCTCGGGGAGCGGCGCCAGCACGACGGCGGCCAGCAGGCAGGCCGCGGCGGCGCGGCGCAGCGGGGATTGGCGCAGCTGCGGGCCCGGCCGAGTGTCGGGGGCGGGGACCGTGCCACCGGAGCGCAGGATCCCTTGGGCGAGTCGGGTTTGCGCGAGCTCTCGGTTGCGCGCGGGGCTGGCGTTCGGATCTATCCACTCGAAACTCCAGTAGGCCAGAGCCACGGCGGCGCAGAGGCCGGAGACCAGCCGGACCAGCGTCGTTGTCGCCAGCGCGTCCTCACCGAAGAGCAGCAGCGACCCGAGCGCGAGGACGAAGGCCGCGATGAGAACCCAGCGGTGGCGGAGGTTCTGGCGCGCCGCGATCATGTCGGGCTGGTAATGGCCGCAGGCGGGGCACGGCTGCATCTCGACCGCAGTGGCCTTGAGCTTCTCGGCGGCTTTCTGCGCGGATGCCCCCGCCTCGCCGGGAGTCGAGCCGTTGCCGCGAGCGGTGCGCTTGAGCTCGTAGGAATAGGGCTGTCCGCAGAAGCGGCAGGTGTGCTCCTTCCAGCCGGAGAACGGGAAACTGACGGTGTACTTTGCCTTGGCCATGGGTTGCAGGACCGCTTCGCGCGGTGGATGCGCGGACGGATGCGGGGATGCTGCCGCGCACCACGCCCAGTGCAACGAATGAATGGTGACAAGACCGCGAGCGGACACCTGGCCGGTCGAACGGGCGGGAGGCGGTATGGGCGAGGCGCGCGCCGGCTTGCCCACCTCCGTGAACAGACGCGCAGCGGCCCGGGAGGACCGCTGTGCGGGGTGTCGGACTTGGGACGCGAACTCAGAAGCGGCGGCTCAGCTCGCAGGTGAAACTGTGGCTGTGCTGGTCCTTCAAGTCGGTCTCGAGGCGTTCCGCGAGGACGAGGCGCCAGTCGCAGGGGAAGGAGACGGCGAGCGCCGGTGCGGCGCTGAAGCGCAGACGACGGCCGAGCTCGGCGTAGCCGAAGGTCGGATCGGCGGTGTTGTCGAGGAGTTGGGCGCGGACGTCGGTGCGGTCGTCGCCGGCTTCGTAGCTGGTGGCGAGGCTGAGCGTGGGTTGGAACGCGATCGCGCCCCAATGCCACTCGGGCGCCTGGATGCGGCCGCCGAGGTGGAACTGCGCGGAGGTGCGGTGGAAGTCCTCGTAGCGCAGGTTCAGGCCCGGGGCGCCCTTCTCGGTGAATCCGACGCCTTGGGCACGGGCCCAGGTGGCGCCGGTTTCCGCCGTGAAGAGCCAGTCGCCAGCGGCGAATGTGCGCGAGACGAGGAGCTGGCTGCGCCAGGTGCCGATGGCGGCGGAGCCGTCGGCGCGCATGGTGGGCACGTAGACGTCGCGCCGGGTGTCGCCGGTGAGGCGGGTGAAGGCGCTGGAGAGGCAGAACGTGGCCCAGTCGAACCGGCGCTCGGCGAAGAGCGCCGCGCCGTAGCCTTGGAGGTCGGCGCGGAGGGCCTTGTTGTTCACGCGGGTCGGGGCGTTCACATACGAGAGGCCGCCGCCGAAACTCCACGCCTGGCCGGGGGTGTAGACCAGCCCGGCGTTGATCGTGGTCGGGAAGATCTCGGTACGGCCTTCGGAGCCGGACAGGTCGGCGCGGCGGTAGCCGGCGGAGACACTGGCGAAGCGGCTCCAGCGCGAATCGCCCTCGAGGCGCTCGCGCGGCGCGGAGAGCTGCGCGTCGGCGATGGACTCGGTGGCGTAGACGCCGGTGTCGGCGAGGCGGGCGACGCGTTGCTGCGGGCCGCCGTAGACGGCGTCGACGACCTGGGCGATGTACTGGGCGGCGGCACGCTCGCCGGTGGCGGTGAGGTGCAACCAGTCGATGAAGACGTACTTCTCCTGCTCCGCGGGGGCGACGCGCACGGTGTCGGTGGTGTCGTCGTAGACCGGATCGGTGACGTTGGTGAAGCCCCAGGCGGCGGGGTTGGCGCGCAGCGCGGTGTAGAAGGTGTCGAAGGGGATGGTGACGATGTTGAGCTGCGGGCCGGTTTCGCGGCGAAGATCCAGCAGCGTGGAGCGGACCTGCTCGCGGCAATCGGTGGCGAGGTTGTGGAGAGCGGTGCGGTTGGCGGCGGCGAGATCGGCCGGCAGCGAGGCGTACAGGTCGAGGAAGAGCGGCGCCTCGGAGAAGTCGGGCACCTCGTTGACGAAGAACGTGAGCGGCTGATCGGTGCCGGGCTTCGCGGCGCGGACGACGGCGTTGAGCGACCGGATGGTCGTGGCGATGTTCTGCGCTACCTGGGTGCTGGCGGCGGCGAGATCGGTGCCCTGGGTGAGGGCCTCGAAGCAGTCGTTGGGTCCGATATCGAGGACGAAGGCGCTGCGAGTGGTGGGGTGAAGGCGGCCGGCGGCGACTTCGGCGGTGAAGTCGGCCAACTGGCTGAGCATGCCGTGCGGCGTCGGGACGGGAAAACCGCCGACCCACTCGTTGGTCATGGCGCCGTCGTAGGCGTAGTTGACGCGCTCGCCGGTGCGCGTGGTGTCGCTGCTGACACGCATGCCGGGGAAGAGGACCTCGACCCACTTCGGGCCGGAGGAGTGGCGCAGGAAGCCGTCGGGCCCACGCCAATAGGGGGCGTTCTCGCTCGGCGCATACTCCGGCAGGGCGAAGAGGTTGCCCATCTCGGAGCCGCTGTCGCCGAGGACGTAGACTTCGGGCGGTTGCGGCGGCAGGGCGAAGTCGGTGGGCGCTGCCGCGAGCGTGGAGGCGCACAGGCAGGCGCCGAGCCAGAGGCCGCCGGGGGCGTGTTTCAGGGAGCGGCGTGATGTGGCCGCGCGGGGATGATGTGAATCCATGTTAGTCGTTTGTTTCGTTGGGCACAGCGCTGGAGCGCGGTGCGACGCGAACCATAGCGACCAAGGGGGCCTGTGGTCTTCCGACGGGGTCCAGCTGTCTGACGAATGGGCCCGGAGGTCGGTGACGACTGAGGCCGGACGCTGAGGAACAAGGCGTTAGGCAACCGACCGTGACGCGGATTCGGCGCGCGATTTTTCGCGGAAAACCGAAGGCGTGACGCCGAACTGGGCACGAAACGCGGCGTTGAAAGCCGACAAGGTGTTGAAGCCGGAGGCGAAGGCGATGTCGGCGATAGTGCGACTGGCGGCGGTGTCGGCGCGCAAGGCGGCGGCGGCGGAGCGCACGCGGTAGCTGGCGACCAGTTGGTAGAACGTGGCGCCGAACTCCTCGCGCAAGACGTAGGAGACGTTGTGCCGGGTGGCCTTGGCGCGTTCGGCGAGGACCTGGAGCGAGAGCGTCGGCTCGAGGTGGATCTCGTCGCGCTCGAACAGCTCGCGCACGCGCTTGGCGATGCGGGCGGTCTCTGCCGGCGGGAGACGCGGGGCGGCAGTTACCGGGGCTTGCTCGGCAGGCGGGACCGGTGCGGTGGCCGGCGGATCGTTTCTCGGCGCGGTCTCCGGTGGCGGACTCGCCGGTGCGGGCGGTTCAGCGGAAACGGGCGATTCTGCCGCCGGTGCAACTGGGGTGACGATTGTGATGGCGGACTCTGGCCCCGTCGTCGCTGCGGCCGGGATCGGAACCACCAGATGCCGAGGCTGCGTGAACGCCCACAGCAGCGAGAACACGCCCACGACGACGGCGAAGGCGATGATCGTGTCGGACGTGGCGGCCCAGCCGGCGATGTCTCCGACAGTGCTGGCGAGCAGGGTGATGAAGAGCGTGCAGGCGAGCGGGAAGAGTCCGCGCACGGGATGCGAGAGGCCTTCTTCCTGCTGCTCCGCGATGCTCTGCCGGTGCTGCCAGAGCCGCCAGCAGGTCATGCCGATGTAGCCGTCGAGGTAGAGCGTGAGGATCAGGATCACGTGCCAGGGCGTCGCGGTATGGTCGAGGGCCGACTGCCGGACTTTCTCCTCGGCGGACATGAAGTAGACGGGGGCATCCAGCGCGATCCAGAGGAGACTGGGGATGAAGTGGAGGAACTTGCGCCACGACCACACGAAACCCGGCTGGATGGCCGCGCTGCAGTAGAGGAAGAAGATCGGGCCGATGGCCACGATGAAGGGGTTGGCCACTGCGTAGAACCAAGGGAAGCGGCCGAAGGCGGCCTCGTTGTAGCAGACGTTGTCGGCGACGAAGAGCGCGGCGCAGAACAGGAAGGCCGCCAACGCCCGTGCCGCCGGACGGTTCTCCGTGGGGACGAAGATCAGCCGTGCCGCCAGCAACACTGCGGCGGCGGCACCGAGCAGACTGAGAAACGAGAGCACTTGCATGGCGACGGAGCCGGCGAGCGTCGCGGCGGCCCCGGCCGGCGGCAACGCCCATCTTGGCGGTTTGGCGACGGCGACCGGGCACCGCTCGGGAGAAGAGTGGCACGTGGGAACCGGCGTTCTTCCCGCTGCTCGCTCACGCGGCCGGCCGTGGTGCGGAGCGGCTGAGGGCGACGGCGCCGCTGCGCGTGACGCGGCGCAGGCGCCAGCGCTGGTCGGCGGCCACGATGTAGCCGGCGCAGCGCGGTGCGCCACAGCGGCAGGGGTTGAGCTCCCATTCGTGGAAGGGGAAACCGTAGTCGAAGGTGAGCTCTTGGTCGGGGAAGATGTCGCGCTCGGCCACGATCCAGATGCGGCCGCGGCGTTTCTCCGAGAAGCAGTTGGGCTCGCAGGAGTGGTTGATGAAGCGGCTGATGTTGCCGCCGCGAGAGCCGTCCAGGTCGTGCCGGCGGTTGAGGTCGAAGATGTAGGTGCAGGCGTTGTGGCCGCGGCGGATGCGTTCCAGCCGGGCGGCCTCGCGCCGACGGCTCTCCGTCTTCGTGATCCGCTCGCCGGTGTATTCGACGATCACGTGCCCGGCGGGGATCGCGACGCGCGCGTAGACCCCATGGCCGTGGATGCCCGAGCGGCGGCGCTGGATCAGAAGCGCAGGCGGGACCGGAAGCGCGGAGGAGCAGGAACGACGTTTCGCGGAGGCAGGTGTGGGGAGTTGCATGGCAAAACGGCCAATCAACCGAACCGCCGCGCGCGCAGGCAAAGAAATTTGTGCGAGCCGGGTGCACGCCCCCGGCTCCAGCGCAGGGGCAAGCTCTTGCGGGTTTCCACAGCTCGACAGTGGCGCCGGCCTGGTCTTCGGCGCTGCGTGCTACCTCGTCGCGGCGGGCGGGGCCGGGATGAGCGTTGGGGGCGGCTTCGGGGCGGCGCTCAGGCGACGATGCCGGTGGCGCGTGGAGCAATCTCGGACGGCGCGAGTCTCGGGGCTCGGGAGACGGCCGTGGTCGTGCGTGATTGCGCGGAGTCGCCTTGGATCAGTGTCTGAAGGTCCATGACGGCGGTGCGCAGCGCCAGGCTTTGCTGGCAGAGCTCCTGGGCGGAGGCGGCATTCTCCTCGGACAGGTTTGCGCCGTTCTGCGTGGTCTGGCCCATCTGGCCGACCGCGTGGTTGATCTGGGCGATGCCTTGTGCCTGATCGTTGGAGGCGGCGGTGATGTTGGCGACGAGCTCGTCGAGCTGGCGGGCCTTGGTGGCCATCTCGGTGAGGCTGGCGGCCATCTCGGTCGAGATGCCGGCGCCGAGCTCGGTGCGCTGGACGGAGGACTCGATCTTCTCGGCGGTCTCGCGCGCGGCTGCGGCGCTGCGCTGGGCGAGGGAGCGCACCTCCTCGGCCACGATGGCGAAACCGGCACCGGCCTCTCCGGCGCGTGCGGCCTCGACGGCTGCGTTGAGGGCGAGGAGGTTGGTCTGGAAGGCGATCTCGTCGATGGTCTTGATAATCTTGCCGATCTCGGCGCTGGATTGCTTCACCTGCTCCATCGCCTGGGCCATGCGGCCCATGTGCTGGACGCCCTGTTCGGCGCTCGCGCGGGTCTGGGTGGCGAGGGCGTTGGCGTTGCCGGCATGGTCGACGTTCTGACGGGTCATCGAGGACATCTCGGTGAGCGTGGCGCTGGTCTCCTCAAGCGAGGCGGCCTGTTCGGTGGCGCTTTGCGCCAGCTCCTGGCTGCTGGCGGCGATCTGATCGGCCGCGGCGGCGACGCGCTCGGAGCCGACGGTGAGTTCGGCGGCGACCTTGTCGAGACGGGAGGTGATGTCGCGGGTGACGCGGACGCCGTAGGCGGCGAGACCGAGGGCGGCGAGGATCGGGATGAGGATCGCGAGGCGGGCGTTGAGGGCGATCAACGCATCGGTGGAGGACTGGTTGACCGCGGCCTGTTTGGTGGTGAGTTCGACCAAGCGGTCGATGGCAGTGCGATGGGCTTGATACTTCGCGGTGAGCGGGCCGATGGCGAACGCATGGGCCTCGGCGTAGCGGCCGTCGCGGACCAAGGGGATGAACTGCGCGTCGCGGAGGTCGAGGAACTCGCGGGCACTCTGCTCGGCGGCGGCGAAGGCGTCGCGGATGGCGCCGGCGGTGAGTTGCCGGTGCCAATAGTCGGCACGCTGTTCGTAGGCGGTGCGGAGCTCCTTCCCGGCGGCTATGAGCTGGCCGGTCTGGCTGCGGTTGGCCTCGTCGGCGAGTTGCAGGCAGAGCAGGTAGGACTCGATGAGGTAGTTGGGCGGCGGGAGGATGTCGGCGATCAGGTCCTTGTCGGCGACGAGGCCGCCGGTGGTGAGCCGTCCGATGCTGTAGCGCGAGAAGGCCGCCCAGAGCGCGAGGATGACGATGGGTGTGAGTACGAGTATGCGGAGCCTGCGACGGAAGGGCATGTTGGTGTGTAGGGCGGAATCGTGAGCCGGAGTCATCGGTGGCTGCATCGGGCGGTTTAATCGGATGAAGCGATTTCATCGGCCCTGGTGGGGGGCGGGCCCGCCGCGGTCCGCGCCCGGGGCGGTGTGCGGACGGGGGCCGCTACACGCCGGGCCCAGCGGGCGTTGCAAGACGACGCCCCTAGTGCGTGCGTCCATGAACCCATGAACTCAGTCTGTGAAAGTCAGAACCTCCTCGGAGGCAGAGACCGGGGAACAGCCGACGGCAACTGCGTCGCAGCAATGCGGGGTGGGGAGCAGCCGGAGGCGGAAGGTTGGTCCCAAACGGAAGTGAACTCGATTCGGCGTACCAACTGGGCGAGCCTGCTAGGGAAAGGCGAAACCTGCCGCGAGCGCGGCGAGCCGGTGAAGGTGAAAGCACTGCCGAGACTGGAGACCGGCCGGTTGGGATGTGGTTGGAGTGGGAACGACCGGAAGGGGGCATGGGATAAGTGGAGAGACTGGCGCGGGGGGCTGACCTGCGTCGGATCAGAGGGTCCATAGTAGCGTCGAAGCCGGGTAACGCCGGGGGAGCGAAGGGGTCCAGGAAGGTGAAGGCGCGATGAATACGCCAAGGGAAAGAAGACCTGCGATAGTTCCCGCGAGGGATAAGCAAGCAGGAGAGGTCCACCGCCGTCCGGCGGGGGCCGAACCCGGGGTGTGGACGGAGCGCATGCTGACGGCCCTCGAAAGAGGGGTGAAAGGAAACCGGTGGTTCAGTCTGATCGACAAGGTGTCGGCGGACGGGACGCTGGAACTGGCATGGGCAAAGGTGCGGAGCAACGCAGGTGGCAGCGGCGTTGATCGCATCACGGTGGAACGCTTCGCCAAAGACTGCCCTCGTGGTCTGCTCGACCTTCAAGAGCAACTGCGCACGGCGAGCTACCAACCCCTGCCGGTCAAACGGGTCTGGATACCCAAGCCCGGCACGACTGAACGGCGGCCGCTGGGCATACCGGCGGTGCGCGACAGGATCGTGCAGACGGCTCTGCGGCTGGTGATCGAACCGATCTTCGAACACCGGTTCGCCGAGCACAGCTACGGGTTCCGGCCCGGACGTGGTTGCCAGGACGCGCTGCGCCGCGTGCAGGCCTTGCTCGATGAGGGACGCACGTGGATCGTGGACGCGGATCTGAAGAGCTACTTCGACACGATCCCGAAAGACCGGCTCATGTGCCGGGTCGAAGAGCGCATCGCGGACGGCCGCGTGCTGGCGTTAGTCCGCAGTTACCTCGACCAAGGGGTGATGGAGGAACTGACGCTGCACGAACCGACCGAACGAGGCACGCCGCAGGGGGCGGTCATCAGCCCTTTGCTGGCCAACCTCTACCTCGATCCGCTCGACCACCTGCTGGCCGACGGCGGCTTGCAGATGGTGTGCTACGCCGACGACTTCGTGATCGTGTGTCGCAGCGAGGATGAGGCGAAGGCCGCACTGGCCCGCGTGCAAACGTGGGTCGGGGAAAACGGCCTGACGCTGCATCCTGAGAAAACCCGCATCGTCGATGCGACCCAACCGGGAGGTTTTGACTTCCTTGGGTATCACTTCGAGCGGGGCTACCGCTGGCCGCGCCGCAAGGCGCTGGACCGGCTGAGGGACAAGGTGCGGCAAATGACGCCGCGCACCAGCGGCGACTCGCTGGCCTGCACCATCGCGCGGCTCAACCAAACGCTGCGCGGCTGGTACGGGTACT
>CAZXHR010000061.1:0-20464 GCA_964640465.1 uncultured Opitutaceae bacterium
CGACCAGAAGAAGTTCTACAACGTGACCTTCGCCCGGACCTACGTGGACGACGCCAAGGCCTACCACGACACCACCAGCTTCGGACGCGATGACCTCCCGCGCGTCGCCAAGCTGGCCGATCTGGCCCACACGTTCATCTTCGGCCTCCTCGCGGAACAGCGAACCCAGCAAAGCGCCTGAAATCGCGCGCCCCACAGCGGCGACCGGACACCCCGGTCGCCTTTTCTCTGTCCTCCGCCGGAAGACATCGGAATCGACCGATTGCTCGCTCCGCTCGTTTTCTTCTAGCGACTGCCAGCCGCTGATTTCCCCATGGTACACCCGGTCAAGGTCGTATCGCTGCGCGATCTCCACCACGCGCAAGGCAGGTCCTCCGCTTCCCCCTCGTTGGTCCCGCTGCGCGGGACTCCGCCTCGGCGCTCCCGGACAGCGCTTTGACTTTCGGGTGTGGGGCGAAATCGCCAATCGGCAGTAGGCGATAAGGTCACGAGACGTGACGCACGCCCCACGGGCCGAACGGCACGAACCATGACTCAGGAAAATCCGTTCGGAGAGGTCGTCTACTCCTACACCCGCAAACAGGCCATCGAAGATGGCGTCTTGGTGGATCTCAGTGAGATTGCGACGATCAAGGAGCACTGGAAATTTCCGTTCGCGTGCACCGCGACGGTGTGGGCGATCATCGAAGCCGCCCTGAAGAAGGACGGACAGGACCTCAACGGCATCTGCCACGACATCTCCTGGATGGCGTTGATCGCGGTCCGAACCGGGCGCCAGGACGCCGGCCAGATCCACTTCAAGGTCATCATCGCCGGGACCAAGCATGCCCTGAAACTGCACATCGGCCCCGGGGACACACCGGCTCCGGTGCTCACGCTCATGCTTCCCAACGAGGACTGAGCAAGGGGGCTTCGGCCCCCTTTTTCGTCTGCCAACGGGTTCTGAAGGAGAGCATCGCCTCCCGCGTTTTCGGTAGGGGCGCGGTGCTGCCGGCACTCGCCGGACTGCTTTGGGTGTTTGCGGGTCGGGCGCGGTCGCGTGCCGACCGGAACCGCAACGAAACCCGAACTCCAGCGTATCTTCTCCTAAAACCATGCCTTCCGCCCTCGAATCCTCGCTCGCCACCACCGCCAACGGCTCTGGTACCAACGCCACTTTGGACGAGATCGCCCAGCTCAAACGCCAGTTGCTCCAGGCCGAAATCCGTCTCGCCAAGGCGCGGGCCACGGCAGCTGGCGCCGAAGCCGACGTGAAAGTCCTGAATGCGCGACTCCGGACGATTACGCGGTGACCCGCCGTTGATCGTCCGAGTTGTGCACGAGGCCGGCCTGATAGCCGGCCTCGTTTCATTTGTGCTCACGCCGGCGAACTGTCGCCGGTCTTCGCTGGTTGCGACTCCCGGCGCTTCTTGAGCAGGCGGCGTTCGAAACCGGGATGAATGACGCGCTCGGGTGTCACGTGCACGTAGCCCATCTGCACGGCGTGGCGGACCAACTCGCCTTTCTGATGGATGCCCCGCTTCCCCATGATCGATTTGCGATGGGTGTTTACGGTGTACGGCGAGACTCCCAGGAGCTCAGCGGCCTCTTGATCGTCCGACCCGTCGCCGATGGCTGAGAGCACCAGTTCTTCTGTTTGCGTCAGTTCATCGAGGGTGATCCGACGCGGTCGCTTGAGGTACGGCTGGAACGAATCGCTTATGTACGTTCGTCCTTCGATCACTGTTTCGAGGGCGCTGCTGAAGTTGGTGTGGCCGTCGCAGTACACATCGAAGAGGCCGTTGAATCGAAGTTCGCGTAGGAGCGAGAGCGTCCGTGCGTCGTGGCGTGCGGTCACGACGAGGATGGGCAACCGGCCATCGATGAAGGGTTCGAGGTGTTCGAGCCCGTCCATGTCCTCGATGTGGGTGCCGGTGATGAAGAGGTCGGGTTTCGCGTTCTGAATAGCTTCGAGCGCGTCAAAGCCTTTCTGGTACACAGCGACCTGGGCACCGCGCCAGAGTTGTTTCACGAGCCGTGCGAGCATCTCACCGTAGAGGAGACTGGCTTTCAGGACGACCACTCGGGGTGCAGGACTCGAAGGCGACGCCATGGTCAGGAGGAGGCGGGGACCAGTTCGAGTTGCCGGTTGTTATTGTCGGGGCGCAGGCGGCCGGCTCCGTCGCCGCCGCGCAGCAGGTCGTGCGCGAGCGCGTTGCGGACCAGCAGCTCCGTGGCATCGCGCATCGGTCGGGCGCCGAGGCGTTCGTGGTAGCCGCGATGGATCACGATGTCGGACACCGCGGGCTCGGGCGTGACCGCGAAACCGCGGACGCCAAGCGCCGCGCATTCCTTGGCGATCATGCCGCCCGCAATCGCGCACTGCGCCTCGTAGTCGAGCCGGTTGAAGACGACCGTGACGGTGATGCGGGCGAAGATCTCGGGTCGCAGCTCGCGCTGGGCGTCCTGACGGACGAGCCGCTCCATCGTCTCGTACTTCGACTTGCGCATCGTCATGATACGCTGGGCACCGATGTTGCTCGTGAGGACGATGTACCACGCCGAGAAATCCAGCACGCGGTTGCGCCCGGTCGTGAGCCGGGCGGCATCGAGCAACTGGAGGAGCACATCGAGGACGCGCGGGTGCGCCTTCTCGATCTCGTCGAAGAGCAGCGTCCCGCGGCCCTCGCAGGCATCGAAGCCTTCGGCGATGCGCCCGGGCTCTTCGCTCGTTCCGAGCAACAGCGCCAGGCGGTCCGCCGTCTGATACTCCGACATGTCGAGGCGGACCACGCGCTCCGGCCCGATCAGATCCTCCGTGAAGCGCAGGGTGAGTTCCGTTTTCCCAACACCCGTCGGACCGAGGAACAGGAAGCTCGCCTTCGGGCGACCGGGCGACGTCAGGCCGAGTTCGCCGTGTTGCAGCCGCTCGGCGACCAGACCGATGGCGTGATCCTGCCCGGTGATGACCGCCTTCAATCTCGCGGGCAACGTGCGGAGGCTTTCGCGTTGGGTGTCCGTGAGATTCATGCGGCGGGTTACCAGGTGGCGACCGTACTGCCCGCCGTGGTGGCGACGGGCGCGGCGGCCGGGGTGGCTTGCTCCTGCCGTCGACCTGCCTCGATCTGCTTGTGCGCCTTGAGCACCTCGGCGCTCTGGCGCACGAGCAACGCGTATTGCTCCTGCATCTGCTTCTCGGTTTCGGCAACCGAGGCCTGCATCGCCCGGATGGTGTTGGTGATCTCGCGCTGCGTCGCGAGTTCCGCGGCCAGCTCCGCGCTCGCCGGCAACGGTGCGATGCTTGCCAGCGGCGCCGAGGTGCGAGGGACGGTGGCTGACTCGTCGGCCGCAGTGAGGGGCACGCGCGTGCGCCGGAAGACGGCGTGCGGTTCGTGGCGCACTGCACGGTTGGCGGGATCGCGGTAGCCGCGCACCTCGTAACGCGTCTCGACGACTTTGGTCGGAGACAACGCTGCAACCGGTGCGGGCTCCGGTGGAGTCACGACCGCGGGGCGCGTGGAAGCGCACCCGGCAGCGAGGAGAGGGAGGAGGAGGAGCCCAGAGAAGCGCATGTTCATCCTTTCGTTGGGTTCGTTGAAGACGGTTGGGTGGCGCCGTCCTCCGGGACGAGCGCCGCAGTTGATTGCCTGATCCCGGCCAGGCTGGCCTTGTGCGGGTCGACGGCCTCCAGCACGTAGACGTAGAATTCCTTCCCGGCGGCGACGCGGACGAAGTAGCCGTTCTCTTCGATGTCCTTGAGCGTGCGCTGGGCGTAGAGATCGAACACGTCGCCCGCGCCCTCGCGCACGCCGTTCGAGACCGAGCCGGTGATCGTCGTGCCGAGCGCGGTTTGCGTGCGGTCCTGCGTCCCGCGGGCGAAACCGCTGAGCGCGGAAGCGGCGAGGAGCTTCAGTTCCTGGAGGTCGTCGCTCGACATGAGCCGCCCCTTGATCCCGCCCGAGCCGTCGGTGATGCCGTAGCCGTCGACTTCGTGGTCGTATTCGCGATCCAGCGCCACACCGTGGAACGGCAGTTCGCGGCCGTCCTGCCAGACGAAACGCCACGAGCCGTTGGCCGTGACGCGGTCGCGCAGCCGGCCGGCGCGAGCCATCCCATGCACGAGTGTGTTGGCCGGAATGACCAGCTTCCCGTTCTGCCAGACATCCTCCAGCAGCAGCGCGATGACCGGCGTTTCGAGGTTCGCGCTGTCGACGGTGTTCACGAGTTTGCACTTCAGCAGCGTGCCGAACGGGATGAATCGCTCGGGCGCCTGGGGCTCCGAACGCACCGCTGGCGCGGAGGTCGCGTCGTAGCTCGCGAGCAGCGAGGCGACGCGGATCTTGCGTGGTTTTGGCTCCTGCCCTGGAACGGGGCGCGAGTTCGTCCCAGCCTTCGAGCCTGGAGCGTCCGCCGCAGCGGTGGCCGCCGGCCGGAACGGCACGATCCCGTTGCCCGGTGCGGGCTTGTCGCTCGTCGGTTCGCCCGCCGGACGAGCCTGCTGCGGCAGACCGTTTTCGAGGCCTTGGTTCAGCGGAATCCGCATCTGGCCGAGTTCGATCTTCTTGCGATTCTGCGCGGCGAGTTTCTCCGCCTCGCGCACACCGGCTTGGTGGCGGCTGTAGATCCACAGGCCGGTGAAGAGGACCGCGACGAAGATCACGAAGAGCCCGAACTTGCTCTTCAGAAACCGGGTGAGGCTGCGCGGGTTCATGGCGTGGCCTCCTTGGCCGGCGTCGCTTCCGCGACGGCCGCCACGGGTGCGCCGCAGCGCGCGGAGTCGATCAGGATGGTGAACGCGTTGTCGGCGCTGAGGTCGTTGCGCGTGCCATCGGGCATGCCGACCACGGCGAACTCGGCTTCGGCGCTCTCGCCCGGGGCGAGTGTGCGCGGGCCGTTGGCGATCGATTGCTGAAAACGTTCCTGCGCGACTCGGGCGGCGAAGGTGCTCGGCGCGAGATCGAGCACGGCGTCCGTCGTATTCTTGAGTTGGAGGAGAAACACGACCGCATCCTCCTTTGAGAAGCGGTAGACTTCTTGAACCGTGACTTCGAGATCGGGCAGGACGACCTTCCGGTTTTGCGCGCGGAGCGTCACGCCTTCGACGGCTTTCGGCACCGACCGAACGAGCACCGGGTAGGCGCGGGCACGATCCAGGAGGCTCAGGCCGATGCGTGGCGAAAACTTCACCGCATCCGGCGGGCTCTCGACGCGTACCGCCGTCGGTACCGCCGGCCGCTTGAAGATCGCGCTGGCGACCGAGTTCGCGGCGACGGTGCGGAGTTCGATCACGTAGGCGGAGCCTTCGTAGATGGCGGTCAGTCGTGCGGCGGCATCCGGCGCGAGACTGCGGATGAGGACGAAGTTGGCGCCGGGCGCGTGGGTGACGTGGAAGCGCAGCGGCGTTCCCTCGTCGACGTCGACGGAGGCTTTGCCGTTTTCGATCAGCATGTCGGCGCCGGCGACCGCCGAGAGCGGGCCGGGAAACACGACGGTCGTGACCTCACGGGACACCGGCAGATCGACCGCTTGCCGCGGATCGAGCGGGAATTCCCGGATCGGTTGCGCTGCCAGCCCGGTCGCGGCTCCGAGCAGGAGCGCGAATGTTCTCCATATCCCCATGTTATGGTCTCCTCAGGTTTTGACGGGTTCGACTTGGAACGCGGCGACCGCGGTCGGATACCGCCCGTTTCGCGTGAGGTCCGGATTGACCAGAAACTTGAACTTCACCCGGTAGTGCAGCACCTCCGTGATCGGCGCGCCTTGGAACGCGCCGACGCGGATTAGCTGAACGTCGGCCGCGGTGTAGAAGGTGTTGTCGCGCGTGCTCAGAATCTCGGGAACACCGACCTCCACCTTTTGGTGCAGCGACTTAGCCTCGTACTCCGACTTCGTCTTGTTGAAGACGCTCTGGGCCGTTTCGGCGGCCTCGCGCAGGAAGAGCTGCTTGAACAACTCCGGGTTGTCCAAGCCCTGAGGGTTGCGTTCGAAGAGCGCCTTGCAGGCGAGCTTGGTCTGCATCGCGTGCAGGTCGGTCGCGTGCTGGATGTCCACGACCGGCGAGACGTAGTAGGTGCCAAGGCTGTCGATCAGCACGACCTCGCGCTGGCGCGTGAGTTTCTCGACGAGTTGCTGACGGTCCCACGCCGCCCACACCCATGCCGACACTGCAATGAGGAACCAGATCAAGGACTGACGGCGCTGACGGTCGAAGACCGCCAGGATCGCCGACTTCGGTTTTCCGAAGGACGGCGTGGCCGTGGAAGGGTGGGGTGCTGCGGTGTCGGCGTTGGCTCCCATGACGACTATTTCCGGGGAGGTTGAGCCTTCGCGGGAAGCGGGGGAGGAGCCGGGCGCGCGGCGCCGTCTCCCTCAGCCAGGTCATCGCAAGCGTCGAGGAAATCGGCCACGTTGTGGACCAGTTGCTCTTTCGACGCGGCGATCCGTTGTTCCGCCCGTGCAGTCTTCTCGGCGGCTTCAGTGATTCGTCGGTTTGGCGTTAGCATTTTGAGTCGATGTCGATTGCAGCCCGATTCGGGTCTTCGTTGTGCGGTTGTTGTTCGAACCCACTGCTCTGGCGCTTGCGCCGGGCGTGTTCGGCAAACTGAGAGGTGAACGCTTCTGATGCTTCTGCTTGGCGACTTTGTGCGGAGGCTGTCGCTTCCGCTGCGGCGGTTTGTCGCTGAATGAATCGTCCCGCGTAGAGCCCCGCTACGCCTCGGACAGCGTTGTTTGTCGTCTGTGCCGAGCCGCCGCCACGGACCGCAGATTCAGAGCCGGCGGCGAGCACACCCGCCGCGCCCGCTGCGATCACTACCGGTGCGGCAGCTCCTCCGGTTGCGGCAGTGACGGCCGCGCCGACTCCGCCCGCAAACGCCGCCTGCGCAACGCCTCCGACTCCTTGAGCGAACGCGGTCGCCGGATTCATACCCATGACCAGCACCTTTGTTATGACCCACGGGGCCAGAACTGAGCTGAGCATCATCCACGAGCCAATCAGCAGGACGGTCAGTGTTGGAGCGGCGAGCGGATTGCCTGCCGCGATGACCGGCATGAGATTGGCCACCGCCGCTGCTTGAAGCATCGCGTCGGTGACGACCGCTGCGATCACCCACCCGAAGGGCCAGCATACGAGCGCGATCAGACCGACGATGTACTTCTGGGCCACGCCAGCCATCGGACGCAGCATGAAGAACGAGAGGAAGATCGGGCTCAGTGACCAGCCGGCGGTCAGCAGTATGTCGCCGACCAACTTCACGACATACTGGATTCCCCAGGACGTCCAACCGAACAGCCAGATGAACGCGTAGCAGAAGGCGGTGCCGATGGATTCGGTGCCCCAGATGATGTCCCAGACACTTGTGTCCGGATCGGTCGGCGCCTTTCCGGCGATGAACTGGACGAACCGGTCGTCCACCGAAGTCGGGTCCATGCCTATCATTGCGCTGAAGGCCATCACCACATCGTTAAGGCGCATCAGCCACTCGCGAAGAAGGACGGTGCTGATCCCGATGATGAACACCTTTGCGAGGAGCCAGATGAACGTCGAACCGTCGGGCCGGCTGCGGACGATTTGGAATACGAGCCCGGCCGCGACGATGGTGCTCCCGACATATGCACAACCGCCCCACAACGTGGACAAGCCATCGTAGTAGGAATTCGGAAGGATGATGCCAATCGGGAGCAACATGAGGACGCAGTTCAGGATTTCTGCTTCTCCGGCTCAGTGGCCTGTTCCGGCTTCTTCTCCGGTTCGTTCTTCTTGAAGTAGTCGCGTGACTGAAACGCCTTCGGCACCACCTCCATCTCCCCTCGCGCCGCCGCGGCCCGGGCCTTGGCTTCCGCCTCGGCCTTCGCCTTGCGCGCTTCCGCTTCGTGATCCGTGCA
This sequence comes from uncultured Opitutaceae bacterium, assembly GCA_964640465.1. Classification (GTDB taxonomy): domain Bacteria; phylum Verrucomicrobiota; class Verrucomicrobiia; order Opitutales; family Opitutaceae; genus CAJCBL01. Next base: position 7,864 of record CAZXHR010000061.1, read on the forward strand.
CGCTGTTGCCAGCAATGCAACCAGAGTGATCCCAACCACCACAGTTGTTTTCATAAACGCGGTTTCGCTAGATGCGTATCCGGACATTTCAATTCGGACTTTGGGGTCACCGACTTAATGACCGTTCTGTTACGTACTGGAGCAGGCACTCGTAGGAGGGCTTGAAGGCCGTGGTGACTTTCGTCACCTCCTGCTGTGCGAGCTTCCGCCGTGCCTCGGCTTCGGCCTCGTTCTGAGCGGCGTTCATCGCATTCGCCTCGGCCGCCTTCACCTGGACCTCGGCGGCGCTCAACGAGACTTCGGAGTCGATGGCCGCCAGCTGCCCGTACTGGGCCTTCAGCACCGAATCGAGTTTCTGCTGCTCGGCCTCCGTGTTGGCCGCCTGCAACGCCTCGCTCGTCCGAGCGATGGCGCGCTTCAGATCCTCACGCCGTGTGAGCACGTCGCTCTGCACGGCTTTGAACTCGTCGACGGTGACGACGACATCGTGCGCCGGCTTGTAGACGTTGGCATCGCGCTCGATTACAGCGCCATCGAAGTCGCGGAACTCCGGCGAGATCTGGAGGAAGACGCCGCCGCGGGTGTCGCCGAAGAGTCCTTGGCCATTCACTCGCACGAGGCCTTCTGACCACGAGGTGATTTGGGTCGGCAGGTTGAGATCCGCGCGGAATTCGGAGAACCCGACGAGATCTTTCACCGAGGACATGTCGCCGAGCCTCTTCAATTGTGTCTCGTACTGCTTGATCTGCTGCACCTGGTTGCTGATCTGCGTCGCCTGCTGGGCAATCTGCTTCGTGAGCGCCGAGTAGTTCGTGATGCTTTGCTGAAGCCCGGCGACGTCGACCACCGCCCACTGGGCGTGGCTCGACGCGGCGCCTAGCGAGAGCAGAAACGCGAGGGTGATGGGAGTTCTCATGATTCCTCCTTGGGCATGACCACGCGGATGACCCGCTTGGTCGGTTCGCGGCGAACGCCGTCGCGGTCGCTCTGGGGTACGTCGATCTCGTAGTAGGTCTCCTCGTAGCCGTCGTCGGCCTTGGGGCGCTGGTTGTCGCGCGCGACCCAGTATTGCTGCTTCACGGCGTCCGACTGCCCTTTCTCGTAGCCCGCGACGAACGCTTCGCGCTGGGCCTTCGTGTTGAAGTAGTTCACGGCCTCGCCGACCACGAAGCCGGCGGCGCCGCCGATGGCCGCGCCCTTGGCCTTGTCGTGACTGTTGTTGGCGCCGACGTAGGCGCCACCGGCGGTTGTTGCCGCGGTCGTCATGAGATTGCGGGTGCGGCCGGCCGAATCGGGGCCCGCCGTCGCGCAGCCCGACGCCAGCAGCGCCAGGAGAAGCAGGGGCAAGAGCCCGAAGAGGTAGGGGCTGGAGAAGCCGAGACTGTCGAGGAGACGTTGCATGAGAGTCCTTCGGTTGAGGTTCAGAGTTCGTCGATGGTGAGCCGGACTTCGTGGCGGACGTGCTGGGCTTCGCCACGACCCTCGCGTGCGTATTGGCGCGCGATGGTCCGCGCGATGAGGTCTCCGGCTTCGAGTTCCCCATCGAGGACGGCGCCGATCTCCGCCTTCGTCCGGAGGCGGTCCGCCAGCGGCAGGAGTTCGGATTCGAGGATCGATTCGAGCGCGGCGGTCCTTTCCTCGCGGTCGCCGCCTTCGTCCCGTTCGTCGTATGGAGCGAGTCGCTCTGCCAACCGCTCTTCCTCGGCCAACTCGTAGCCGGTGCGCAGAACGTCGAAGGCCGAACTGCTCACCGCGACCACGGCGAGCGAGCGTTCAGTCGCCACCGGTCCGAATGAACCCGCGACAGGCTCAGGTTCCCGTTCGACGAGGCGGTAAAGGAGGTTGGGTCGCTCCATCACGGCATCGACGAAGCGCTCGGCGCGAGGAATGTGGGCGACGGGCGCGCCTTCGCCAGCGGAGGACGAGGTGGGGAAGTTCACCAGCGCCGGAGACTCGGCGATGGTGTTGAGGCCCGCTCCGCCGGCGATCTGTGCGTCGCGGAACTGCTGACCGAGAATCGCGACCTGGTTAGCTTCGGCTTGGATTTGTTGGTGCGTCTTCATGGATCAGGCGTTGGCGACGATGGCGTCGACGATGTTGGCGTGACCGCGCAGTGCCTTCTGTCGCTCGTCGAAGTGCGCGCCGGAGCTCGACGCGCAGTAGAGCATCTCGCGCGAGGCGACATTGCGCATGGTCACGATGAGCGGTCGGCGCTCGTCGGTGTGGTAGTAGGTGAACTGCGAGAACTTCGGCCCGATGATCTTCTCGGGTTCGGGATGGCTCATCACCGCGTCCTTCACGGCCTCGGGGATCGGGAAGTCCTGGGCGAGATCCTCGATGTCAGACCGGTCGCTCTGGCGAAGCAGGAAGAGGATGCGGCTGTTGCCGAGCACGGCGCCGCGGATGTCGGAGGTCTTGAACTGCTCGTAGTTCTGGACGGTGGCGACGTTCCAGACGTTGTACTTGCGGAGCTGCTGGTAGGACTCGCGCAGGACCTTCTTGCCGGACGGCACGAGGGAGAAGCGCGCGACCTCTTCGAAGATGTTCCGTTTCCGCAGGGCGCGCGGCAGGCGCATCATGTGCGAGCGGGTGTAGTTCGCGATGAGGAAGGCGGCGGCGGATTTCAGCTCCTCCGCGGATTCCGGAATGTAACCAAGTTCAAAGTGCGCAATCTTCCCGGTTAGGCTCACGTTCGAGACGCCGTCGAAGAGTTCGCCGTAGCTGCCGCCGGTCGCCCACGGTTCGAGGAGCGTCGCGAGGTAGCGCATCTCCTCGGCGTGCGGGCCGGAGGCTTCCGCCGCGAGGAGTTCCTGCAGGTGCCCGTGCTGCGGTTGGTCCGCCGGCGAGAGGCGCGCGAAGATCAGGTCGCGGATCTGCTGCGCACCCGCCGCGGACTTCGAGAAGCGGACCACTTCGCCTTCGTCGGCTGTGGCGAGGAACGCAGCGGCCTCGTCGGCGCGGCGCTGCTCGAACTCGCCGAACTCGAGGAACGCGTCGAGTTCCGTGGCCTGCGGTCCCATGTGTTCGCGCCGGTACACATCGAGCGCCAGCGCTCGCCGGGCGAGCAGGGCGCTTTCGTCGGGGTGGCGGTTCGAGTACCAGCGGGAGAAGTCCTCGTAGAGTCGGCCGATGGCGTTCGAAAGCAGGGCTTGGCGGAGCTTGTTGCGGTCCTCGTCCTTCGATTGGCCGACCATCAACATGGGCAACGCGGCGGCGGCGCTCAGGTGCAGCCCGGACAACGGCAGGCCGCGCGTGTCGAGGTAGTTCATCGTCAGCTTGCCGTTGGCCTGGACGATGATCGGCTCCGCGGTCGGATCGACGGTGCGGACGTATGTCGAGTAGGACTCTCCCTCCTCGACGATCATGGTGTACGCATAGAACGGCTCGGTCTGCGTCAGGATATCGATTACGTTGACGCTCTTGCCGGAGCCGGTCGTGCCGATCACGACGGCGTTCTGCGGTGTCTGGCTGTTGCCCTCGCCGACGAACGTCCGGCCGCCGACGAGGTTCCCGTTCGGTCCCTCGTAGAGAAACTCCGCCGCTTCCAGATGGCCGACCGGCGTCGACGAGAACGGCAGGATGTTCGCGACGAGCATGTCGTCGTAGTCGTGCCAGAGGGAGTCGTACCGGCTGAACGACCAGCCCGGCCATGTGCAGTAGAAGAAATTGCGCGCGGAGGGTTCGAGCGCCGGCTCGTAGGCCTGCGCGCGCTCCATGCTCGCGACCGCGGCTTTCAGCGCGGTTAGCTTCGCGCGGAGATCGTCGCGGTTCCGGTCCCAGGCGCGGATGATGTACTGGACGCGGTAGGGGCAGCTGTCGCCGTTGCTGTACCGGGCGATCTTCGTCGCCTTCGTCCGCATCGCGGCGAGGAGCTTCACCTTCTTCAGGCTCTCGTAGTCGCCCTCGACGCGGTTCAGCTCCTTCTGCTCCTTCTCGATCAACTCCTCTACGTCCACGGCCTGCACGTTGACGGTGATCGCGTACTCGCGGAAACCGAGCTTGGTCAGCAGATACGCGAGGCTCGGCCGGGTGCGTTTCGGAAGCGACTTCACGACGAGCATCCCGTGGTAGTAGCCATCGAGGTAGAAACCGGTGTCGGGCTTTTCGAGCGGGCGGCCTTCACCGAGCCAGCAGTTCTCCTGAAGCGATTTCTCCGGATCGAAGAACTCCAGCGGATCGGTCACCCGTTGCTCCGGCAGGGAAGGATTCAGAAATTCGAGGTAGTGGAGAAAATGGTCGGCGTCGGTCATGGGGCGGACCTGCCCACCGCTGCCCGAGAAGAGCGCCTGGAGGAATTGCCCTGTCTGCTTGAACTGCTCCGCGTACGCGCTCAGCAGGGCGCTGTTGGTGAGTCGGCCGGCGCTCTGGCCGAGGATCTCGGCGTCGACCGGGATCGTGAAATATAGCCGGAGTCGCTCCCGGCGCAGCGTGCCGTCCTCCATCATGCGCGAGTAGCGCACGTAGCGCTCGTTGCGCTGGCGGGTACTCCACTCGTTGGTGGAGTGCCGAATCGTTTCCTCCCGGTAGCGGTGCAACGCGTGCCGATAGTCGGAGTCGGTCGTCCACTGCACCTGGAGCCGCCACTCGGGCTTGAGGACGGAGAGCAACGCGACCAGATCGGACTCGAACGCGTTGTGATGGACCGGATCGGCGTGCTCCAGATCGGGCGCGATCACCTCGAACCCGCGCGAGACGAAGCCGCCGCGGTGCAGCCCCTCGAACACGATCATGTTCTCACCGAAGAAACCGTCGACGGGTTCGATACGCATGGCTCAGGCCTCCGCGCCCTCCGCGAGAGCGTCTTCCAACAGTTCTTCCGTGCTCGCGAGTTGCTCCTGCAACTGCTCGTAGTCGCGCCGTGCGACCACCGGTTGCTCCTCCTCGGCGCCGGATGGCTTGCCGCCCGTGTGCGAGGATTCAGTGGCGGGCGCCGGCTTCGCGGCGCCGGCCCGGGCGTGGCTGACCGCGGGTTGGGGCGCACGCCGCCGTTGGGCGGACGGTGCGACCACCACGAAGGACTCGGCACCGGCCCGTGCTGTGAACGGACTGGCCATGCCCCGCGCACGAGGCCCGAACGCGAACTGCAAGAGCCCGGCTTCGACCAAGGCGGATTCGAAGAAATCCGTGTCGTAGTGCTCGGGCTTGTTGTTCTTCAGCGTGAAGACGTACGTGACCGACAGACCGCACAGGACGATGCCGACCAGCAGGCATAGGAGTAGCGAGACGCCGAGCACGCCCCAGAGGAGGATCACCATCAAAATGGTAACGCCGCCGGAACCGAGGAGGTACCAGCCCGAGTTCCCCGTCATGCCGAGGAACTCGCCCGACGACTGCGCGCCTTGGTTGGCGTCGTGTTCGTTGAGGTGCTGGGAAGGCATGGGGCGGTGTGCGGTGGCGGATCAGAACGACCCGACGTTTGAAGCTTCCATGCCCATGCTGCTCCACATCGTGCGGACGATGGCGAAGGCCAGGCCGCAGATCATCGCGCCGGCGAAAGCCCACTTCGCGATGGACTGACGGCCCATCATCATCGCGACACCGGCGGCGACGATGCCGACCGCGGCGAGCACGCCGCTCAGGTACATGATGATTGCGTTGCCGGCTTCCGTCGCGGAGCGCAGGTCCGTCGCCTGCGCGCGGGCGAGTGTCGGCACGATCAGCGCACCGAGGACCGCGAGCGCGAGCTTGCGGTGGTTGGTCGGTTCGGTGGATTGCGGACGGTGTTCCGAGCCGAGGTACAGCGCCTTCAGCAGCATCGCCGCACCGAGCGTCAGCGCCACGTAGGGCGCTGCCAGGATCAGGGTGGTTGTCATGATTCTCTCCTCCATTGCTCCGGCGCTTGTGGTGGCCGATTCCCGCGCTGCTCGTTGCCTCCCCATCCGGTCGGCCCACGAATCGCACGGTGGACGAGAAAGCGGTTCGACGGGCGGGCATCAATGGGCCGCGCCTACCGAAAAAAGGGTAGGCCGCTTTGCGCAGAATTTACGAAGACCACGCTAAACGTGACGGCGCGGGAGAGATGGCTGACCTGTATCGAGAGAGCGGAAATCACCCGGCGCGCCTCGTTCCAATCAGGCTACGAGCAGCCGTGACAAATGACTGGATTCGAACGGTAGCCGGATTAGCATGGCGACGAATTCCGGATCGGTCGCAACGACCAACATCCTCTGCTGCCCCCCGCATTTATGCGACCATCAGCCCCCGGCGGCGCCAGCCCGCGCCGGGGGCTTCTGTTTGCCGAGAACAGTTTTGGGAAACGCGCATAGGTTTGAACGCGCTCCGATTGTCAGGGATGCGCTGTTTAGCGCTGACTTCGCCATATTGGTGTGTAGGCATTTATCGGGCTAATGAATATCTCTGAGTTCACATACCGTCTCATGCTGGTGGGTATACCAGGCATCGCTACCTACTTTCTCCTGAAGAGGTTAGCCGGGAAGATCGGTTCGAATACGGTAGAGGCTGTCCTCAGTATCTTTGTATTTGCGATTCTGTGCTACCTAACGGCGGATGCGATGTTTTGGGGTACATCGGTGATTTGCGCGAAGTTTCCGTGTCTCGATTTTTTACCTCATGATGCGGATTTCTCCTTTGTTCGGAGTCTGATTGCTGGGGGGACGAAACCGGATGACATCGTACTTGGGGTCTCGACGCTTTGCTCTGTCCCTGTTGCTGCGGTTCTTTCGTTTATGCACCGCAAGAAGATCTGGAACAGGGCGTGCCAGATGCTCCGGTGTACGAATCGCTTCGGTGATGAGGATGTGTTCAACTATTTTTTGGACTCAAAGATCAGTGCGCCGAAATGGTACGTGATTCGGGACCACAAGGAGTCCTTGGTGTACTATGGCGCGATTGCGGTGTGGTCTGACGAAGGAGGAGATCGCGAGCTGGTGTTGGCCCAGGTTGATGTCTATTCCAACCTAGGACAGGGTAACGCCCAGTTTCTGTACGAATGCACCAATCTATACCTTTGCAGGAAGCGTGATGACCTATCGATCGAGCTAATTCCTGAAACTCAAACTACAGAAGCCGATGAAACCGAATCCGGAAAGCAATCAACCGCAGTCGATCAAGGCGGGGCAACTACGTGAGAATGGGAGAGGCCTGATAGTATCGGAGGGCCTTGAGGTGCGCGGTGGAGTTGGGTGCCCGCCCAATACGCCTAAGCCGAAGATCGTTATCGTTGCTCAGAAGCCTGCGCCTTCGGTGTCGAAGGGGAATTCTGGCTCTGCGAAGAAGTAGTGCGGTGTAGCAGGGGGGGCGGGGCCATCGAAGTGGCCCAATGAAAACTACTCTCCGAGGCCCAACTCGATTTGTCTTGGGCGGTCTCGTACGGCAAGTGTCGGCGGCGGTTGGGAGAAATGGATCGCGGTGACGAAGGTGTCGTTCTCGTGCTCGCTATCGTTGGCGAGTGTCGGGATCGCGCGGACCAGTGCGAGGGTCGGTCCGCCGATGGCAACCAGGAGCGGCCCGAGGTTATGACCGCGAAGCGCGACGAGCCAGTCGCCGATCTCGATCTCAATCGTGTTCGGGTTTCCGTTCTCCCAGCGGGCTTCGCTGAAGTGCGACCACGCGAGGATGCGGCAGAGGCGGTGCCCGTCGTCGAACGTGACGTGGGCCGGGCGGTCGGCCGTTTCGAAGTGCAACTTGGGTTTCCGCAGAACGATGGGCGGGTTCATACGGTGCGTCGTTCACCTTGGCGCTGCGGTTGCATGCGTTGTTGGGCTTGGGCGGCGAGCCAGGCTGCCTGCTGGCGCGGACTGCGGTTGCGCAGCGCGCGCGGCACGAGGCGCTCGGTGATGCGGTGGCGTTGCATGAATTCCGTGGCGAGTTCGCGGCCCGCGTCGGGGCGCGCGAGCCGGGCGAGAATCGCCTCCTTGTCGGCCACGTAGATGGCGTGGCTGCCGCGGTAGCGGGTGTTGCCCACGTAGAACTGGCGACGCGCCAACGCGCGTGCCGCCACCTCGCCGAGCACGAGAATCGATTCTTCGGCGGTGCTGCCCTGCGAGCGGTACGAGGTGATGGCGTGGCCGTAGGTCCACGCGGCGAAGTCGCGCGGGAGTTCCTGCCCGTCGGTGAACCGGATGAGGTCGGCCGCGGGATCGACGTGGGCGACTTCCTTGAGATCGCCGTTGCTGAAGCCGGCATCGTCGTCGCGACCGCGAATCAGGAGCTTGTCGCCGACCGCGACGGGCAACGATTCGAGGCGGCCGACGTCGTAGGTCGTGCGCTGCTTACGCGTGAGCTTGGCCTCGCGGCCGTTCGCTCCGCGCGCGATCAGGCCGTCGGAGAGGACGGCAACGACCTCGGCGGCGGTGCCGCGGCGGAAGAAGCGCGTGTCGCGGGAGAAGAGCAGACGGTCGCCGACCTGGTACTCGTGCCAATGGACCTTCTGCTCGGCGGTCCAGCTCAACGGTTTCACTGCCGTGCGCACGACCTCGACCTCGCCGAGCCGACCGGCGGCGCGGAGCGCGGGCCGGACGGTGGCGTTGTAGCGCTCGATCTCCTCCCAGAACGGGACGACGACCAAGGTGGCGATGCCCTTGGCCGTGTTGTCGACGAAGTGCGCCGCGGCGCGGGCGTACAGCTCGTTGTCGTTGGCGGTGTCGACGATCAGGCCGCGCTCTTCCGCGTACGCGAAGGCTGCGGGGGCGTCGCCGGTGGCGAGGAGCCGGCTGAAGCGCCGGTCGGCCTCGTTGCGCTGGCGCAGCACCTCGGCGAGGCGCACGACCGGGATGCCGGAGTGCTCGACCACGTTGCGCAACGCGTCGCCGCGCTCGACGCTGTAGTGCTGCTTTGTGTCACCCACGAGCAACAGGCGGGCGCGGATCTCGTGGGCGATCTTCGTGAGCTGGGCGAGCTGTTGGGTCGAAAGCAGGCCGGCCTCGTCGACGAGGATCAGGCGTCGCGTGGCCTCGGCCTGCAATGTCTCGCTGGCGAGGAAACGTTGCACGGTGTCGGCCGCGGTGAAACCGCTCTCGGCGAGCGCGTCGCGGGACTTCGTTGTCGGTGCGAGCGGGACGAACGACGCCCCGGTGGCGGCCCGGTACGCGTTCTCGATGGCGGTGAGCACGGTCGTCTTGCCAGTGCCGGCGTCGCCGACCAGCACGCTGGCGAAGTCGTGGCTTTCGAGGAGCGCGGTCGCCGCGTGGCGCTGGCCCGCGGTCAAGGTCGGCGGCAGGTTCGCGGGATCACCGAGCGCGAAGCGCGTGTTGCGACCGCTGCGCAGACGCTCGACGGTCGCCGCTTCCTCGCGACGGATGAGGCGCAGCGTGAGTTCGCCTTCGCTGCGGATCGCATCGGGATAGGCGCCGAGTGCGTCGCGCAGGTCCTGCCAACGGTAGAAGTCCGGATGCAGTTCGAGTGCCGCGCCGAGGATCGTGCCCTCGCGGGCGACGCTGGCACGCTCGAACACATGCCGTAGCGCGGCTTCGAGGATCGTCTGCGCGTTGCCGTGCGACCACTGCTCGCGCGGCTGGCGCGTGCGGGCGAGATGGACCAGTTCGTCGAGTCCCTGCGCCTCAGCGGCCGAGAGCTCGGCGCGTTGGGCTGCGCGGACCTCGGGCGTGCTGACCTCGGTCAGCTTGTCGGCCCGCGACTCGCGCACGAGCACCTCGACTTCGCGCTTCGTGGGCTTGCGCCCTTTCTCCGCCGCGAACTCGGCCGCGAGCTGTTCGACGGCGCGGGAACGTTTCGAGAAACGCTCCCGCAGGTGTTCGACGCCGCGTACCGAGAAGCCTTTCGCGTTCATCTCGTACGGCTCGTAGCCGAGCGAGCGCAGCCGGCCGGCGAGTTCCCGGTACAGCACCTGCCGGAGGTACGGCGCTGCGCGGAGCATTTCCGCGGGTTGGATCGCGAGCCACTCGTTGCGCGCGCCATCCCACGTCGCGTTGGCCAGTACGGCGTGGACGTGAAGCTGCGGATCGAGATCGCGGCTGGTGTCGTGCAGGAACTTCGCACCGACGAAGTTGCCGGTGAGGCGGAACTGTTCGCTCGCGGCGGCTTCGCCCCGGCGCTCGCGCACGGCTGCGAAGCGTTCCATCTCGGTGAGCACCACCTTTACCGAATCCGCGAAGGCGGTACGGACGCGGTCGTCGTTGCCGACCGTCGCCAATACGCTCACGTCCTTCGGCGCGGAGAGCTGAATGTCGAACAAGGCGACCCGATCGACCTGGGCCCGGGCCGTCAGCTGTTCGCCGGTGCGCGGGTTGCGGTTGCTGCGGAGCGCGTCGAACGGTTCGTCGGTGACGGGGCCGGTCAGGCCGAGCGCGTTGGCCCCTTCGCCAATCCATTCGCCCTGCACTTCCTTCTCGCCCTCGGTCCAGTAGTCGTTCCGGCGCAGGTGGTGCGCGAGGTAGTTCGAGCCGCTCTTGATGGTGCCCACGGTGATCATGTCACCAGTGGGCCGGAACGCGCTCGTCCCCTCAACGGACCGCCCCCACCGAATCCAAGGTAGGGCGCCTACCGGGGACGGTGTAGCGTGCGGTGGGCATCCGGGGCTCTTCTTGAGGCTTTGGGCTGCGAAAAGCTGAGAGGGTTTTCTCGAGTCCCCCGCGCTTTTTCGGCAACAGACGCAATACCCTAAGGACTTCGTCGCTTCGGAAACGGGATGTCGGATACCGGAAGGAGGCGATCGGAGCGCCTACCGCTTTTTCGGTAGGCTCGGTCTCTGGCGGAAAACGCGCGGGGGGTGTTGTGTGGCGGCATCACGACGCGATGAAAACGCTCCCGCCACCCGACCTTTTGCTGCGAAAATGGCTGCAAAGTCCGCAGGCGATCACGGTCGGCGCGTTCGTGTTGGCGGCCGTTTTCGTCGGGATTTCCGCGGTGCTGATCCTGCGGAACCTGCGGCGCAACGAGCCGGGATTGCCGAAGTCGGCGGCATTGCCGTTCGCGTTGGTCATCGCCGGCGCGGGCCTGTTCGGCGCGCTGCGGCTCCCGGGCGCGTGGAGTTGGGGCATCGGCGCGGCCTGCGCGGTGCTGCCGGCGTTGCTCTTCTACTACGCCGACCACGGGCGCTACGTCGTCGCGCCGGACGGCCGGATCGTGGCGGACCGGTGGGCGATAACGCTGTCGTTCGCTGGGTTCCAGTGGACGCGCGACAAGGCGAACCGGCACTTCTTCTTCTCGGGCGACACCGGTTCGGGGAAGACGACGGGCATGAATCGGCTGCTGGAGGAGCTGATCCGCCGCGATTCAACGCTCGGAGGCGTGGTGATGGCGAACAAGGGCGACGAGTGGTTTCACCTCGAATGGCTCGCGAAGAAGCACGGACGCACGCAGGACATCATCCGGCTTCGACCGCGGTTGGTGGGCGAGGGGAGCAAGCCGCTCCACCGGTTGAACGTGACCGGCGACGCCCGGTTGCCGTTCACCACGCGTGCGCGGATCCTCGTCGATACGGCCGCGGCGCTGAACCCGAAGGACGAGAAGAGCTTCTTCAAAGTGAAGGGCGCGGCGCACATCGGCCGGGCCTTCGAATTGCTCGCCGACATCGGCCGGCCGGTCACGGCCACGAACGCCTACGACCTGCTGACTTCAGAGAACGCCCTTCGGGCTGCACTCGAAAAGCTCACTGAACGTGATCCCACGGAGCGCCGCATCCGGCTCGCGGAAACGCTGGAGCAGACCTACCTCAAGCACGAGGCGAAGGAGCAGCGCGCCGGTGAAATCGGAACCTCGCAGAACTCCCTCGAATATCTCGGCACCGCGGAAATCGCCGAGGTGTTCAGCTCGAACGAGCCCGACACCTGCACGATGGCGGATGTGGATCGGGGCAAGATCTTCTGCATTGACGTGCCGCAGGACTACACGACGGAGCGGCAATACGTTTTCACCGTGATCAAGCTACTGCTCTACCGGCATGCGTTACGCCGCTACGCGTTACCGCCCTGGGAGAAGTATGCACTGAACCAGTTGGTATACGTGGGCGACGAGTTTCAGAACGCCATCACCGCGTCGCACGACGGCACGAGCGACTTCAACGTCATCGACCGGTTGCGCGATTGCCTGCTGATGCTGGTCGTGTCGGCACAGGCCTTCGAGTCGCTGATTCCGCCGCAGACCAAGGAGCAGGCCGAGGTGCTCGCGCTCAATTTGAAGAACCTGGTCATGTACCGCGCGGCAGCGGAGCTCGACGCCCTGCGGTGCGCGAATGCCCTCGGCAAGCATTGGGTCGAACGCGCTACCCGCACCGTGCACCTCGATCACACCGCCCACACGTTCCAGCAGGTCGAGGAGTACCGCATCAAACCGCACGAGTTTCGGCGGTTGCCCGACCACACTGCCGTGGTGCGCCATTGCACGAATGGATTTCGGAAGGTTAACCTTCGGCCGTCCTGACTCCCCACATCGATCCCCCCATGAATCCGAAAGAAACGCCCGGCGTCACCGTCGAGGCACTGCTCTCCCTACGACAGGAACCCGACGCCTTGCGCCGCATCACCGAAACCCTCCACGTGAAGGAGATGGGGCCGGCCGACCACATCCGCACCAAGCACGAGGTAAAGGCGTTCGTGGAGTCGGGGGACGCGAATCTCGCAGCGAACCTACTAAAAAGCTCCACCGAACGCCGGGCTGCCGATCAACGCATGGCCAATACGGG
>CAZXHR010000061.1:20474-21738 GCA_964640465.1 uncultured Opitutaceae bacterium
GTCACGCCGACCGCCGCGCGCCATGGGGCCCAGCAGGAACGGGAGCGGGTTTCCCCACGGCAAAGCCAGCGGAGGGGGCTGTAGCACCGCCGCTACCCAGTCTTGGTGCGGTAGGGTTAGGGTGCCTTCAACTTCCCGAAAAGTTGGGTCGGGTGATACGGCAGATCGTTTTCCTTCAGGAACTGGATGACGTGGGGGAAGAACTCGTCGGGCTTTGCGACCATGCTTTCCTCAGGGTACAAGGCGTAGGCTTCCGGATGCCAATCGTCGCGGGTGTGGAGCGCCAACTTGTGAGACTCGAGGATTTCGTAAAGGAACACCTCGTTGTCCCAGATATTCTCTCCCAACTCTGTGCTCACTTCGCGGGTTCGACAGTCCATGTCTTTTACGGCGACCAGAAGGCGAGCCCACGCTCGCAGTTGAACCGCGGTCCGTCCTTCTGCCCAATCGTAGGGCTCGAAATCGCTGATGTAGCGATAGACGGTCAGCTCATCGCTTAAGCGAGCGAGGGGAACTCGGATGACGACAAAGACGTCGTGCCGACCTCGTTTTCCCCAGTCTTTGCCTTGGCCAAACCGGACAAATGTAGCGTCGGGAGATGCGAGGGTTTCTTCGTAGATCAGGGCGTCGGTGTGGCGACCGATTTCCGGGAGAAACGCTTGGGGACGTTTGTCGTAGCAGAACTCGGCGAAGATGCGGCCGTCCTCTCAGTGCGCATCGCGACGGACGTATCTACCTCAACCCTGAGTAGGTGAAGGCTCCGTCGATCTGCGTCGACTGCGTCATCGCTCACGAGGTCTGCCACCTGAAACACCCGCACCACGACCGGAGCTTCTTCCGGCTGCTGGACCAGGTCTGCCCAAACTGGAAGCAGATCAAGGCCCGTTTGGAGGAGCAGTAGCAGTGTGTGGTTTTTTCGGCATGGAATCCCGTACTCGTCTCAGTTACTCACGATCTATCGGCGATCGAGCACTGGGGTATTTCTGAATCCGCGTATCGGAGACTTTGGGGGCCGCCAGTTCCTTCGGAACCGCTCCGGACTGATCGTTCCGGAGAACTCGGGATTGAGTGCTTTCTGCAGCGTGTGGAAACGAACTTTCTCCGTCCAGAATCTCGCGTTTCCAATAACGTAGATTCGCTCCTTTGCTCGCGTGAGTGCAACGTTCAAGAGATTCGGCTCATCGGCTGCGAACGAACGGACGCCGGGTTTCCGTATATCACCCCCCAGCCCCAGGACCACGGTAGAGTTCTCCTTCCCTTGGCA
>CAZXHR010000062.1:0-21617 GCA_964640465.1 uncultured Opitutaceae bacterium
GCTCGGCGGCCGCTCCGCCAACCGCGGCGAGTGCGCCCAGCCCTGCCGCATGCCCAACGACCTCGTCGCCAACGGCAAGCAGGTCGATCTCGGCGGACGCCGCTACCTCCTCAGCCCGCAGGATCTCGCTGGGCTCGACGTGCTCCCCGACCTCTGCCGCCTCGGCATCGCGTCGTTGAAGATCGAGGGCCGCCTGAAGAGCGCCGAGTACGTCGCCAACCTCACCCGCGTCTACCGCGAAGCCGTCGATAGGATCGCCGCCGAACTCGGCCACCAGCCCGCTGATCCCAACCGCGACCGCCGCACCGTCGATGCCCTCTGGCACGCGCACCGCTACGACCTCGAGATGGCGTTCTCGCGCGGCTTCCACTCCGGCTGGTTCCGCGGCATCGACAACCAGCAGCTCGTCCACGCCCGCTTCGGCACCAAGCGCGGCGTCCGCCTCGGCACCGTCACCCGCGTCGAACGCGACGGCGTTCTCGTCCGCCTCGTCTCGTCCGTGAAACCCGGCGACGGCGTCGTCTTCGACTACGGCGCGCCCGAGAAAGGCGAAGCCGGCGGCCGCGTCTACGAGGTGTTCCCGCGCGGCGCCGACACGCTGCTCACCTTCGGCCGCGGCGCCGTCGACTTCTCCCTCGTCCACCCCGGCGACATCGTCTGGAAGAACAGCGATCCCGCGCACGAGAAACGCCTGCGCGCCACCTTCGCCGGCGACCAACCGCGCACGCTGCGCCCCGTCTCCGCCGAGGTCCACGGCCACGCCGGCGGACCGCTCACGCTCCTGCTGCGCGACGAACTCGGCCACGTCGCAAAGGCCGAGTCCTCGATCGCGCTCGTCGCCGCGGAGAAGCACCCGCTCACGCCCGAACGCCTGCGCGAGCAGTTCGGCCGGCTCGGCGGCACGCCGTTCCAGCTCGCGCAACTGGACTCCCAGCTCGAGCCCGGGCTCATGCTCCCGATGAGCGAGCTCAACCGCGTGCGACGCGACGCTGTCGCCCGACTCGACGAGCTCCGCGCCGCACCCCACCACTGGACGCTCGTGCCCGACGGTACCACCGCCGCTTGGCCGCAGCGCGACGAGGCGGCCATCGCCGCCGCCACAACCTCCGCGCCCGAGCTGATCGTCGTCATCCACCACCTGCGACAGCTCGACGCCGTGCTGCCGCTCCCCGGCGTCGACACCGTCTACTGCGAGTTCGAAAACCCGAAGCACTACCGCGAGGCCGTCGCGAGATTCCGAGCTCACCGCGAGAAACGCGTCGCCGGCGGTGCCAACCGCACGCTCTGGGTCGCCCCGCCGCGCATCACCAAGCCCGGCGACGAGTGGATTCTCAAGCAGGTCCGCTCCTGCGAAGCCGACGGCTACCTCGTCCGCAACTTCGACCACCTCGCATTCTTCGCCGACTGCCGCCGCCGCGGCGACTTCTCGCTCAACGTCGCCAACGAGTGGACAGCCGACTACTTTCGCCGCCAGTTCGGTCTCGAGCGAGTCACCGCATCGTACGACCTGAACATCCAGCAACTGGAGGCGCTGCTCACCGCCGACGATCCGACCGCGCTGGAGATCACAATCCACCAGCACATGCCCATGTTTCACATGGAGCACTGCGTCTTCTGCGCGTTCCTCACCGGCGCCAAGGACTACCATGACTGCGGCCGCCCCTGCGAGAAGGTCGACCTGCGCATCCGCGACCACATCGGCGCCGAGCATCCCGTGAAGGCCGACGCCGGCTGCCGCAACACCGTCTTCAACTCCCGAGCCCAGACCGGCGCGGAGTTCGTCGGCCGGATGATCGAGCTCGGCGCCCGCCATTTCCGCGTCGAGTTTCTCGACGAGGAGGCCGACGAGATCGCGCGCACGGTCGGCCGCTACCGCCAGCTCCTCGCCGGCGAGATCACCGGCGCCGAACTCTGGCGCGAGTTCAAGCTGATCAACCAGCTCGGCGTCACCCGCGGCCAGATGGACGCCCCGACCCGCAAGCTCACACGCAAAGGCTGATCCACATCTCCGCAGACGCAGCTACTAGCCTCCCAGAATCGCCGTTCTACGGCAACGTCACGATCCCGTACCGGATTGCGTTCACGGCAGCGGCGGTTCGGTCCTGCACACCGAGCTTGGCGAAAAGCGTCTTGAGGTGGCTCTTCACGGTGTCCTCCGCGATCGAGAGCCCCAAGGCGATCTCCTTGTTGCTCCGGCCCTTCACGAGCAGCTGCAACACCTCCATCTCGCGCAGCGTGAGTTCCGGCCTGCGGCGACGCTCCGCGAGCTTGCCGGCGATGCTTGCGGGAAGCCGCTCCTGCCCGGCATGCACTGCACGGATCGTCCCAACGATCTCGGCTTTCGACATGTCCTTCATCAGGTACGATTTCGCACCCGACTGGATCGCGCGGTAGATATCCTCGTCCGAGTCGAAGGTCGTCACCACGATCACTCGTGCATCCGGAAATTCCTGGCGGATCGCTAGGATCGCCTCCACGCCGCTCAGCCCCGGCAGGCGCAGATCCATCAGTACCACGTCCGGCCGCTCGCGCCGGTACAGTTCCACCGCCTCGCGCCCGTCGCCGCACTCGGCGACCACGCGCAGGTCCTTCTGGTCGGCCAACAACGCAACGAGCCCCGCGCGAAACGCCGGGTGATCGTCCACGATGAGAAGCCGGATGTACGTCGAGGGCATGGGAGGAGGATTCTGCGAGTGGTTTGCCGGTGATTGGCGCGCATTGCCAGCCGTCAATCCGGCGTCGGCGCCCGCAAACCGATGCGGGAGCCTCGGCCGGACTCGCTCGTGATCTCCAGCTCTGCGCCAAGCTGGGCGGCCCGCTCACGCATGCCCACCAGACCGAAGCGGCCGCAGCCTGCTGCGGCCCGCTGCGGATCGAAGCCGACGCCATCGTCGCTCACGATGAGCTCGACCTGTTTCTCGCGAAAAACCAAACGCACCTCGATCCGCCGGGGCGAGGCATGCTTGATCGCGTTGGTGATCGCCTCCTGTCCGATCCGGAGCAGCTCGTTTTCTGTGCGGGGCGCGAGACGCCGCCGCTGCCCTTCGACCTCCAGCGAGGTTTCGACAGAGTGGCCGGCCGCGAGCTGGCGGAGGATGCCATCCAACGCGCCAGCAAGGTCGTGGGTTTCCAGCGACTGCGAACGCATGTTCCAGATCGCCGCCCGTGCCTCGTCCAAGTTCTCTCGCACGAGCCGGTGTGCGGCCTGGACATAGCGGTCGGCCTCCGCCGCGCCGCCTGGAGGCACGTTCTTGGCCAGCTCCAGCTGCATCGAGATCGCCGCCAACCCTTGGGCAAGCGTGTCGTGGATCTCGCGGGCGACGCGGTTGCGTTCGGCGAGGATCGCGGCGAACTCCGCCTCGGCCTTCGCCCGTTCGATCTCCTGCTCGCGGAAGCGCCGTCGTGCCGCAAAGAGCACCACCGCCACAACCAGGAGCAAGACGCCCGTCGCGATCCCCAGTCCCCAGAACAACCGTTGTCGGTTCCACCACGGGGGCGGTGCAAGCACCTGCACATCGGCAGGCGTGCGCAGTCGCAGCTCGAAGGCCTTCGGCACCAAAAGCCCGCCGACCGGCGTGGGGTCCGTGAGCGGCACAGTGCACAAGCCCGTCGCCCGCACCGTGCTCCCCGGCACCCAGTTCTCCGGCATGCCCGTATCGCCGGGAAACGCCAGCGTCGCCGGCACCAGCAGCCCCTGCCAGTCAAGTACGAGCGAAGCCCCATCGCCGCTGCGCCGCGCTTCGATGATGCGCGCCTCGATGGCGATCAGGTTCGAGTCCTGGGCGATCGCGGCGTGGATATCCGCCGGCACGTTCGCCTGCGGCGCGACACCCGAGCCGCTCCTGCGGAAAACCGCATCTTCCATCCGCGGCGTGTAGCCGCCCTCGGTCGGGAAACCGACGACATCGACCAGGTCGCCCGGCACGAGGCGCTCGGCCTGTTTCGTGGCCACGCGCAACCCTCGTTCACCGTCGCGAATCCAGAACCAGCCGTCCGGCTCCTGGTGCAACACCACGCCACGGACATGGAGCCGGTGGCCGACCTGCCCGTGCCGGTCGAATTGCAGCACGCTGCCAACCGGGCGCACCGGCGCGGCGTAGGGGTCCACTGGAGCCGCGATCGTCGTCGTGATCGGCACACCCTCGGGCACATAGAGCTGCGCACGCACGAACTGCCGGCTCACGTTGTGCTGGTTGAAAAAGAAGCCGTCCACCACCACCTCCGCGTCGACAAGATCCGCCAGCGAGCGCTCGCTGTTGACGCGCACCGCAACCAGCAGCCCGCCGACCGCAAGCGTCAGCCGCCAGCGCCCGGCCCAGGTCGAGTTGGGCTCGCACTGCCGCACGATGCCGCGCACGCGCACCCACTGCGAATCGGACTGCCCGGCGTTGAGCTCCTCAGCCCTCAGCTTGCGCGGTTCCGGAAGCGTGCCCTCGCCGATCTTGCGACCCACGCGCAGGTGTAGCAGCGGCGCAAATCCACCCGCGCCGCTCACGCCCTCCACCTCCACAAGATCGCCGCGCCGGAACTTCCACCGGTCCGCCTCGTCCGCGAGTACGTAGATGAACTCGCTCGCGTCGTGCAGCACGAAGCTCCGGTCCACCGGGGGTGCCTCGCCAACCACCACGCCGCGCAACCGCACCGGCAACCCGCTCGCGGCCTGCTCCTCCGACAACGTCAGCACCTGCGATGCGCAAGTCAGCGTCGCTCCCTCGTCGGCTCCGGCCCCGGCCCCGCGCACAAACAGCGCTGAGAGCGCCGCCGCACCGAGCCACAACCGTACCGCCCGCGCCATCATCAGCAACATCGGGCGCGGAACGCGGCGGGCAGCGAAATCTCCGGTCACGGCAGTCATCGAATTTCACCCGGGTGGGTGATCGACGATGGGTAGGGCGAAATGGTACTGTAAAGCCCGCAGTTCGGTAGCTTTCGCGCTTCAGCAAGCGCGTCCGCCCGGACGCCACCTCTACCCGATTTCCGTTCTCCCCTATGCGAGTTCCTGTCCGTTGGAGCCTCGCTCTCATACCTCAGCGCCGGTACCGCCGGCGCTGAGTTTTTTTGGGCCCATGCCGCACGTCCAAAACGTGCGCACTTGCACCAGCGAAGCCGAACGCCCCAACTGCCACCTGCGGCCGCGCGCGACATCGTCTGAAGGAATTCCCGTCCGCGCGGTATTTCTCCCTCATGCGCACCCCAATCCTTGGCATCCTCGCCCTGCTCACCCTCCGGCTCGCCGCCACCAGCCCGATCGAAGGCTATTGGCTCGGCGAGACCGAACAGGAGCACCAGCGCTACCAGATCGGCTTCGAGTTCCGCGAGGGTCCCGACGGGCAGCTCACCGGCCGCCAGTGGTTCGCCGTCCTGCACCTCTTCGGCAACGACATCGGCACGGTCACGCTCGACCGTGAGCACTACCGCAACGCCAACGTCGGCTTCGATCTCGCGCTGCACGACGGCGAGCTGACCGGCACCATCGGCGGCAACGGCACCGTCCGCCTCCACCGCAGCGACGCCCTGCTGACGACGCCTGCCACGCCCGTTTTCCCCGCCGCGCCCGCGCCGGCGTGGACGTACCGAGCCGGCGCCGCGCTCTGGGCCACGCCCGCCGCCGACGCGCTGTACACAGTCGTTGGCGACGAGCGCGGCACGCTCCACGCCGTGCGTCTGGCCGACGGCACGCGCGCTTGGAGCTTCGACTCCGGCGCCGCCATCTTCGGCGCCGCACTGCTCGCCGACGGCTCCGCCTTCGTCCTCAACGAGGCCGGGCAACTCCTCCGCCTCGATCTCGCCACCGGTGCACTGCAGTGGCGAAGCGAAATCGGAGGCGGCGCCATTGTCCGCCACCCGCCCTCCCCGACCGAGTTCTCCTACGACTTCACCGGACCGACGCCCTCGCTCGCCGACGGCACGCTCTACGTTCCCGCAGCCTCCGGCGATGTCGTCGCCCTCGATGCTGCCACCGGCGCCATCCACTGGCGCACCGCCATCGGCGGGCTGCTGCGCAACTCCATCCTCGTCGCCGGAGACCGCCTCGTGGTCGGAAGCTGGAGCGGCCGAATCGCCGCTCTCTCCCGGGAAGACGGCCACGTGCTCTGGACCTTCGAAACCGGCCAGCCCGCGACCGCCGATCCGAAACTCTGCGGCGACGCCGTTCTGGTCAGCAGCCGCAACAGCAAACTCTACTGCCTCGCGCTCGCCGACGGCGCCGTGCGCTGGTCACGTTTCCACGCCGGCTCCTGGGTCGAATCCGCGCCGCTGGTCGACAGCGGTGAGCTCATCGTCGGCTCCTCCGACCTGCGCGTGGTATCCGCGCTTGATCCGTCTACCGGCGCGCAGCGCTGGTCGACGGACGTCCTCGGCTGGAGCTGGGGCACACCGGCCGCGACACGCGACACCGTCTTCGCCGGCGCCGCCGGCGCCACCAACTATCCGATCGCCCAGGACGGCGGCCTCGTCGCGCTCGACCGCCACACCGGCGCTCCGAAATGGCGACTACGGCTCGCGCCGCTGGCGGACCGCTACGTGACCGGCATCGCAGGCTCGCCGACCATCGCCGGCAACCTCGTGCTTTTCACCAGCCAAGACGGCATGCTCTACGCGCTACCCGCGGCAGCCGAATCCGCTAAATAGCGAGCCTCTCATGACAGCCTGAAGCTTACGACGTGGCCCCATCCTAAATCCCTAATAACTGAGCAGGCCGCCTGTCCGCGGCGGCCTGTAGATCGGGCACGACTCAGCCCGTCTCAGCCGCGGCCGAGCGCAAAGGCCTTGTCGTTGGCCTCATGCAGCTTCGCCGGGAAATTCGCCCGCAGGCTGGCCTGCCACATCTCCGCCGGGAAATCGAAGTGCCGGCTCAAGCGGCCGAGCATCGCGACGTTGAGCGCCTTGCTCGACGGCAGCTTTGCCGTGTCGATCTCCGCCGGAGTGATCAGCGTGCCGCCCGCGCGCAGACCAGCGCGCACGACCTCGACCTGCGACGGCTCCATGACGACCAGGAAGTCGCAAGCGCCATCGGGGATCATCGGGCTGCTCACCGCGGTGCCGAAGCGCACATCGCTCTGCACCGAGCCGCCGCGCTGGCTCATGCCGTGGACCTCGGCCTTCTTCGTCTCGTGGCCGAGCCGAAAGACGACGTCGGCGAAGATGTCGGAAGCCTTGATGACACCCGTGCCGCCCAGACCGGCGAAACGGACGTTGGTGGTGGAAGAGGACATAGCGGAAGAAGTCAGAATTTAGTAGTTAGGATTGAGGAGGATGCGGCACGGAAGAGCCGAGTGGTTCGGATTCTAGATCCTAACTTCTAGCTCCTCGATTCATGCCTGTTTCAGCTCTGGCAACCGCAGCCACAGCCGCAGCCTTCGGCGGGCGGGTTCTGCTCGGCGGCTTTGGCGGCAGCGGCCTTCTCCTTCTCCCACGCGGCGATGCGGCCGGCGGCAAGGATGCAGGGGCTGCGCGCGATGATGACGCTGAGCTCGTCCTTGCGAAGCGCCTCGGCGAGCGTGTCCTTGAACTTCGCCCGCTCGCGCACCGGGTTCACGGTGCTCACATTGCGGATGCCGGCGGCGCGCGCCAGATTCTCGAAGCTCACCTGGTAGGTGGCGGAACCATCGAGGTGGCGGCCGGTACCGGGGTGCTCCTGTTGGCCGGTCATCGCCGTGGTGCCGTTGTCGAGGATGACGAGCACATGACCGGTCGACGGCGTGTTGTACGCCATCTCCACGAGGCCCGGCAGACCGCCGTGGAGGAAAGTGCTGTCGCCGATCACCGATACGACGCGCTTGGCCTGCTCGCGCGGGAGCACGTGGCGCAGGCCGAGGCCCATGCCGACCGCCGCGCCCATGTCGATCATCATGTCCATCGCCGCGAGCGGCGGCAGCGCGGCGAGCGTGTAGCAGCCGATGTCGCCGGAGACGATGCAGTCGAGCTCCTTCATCACCTCGAAGCTCGAGCGATGCGGGCAGCCGACGCACAGTTCCGGCGGCTTGCCGCGGACCGGGATCGGCTCGGGCGAGGAGTCGCGGGCGAGGATGCGTTTCACCCGGTCGACGGTGAGTTCGCCAAAGCGGAAAATGGTGTCGTCCTTCGCCTCGACCTTCAGGCCGGCAGCGCGGCAGGCGGCGGCCAGCCACGGATCGTTCTCCTCGATCACGACGCAGCGCTTCACCGAGGCGGCGAAGTCGCGGATCGCCTGCATCGGCAACGGATAGGTCATCCCCAGTTTCAGGATGCTCGCCTCCGGCGCGGCCTCGCGGGCGTGGTGGTAGGAGATGCCGGCAACGACGATGCCGAGCTCGGCACTGTGGCGCTCGAGGCGCTGCGGGCCGGTCGTGTTGTTCCAGTTCTCGATCTCGATCATCTTCGCGCGCAGGCGGCGTCCGGCGGGCTTGGCGTGGCCGGGCACCATCACGCGCTGCGGAATGTTGCGGACAAAGTCGGGCGTCGGTGCGCCGGTGTCGGCGGCCGTGAGCTTGGCGCCCAAGGCGAAACGCGGCTTCACCGGCGACTTCGAATGGCACACGCGCGTGGTCATCCGGAAGAGCACCGGGATTTGCCAGCGCTGGCTCGTCTCGAACGCCACCTTCAGCAGGTCGTAGGCGTCCTGCGAATCGGCCGGCTCGAACATCGGCGCCACCGCGGCCTCGGCGTAGCGGCGGCTGTCCTGCTCGTTCTGCGAGGAGGCCATGCCGGGATCGTCGGCGACGATGAGCACATAGCCGCCGTCGACGCCCGAATACGTCATCGTGAAGAGGACGTCGGCCGCGACGTTGAGCCCGACGTGTTTCATCGTGCACATCACGCGCGCCTTCGCGAAGGCGGCGCCGAGCGCGACCTCCGCCGCCACCTTCTCGTTGGGCGCCCACTGGGCTTTGCCGCCCAGCGCACTGAAGGCTTCGAGGATCTCGGTCGAGGGCGTGCCGGGATAACCGGTGCCGAGCGCCACGCCGCAATGCAGGGCGGCCAGCGCCACAGCCTCGTTACCGCTGAGCAACAGACGGCCGGATGAGTCTTGAGAAGGTTGCATGAAACTAGGTCGGGTTGTGGAGACTTTCGGCCGAGGAGAACAACCCGCCGCGCCGCAGACAATCCCCAAGGCGGGGAAATCGCGGCGCGCGCCCCATGCCGCCTCGCTCACTCGAACCCACACCAATAGGCTCGGATGTAGCGCTCAAGCTTGTCGCGGTGCTCCGCCCGGTAGGCGGCATAATCTTTGGCCAGATCCGCATCAACGCGCTCGAACAGCGCATAGGCTTCGAGCAAGCCCTCGGCCTTCAGCGTGGCGAGAGCAGCAATTGTAGGTTTCCACCTCTCGTGCTCGGCTCGCATCACAGCATCGCTCTCTTGGTTTTCCTTCTCCGAGCCTGCTTGCCCGGTCACGAGCAAAAGCTCCAGACCTGCAATCTCCTCGGGCAAGCTACGCCGTAGGTTTTCTTCGTGAGCGTACCGTTGCGCGAACTTTTCGATCCGCCAGTTGGCACAGGCTAGCGCGTAGACCGCCTCGATGTTGTCAGCCTGCGAATCGATGCCGATCTCCTTCTTCGAAACGTCGACATGGAAACGGCCAGCTGGGAACCGCGGTATCTTTCGCCCTTTCGCCTCCGCCACCGCCCGCAACTGCGCGGTGAAATGCTGGCGCGTCAGCCGCTGGTACGGCTCGCAGAGCAGCGCCGCGATGTACTCGTTCATCGCCTCGTCCTTGCGCCCGAGCTTCGCGAGCGCGTCAGCGAGGTAGCGGTGCGCCGTCTCGTTGTCCGGATCGATGGAGATCGTCCGGCGGAACCATTCGCAGGCCGGCTCGAGCTGGCGCGCGTTGAAATACGCGTCACCCGTCCACAGCGACGCCAGGTAGTTCTTCGGCTCCAGCTCCGCCGCCCGCTGGTAGCACTCGCGTGCCTTGGCAAAGTCGTTCACCCGAAACGCCTCCTCACCCTCGCGAATCAGCCGGTCCGCCTCGGCATGCGATGAAAACTCGCCTTCCACCAATCCCCGCGTGCTCCCGTCCGGCTGCACGCTCTGCAGGATGAACGGCGTGAGCGGATCGTCGGTCCCGAGCTTCTCCGCACGCTCCGCCAGCTCGCGAGCACGCTTGTTCAACGCCTTCGCCTTCGTCGGCTCCTTCTCCAGCCGCGCCTGCGAGGAGTACATGTGAGCCTGCCGCGCCACCAGATCGGCGTTCTCGGGCTGGAGCTTCGACTGTTCCTCGTAGATCGCCGCCGCCTCGAGGAAACGCTGCTCCTCCTTGAGCATCTTCGCCTCGTTGAGCCGCGCCTCGTCCAGCGGCTGCAGTCGCGCCCGCGGCGCGGGGGAAGCAGTGGAAGCCGCAGGCTGTGCTGGAGTCGCAGGAGCCGGACGGTTCGGGGCGGTCGCGCAACCGGCCAATGCGGCACCGGCGAGCGCGCAGAGCAGACGCGCGGGGTATTTCATCGCCGACGAGCCTGATGTCGCCGCCACCCGGTGACAAGCCCGCGTTCTCCCTCGATGTTCAGGTGTACAGGAGCACTTCCTCGGCGCTCGTCGCCCGCTGCGCGATGGCCGCCAGCCCGCCGTCGCGCAACGTCCGCATACCGCGTGCCCGCGCCAGATCGCGGATCTCCTGCGTCCCCGCGCCGCGGGAGATGAGCTCCCGAATGCCATCATCGACTCGCAACAGCTCGAACAACCCCATGCGGCCGCGGTAGCCCGAACCCTGGCAGTTCGGACAACCGGTTCCCACGGTAAACGGCAGCCCCGCAAGCGATCCGCCCGCCGGAGTTAGCCGCGCGAGCGTCTCCGCATCCGGCAGCTGCGCGCACCGGCACTCCGCGCAGATGCAGCGCACCAGCCGCTGCGCGAGCACCGCCTCCAGACTCGCCGCCACGAGATACGGCTCCACACCGAGGTCGGTCAGCCGAGTGACGGCCCCGGCCGCGTCGTTGGTATGCAGCGTGGTGAGGACGAGGTGGCCGGTCAGCGCCGCCTGGATGGCGACATGTGCGGTCTCCAGATCGCGGATCTCGCCGACCATCACCACATCCGGGTCCTGCCGCAGGAACGAGCGCAACGCCGCCGCGAACGTGAGTCCGGCCGCCGGGTTGACCGCCACCTGCATCACGCCCTCCAGCTCATACTCCACGGGATCTTCGACGGTGAGCAGCTTTGCGCCCGCCTCGTTGATCTCGCGCAGAGCAGCGTAGAGCGTGGTCGTTTTGCCCGAGCCGGTCGGACCGGTGACGACGACGATGCCGCTCGGCCGGCGGATCGCCGCGCGCAACTCCGCCAGCACCTGCGGCACCATCCCCAGCGTGTCGAGCCCGATGCCCGCCGCTCGCTCACTGTCGAGCACGCGCAGCACGACGCTCTCGCCGAACTGCGTGGGCAGCGTCGAGATGCGCAGATCCACCTCGCGCCCACCCGTGGCGAGCCGGATGCGACCGTCCTGCGGGATACGGCGCTCGGCAATGTCGAGATTGGCCAGCACCTTCAGGCGCGAGGTCACCGGCAGTGCCAGCGCGGCCGGCGGCGGTGGCCACTCGCGCAACGCTCCATCGATGCGGCAGCGCACGCGGCATTCGCGCTCAAACGGCTCGAAATGGATGTCGGAAGCCCGCTCGCGCACGGCCTGCTCCAACACGTCGTTGACATAGCGCACCACCGGCGCCTGTCCCGCCAGCGCAAGCAGATCCTCGGTGCCGGTCTGCGCAGAATCAACTCCCGGCACCAGCCCCGTGGCGCCAAATGCATCCGCCAGCCCCTCGGCCGCAGCGCCGAAATGCTCGCGCAGCAGGACGGCTACGATCTCCGGATCGGCCACGCACAAGCGCACGTGGCGACCGAGCGCGAACTCGAGCTCGGCCATGTCGGGCATGGCAAACGGGTCGAGCGTCAGCAGTTCGATCGTCCCGGCATCCGCGCGCCACGGCACCACTTCGTGGCGACGCGCCAACGCAGCCGGCACCAGCGCCACGGTCTCGGCGGGCAGCCGCAGCGGCAGCGTTTCAACCGGTGTGCAACCGAGCTCCTCGGCGAGGATGGTCAGCAACCGCGCACGCGGCAGCACTTCCGTCGCATCGAGATGCTCGGCCAGCGTACGTCCGGCCGCAACCGCCTCGGCTGTGAGCGATCGTACACGTTCCGCGGTGGCGATGCCGCGGCGGCGCACCAGTTCGCCGATCTCGCGGTTGCGATGGGCGAACATGGCGTGTTCCTCGCGCGACGCGCGACGTGGCGCGGTCAGACGTCCCTCAGGCGCAGCCCCATGCCGATGAGGCGCTCGCGCATGCCGTTCGAATCCTGGGCCTTCTCGACAGCCTCGTCCGGCGAGATGATCTCGCGGTTGACCATGCTAAGCAGGTGCGCGTCGAGCGTGATCATGCCGAGGTTGGCGCCGGTCTGGATGTCGGAGGTGATGCGGAAGGTCTTGTTCTCGCGGATGAGCGACTGGATGGACGTCGTGGCGACCATCAGTTCGAAACCGGCGATACGGCCGCCGCCGTTCTTCTTGCAGAGCACCTGGGAGATGACGGCGACCAGCGAGGAGGCAAGCTGGGTGCGGATCATCTCCTTCATGTTGGACGGGAAGGCGTCGACGATTCGGTCGATGGTCTTGGCCGCGCCGTTGGTGTGCAGGGTGGCGAAGACGAGGTGACCGGTCTCGGCCGCGGTGATCGCGGCCTCGATGGTCTCCAGGTCGCGCATTTCACCGACGAGGATGTAGTCGGGGTCCATGCGCAGCGCGCGGCGGATGGCTTCGGCGAAGTTGGGCACGTCCACACCGATCTCGCGCTGGGCGACCACGCAGCGCTTGTGCTCGTGGTAGTATTCGATCGGGTCCTCGATGGTTATGATGTGGCCCTCGCGGTTCTCGTTGATGTAGTTGATCATCGAGGCCAGCGTGGTCGACTTGCCGGAGCCTGTCGGCCCGGTGACGAGGATCAGGCCGCGCGGACGGTAGAGCAGTTCCTTCACCTTGTCCGGCAGGCCGATCTCGCGCAGGCCGAACATGCGGTTGGGAATCTGGCGCAGGACGAGGCCGATGGAGCCCTTGCTCTTGAAAACGGCAACGCGGAAGCGGGCCTTGTCGAGATAGGCGAAGCCGAAGTCGGCGCCGCCGTTGAGCTTGAGGCCCTGCTGGTGGTGATCCGGCGTGATCGAGAGCATGAGCTGCTCGGTGTCGTACGGCGTGAGCGGCGCGCCCTCGATCGGAGTCATCGTGCCGCTGATGCGCAGGGTCGGCGGCTGGCCAACGTGAAGGTGCAGGTCGGAGGCGTTCTCCTCGCAGACCAGCTCCAGCAGATCGTTCATCTCGTAACTCATGGCGGGTAAAAGGGGAAAAAATGGGGCGCGGGACTCAGCCGGCGTCGCCGACGGTATGGGCCAGAATCTCGCCGATCGTGGTCCAGCCGGCGAGCGATTTACGCAGGCCATCTTCGCGCAACGTGCGCATTCCAAGGCGCCGTGCCGCGTCCCGCAATTGCGCGGCAGTAACGTTGTCGTAAATCGCCCGCCGGATCTCTTCTCCGGCCACCAAGACCTCGTACACGCCGAGCCGCCCGTGGAACCCGCTGCCGAGGCACTTCGGGCAGCCGACGCCGCGCCGCAGATCGGCATCGGCGAGTACCGTCGGCGACAGGCCTAGTCCATTGATCTCGGCTGGCGTAGGCTCGAACGGTTGCGCGCAAGACAGGCACACGCGGCGCACAAGGCGCTGCGCGATGACCGCGCGCAAAGTCGCGGCGAGCAGATACGGCTTAGCACCGAGGTCGATCAGCCGCGCCACTGCACCTGGCGCGTCGTTGGTGTGCAGAGTGCTGAAAACGAGGTGCCCGGTCTGCGCGGCGTTGAGAGCGATCTCGGCCGTCTCGCGGTCGCGGATTTCGCCGACCATGATGACATTCGGAGCCTGGCGCAGCAGCGCCCGCAGCGCCGCGGCGAAGGTCATTCCGGTCTCGGGCCGCACCGGCACCTGGTTGATCCCGGCGAGCTGGTACTCGATCGGGTCCTCGACGGTGACGATCTTCCGGTCCGCGCGATTCAACCGGTGGAGACACGAGTAGAGCGTGGTCGTCTTGCCCGAGCCGGTCGGCCCGGTAACGAGCACCAGCCCATCGGGTGCGGCCACGGCGCGGGCGAGCAGCGACTCGTCATCCGGCCAGAGCCCGAGCGTCGTCCAGTCCAGCGCCAGCCGCTCCGATTCGAGCACGCGCAGCACGATGCTCTCGCCATGAACCGTCGGCAGGCAGGAGGCGCGCAGGTCGACCGCCCTACCCTCCACCGTAAGCTGGATGCGGCCGTCCTGAGGGACGCGCTTCTCGTCGAGCTCCATCCGCGCGGCGAGTTTGAGCCGCGAAATGAGCGCCGCCTGCACCTGCTGCGGCGGGGCGTCGCTCTCCTGCAGCACGCCGTCGATGCGCAGCCGGACCCGAAGCCGTTTCGCCAGCGGCTCGATGTGGATGTCGGAAGCGCGGCGCCGGATCGCCTCCTCCACCAAATGCTGAACCAGTCGGGCCATCGGCGCATCGTCGGCGGCACCAAGCGCGGACAATGTGGCCACACTCGCCGGTTCGTCCTTCGGCGCATCGACCGGTGCGTAGCACCGCGCCAATGCCGCGCGGATCGCCGTCGCCGGAGCAAGCACCAGGTCGAGCGCCACCTGTGCCTCGTGGGCTAACGTCTCCAGCGCAGGAGAAAACGGATCGATCGCCGCCACCCGCAGGACGGCTCCACGCAACGCAAGCGGCAAGGCCCCTGCGCGCTGGGCACTCTCGCGTGACACGACGGCGAGCGCCGCGGGTTCGGGCGCAAGCGCATCGGCGTCGATAACCGGAAGCGCCAGCTTCGCGCCGAGTGCCCTCAGCGCCGCGAGCTCGGCATCGTCAGACGACCGCGCACCGCTCGCTGCAACGCCCGAAGTAATATCCGCATCCGGCGTCACGATCTGCCGGGCACGCCGTCCGGCGGCGCCATCCGGCCCGAGGGGCAATTGCTCCTCCTTCGGGCGGACGGTGCTTTCGGCGGGTTGCACGGCGGACGCAGGACGCGGTCTCTCGTGCGGTTCCTCCGGCTCAGCGGTTGAGCCCCATCAGGAACTCGACGTTCGACTTCGTCTTCTTGAGACGGCTGATGACCATCTCCATCGCCTCGGTGCCGGGAAGGCCCTGCATCGAGCGGCGCATCGAGAAGATGCGCTGGAGCTCGTCGGGATGATAGAGCAGCTCCTCCTTGCGGGTGCCGGAGCGGTCCATGTTCACGGCAGGGAAGATGCGCTTGTTGACCAGGTCGCGGTCGAGGTGGAGCTCCATGTTGCCGGTGCCCTTGAACTCCTCGAAGATGACCTCGTCCATCTTGGAGCCGGTGTCGATGAGCGCCGTGCCCACGATGGTGAGACTGCCGCCGCCCTCGATGTTGCGGGCCGAGCCAAAGAAGCGCTTCGGCTTCTGGAGCGCGGTGGTGTCGAGACCGCCGGTGCCGATCTTGCCGTTGCTGCCGGTGAGATTGTTGTAGGCGCGGGCCAGGCGGGTGATCGAGTCGAGGAGGATGACGATGTGCTCGCCCTGCTCGACCATGCGGCGTGCGCGCTCGACGACCATCTCGGCGCAGTGCACGTGGCTCTCGGGGGATTCGTCGAACGTGGAGCTGACGACCTCGCCCTTGGTGTGGCGGCGGAAGTCGGTGACTTCCTCGGGACGCTCGTCGACCAACAGGATTATCAGCTTCACCTCGGGGAAGTTGGCCGAGACGGAGTTGGCGATGTTCTGCATGAGCACCGTCTTGCCGGTGCGCGGCGGCGCGACGATCAGGCCGCGCTGGCCGAAGCCGATCGGCGTGACGATGTCGACCAAGCGCATCGAGATGTCCTTCGACTCGGACTCGGGGACCTCGAGCAGGATGCGCTTGAGCGGATAATAGGGTTCGAGCTCCTCGAACGGCGTGACGGACGCGAGCAACTCCGGCGCGCGGCCCATCGCCGAGACGATTTTCACGGCGGCCGGGCAGCGCTCGTTCTCCTGGGGCGCCTGCACCTGCACCTCGAGCTGCACGCCGCGCTTGAGCCCGTACTTCTTCACGAGGCTCTCCGGCACGAACGTGTCGTCGGGATAGAGGCGGTAGTTGTCGTGGGCGTGGACGATGAAGCCGTAGCCGCGATCGGTGAGGTCGAGCCAGCCGCGGTCGACGATCGGGCGCTTCTGCTCGGCGGCGTGCTGGAGAATCCCCTTCAGGATCTGGAAGCGGTTCGGCACGCCGTCGAAGGTCACGCCCTGCTGGCGCGCGAGATTGCCGAGCTCGGCGAGCGAGAGCGGCGCGAGTTCGTTGATGGCGATCGGCTCGCCACCCGCGCTGCCGATGTCGACCGCCACCGCATCGAGTGCAGCGAAGTCGGCAAAGCGCTCGGCCGGCGGCAGCTCGCCGGTGACCTGCACGAAATTGGGCGGGGGCGGCTGCTGCGGGCCGCGCTCGCGGAAGTTGCGACCGCCGCGGTCTCCTCGTCCACCTCTGTCGCCGCGATCACCCCGGTCTCCGCGGTGGTGTGGGCCGTGACCGCCCTGCTCGGGTTGGCCGACGGGCTGGCCGCCGTGGCCGCCCTGCTCAGGAATACCACCACCCTGCCCCTGGGCCTGCTGGCGGAGGAGTTTGGCCTTCTTCTTCTCGAGCTTGAGCTGTTTCCAGTACTCGCGACCGAAACGCTTGCCGGGAGGGAAACCGCCGGGTTGGCCGGGCTGCTGCGACGGCTCGCCACCTTGGGGCGTCTGTTGGGCGTCGCCCGATTCACCAACGGGAACGGAGGGCTGCTCGGGCGCAGCGGATTCGCTCGGCCCGGTCTTCTCCGCTGGCGGCTCGGCGAAACGCTCGGCCGCCGCAGGGGGCTCGGCGTCGGGAGAAAACGACAGCACTTCCTGCTGCGGGGCCGGACGGAACTCCGGCTCGGGAGCCGGCGCACGCTCGATCCTCGGCTCGGAAACCGGGGCGGCCGGCACTTCTGCGGCGGGGGCAGGGGCAGTCTCAACCGGCGCGGACTCGGCAGCCGGAGCGGCCTTCTTGCGGGTGACGCGGGGCGCAGCCACGGACTTGCCGCGGGTCAGGCGCGAAGTGCGCTTCTTCGGAGCCGGGCTCTCGGAATCGGACGAGGCGGCGCTGTTATCGGAGTCTTGCGACGAGCGAGGAGTTTCCATTGCGGAACGAGAAATGGGAGGAACCGGCGGCATTGCGCGCGGCGGGTTAGGTAGGTCGGAGGTGTTGGCTAATGCCAGCGACCGGCGAGCGAGGCGACCTGTTCCCTGAGGAAATCGATGGACCCGTCGTTGAGCAGAACGAAGTCGGCTGCGGCGATTTTCCGGGGGAGCGGAAGCTGCTTGGCGATCCGTGCGGCGGCGAGGTCGGGAGGGACTCCACGCGCCTGCAGCCGTGACAATTGCAGGGCAGACGATGTGGCCACGCAGACGGTCGAATCAAACCAATTCTCCAACCCCTTCTCGAAGAGCAACGGCACCTCCACCACCCAGCGCGCCGCCAGATCGCCGGCCAGCGCCGCCTGCCACGACTCGCGCACCAGCGGATGCAACAGTGCCTCCAGCCACAACCGGTTCGCATCGTTGCCGAAAACCTGCGTCGCCACCGCCGCCCGGTCGAGCCGGCCATCGGCCCCAACCACCTCTCGCCCGAAACGCGCCGCCACCGCCGCGACGACATCCGCCCGCGGCAACAGTTCGTCGCGAACGATCTGGTCGCAGTCCACCGTGCGGTAACCGAACTCCGCGAAGAGCTTTGTGGCGGTGGACTTCCCGCAGCCCATACCGCCGCTCAGGCCGAGCACCAGCCGCGGCCGCGGCCAGTCCGGCGGCGGCTCGCGATCCGCCTGAACAGCGGTGCCAGCTACTGAGCTTGAGTTGCGGAGTGGCATGATCGGCGACTCACGATGCCGGACACCCAGCCCCCGGCAACCCCCTTCTCGGCCGCCGCCCGCCCTCACCGGCCAGAGCCGCAGCGCCGAATTCCCCGGTAAACCCGCCGGCGCACCTGCCGATACTCTCACGGGCCACTGCGTCCGCCCCACATCTCCATGGCATTCTCCCTCCCGCGCCCTCCGTCGGCCTAGCCCATGCAATCGCCTCTGGACTATCTCTTGTTCGCTGCCGGCGCAGCCGCCCTGGGCTCTGGGTTCTGGCTATTCTATTCCCGCACAGTCGCCATCGACCGGCCCCGCATCATGGGCGGGGCAACCATGCTGTGCGCCGCACCCGCGTGGTTGAAGCTCATCGCGCTCAGCTTCCCGTTCTGGCTCGGCAAGGTAATCCCAGCCGGTCTGGCACTGGGAATTCCCGCGCTGGCCACCACCATCGCGCTCACGACTTTACTGCGGAAGGCACGCCCGGCACCGCGCCAGCTCGCCACCGCGTGCCTCTGTCCGTTGGGCGCACTGTTCATAGGCTGGGCCGCGAGCGAGTGGAACGGTCGCATGACCGACGCCCAGCTACGCCGTTCCGTCGTCGGTCATGCGGCCGCGCTGGCCGCCACCATCGACCCCGAGGCCATCGCCGCATTGGCTTTCGACTCCGCGGACCGGCAACGCCCGGAGTTCCAGCGGCTCTGCGCGCAGTTCGTCGACTACGGACACATCGCCGGCCTGCGCAGCATCTACACCCTGACCCAGCACGACAACACCCTGCGGTTCGGCCCGGAAAACATTCCCCCTGGAGACCCGCAATCCTCGGCCCCCGGCACCATCTACGAACAACCCGAAGCGGAGGTATTCGAAGTATTCCGCACCGGTCGGGCCCTCGCCGACGGCCCCAACACCGACGAATACGGGACCTTCGTCTCCGGACTCGCACCCGTCATCGATCCCGTCACCGCAGAGGTGGTACTGCTCGTCGGCATCGATCTGGATGCCGCCACCTGGGAATCGACGATCGCGCGATCGCGTCTCGCCATGCAGGGCTGGACGGCGCTGTTGCTCATCCTGATCTACCTCGGTCTGCGCTCACGCCTCGTCCCAACCAGCGGCGGCGCTCCTTACTCGGTCGAGCCGAGGCTGGTCGCCGGGCTGGGCATCGCCCTCACCCTCCCCCTTGCCCTCCTGCTCCACCGCCGCGAGGCCGGCGTGCACCACGAGGACTTCACGCGTCTCGCCTCCGCGCACTCGGAGATCGTCGGCACGGCGTTCCGCAACTTCCGCAACAACCTCGCCTCGCTCGCGCGGTTCTGCGATAGCGAGACAGCCCCCGACGCCGCGCGCTTCGCAGCCTTCGCCGAACCGCTGACCCGCAGCTCATTCGCCCAAGCCTACGAATGGTGCCCGGCCGTGCCCACCACCGAGCGCGACCGATTCGAGGCGTCGATGCGTACGTCCGGTTTTGAAGGCTACACCGTCTTCGCCCATCCCTCGGCCCAAGCCACCCTCACGCGGCAGGACCTGCATGTGCCCGTCGCGTACGCCGCCCCCGCCGCGGTCAACACCGCCATACTCGGCCTCGATCTGGCCAGCGAGCCGCTCCGGCATGCCGCGCTCGACCGTGCCGCAGCCACACGCCTGCCCTCCGCTGCGTGCCCGCTCTCGCTCGTGCAGGCCGATGGCAACACATCCGGGCTGCTGGCGGCGCATCCTCTTTTCGAGGCGCAGACCCGACACCTCCGCGGCTACGCCGTGGGCGTGCTCAACGCCCCGTTCACCCTCAGGCACTGTCTGGCCATCGACCGCAGCGCGGGGCGCATGTTGACCCTCCGCCTGTTCGATGCCACCGGGGGCAGCCCGCACCTCCTCGCAACCAACACCGATCCGGACGCAGAATCCGAAGCCCGAATCACAGGCTCAGATACCCTCGCCCCCCTATTTCTCTTCGACCGCACCTGGATCGTCGCCACGCACCCTGGGCCGGATTTTCTCGCCGCACACCCCCGCCGCGCCGCCGCCACCACCGCTGCCACCGGCCTGCTGCTCACCGTCGCATTCACGGTCCTCACCACCACCGTGACCCGCCGCCGCGAACGCCTCGAAGCCGAGGTGCGCGCCCGCACCGCCGAGCTGCGCGAAAGCGAAAACCGCTACCGATCCCTCTTCGCCAACAACAGCGCTACCATGCTCCTCGTCGACCCGCGCAACGACGCCATCGTCGAGGCCAACCCCGCCGCGCTCGCCTTCTACGGCTGGCCGGCGACCGAACTCGTCGGCAAACGCCTCTCCGCGATCACGATCCTCCCGTCGCAACGAGCAGACGAAAGCAACATCGCACTGCTCCACGACGGACGCCAGCACTACACGTTCCGCCAACGCCGCGCCGATGGCTCCGTCCGAGATGTCGAAGTGCACTGCACGACCATCGAACACCGCGGCCATCCCCTGATCTGGACCATCGTCCACGACATCACCGACCGCGTCGCCGCCGAATCCGCCGTCGCCCGCAGCGAGACCAACTTCCGAAACTTCTTCGACCATTCCGGCGATTTCCTCACCGTCCTCGACTCCGAAGGCCGTATCCTCGCAACGAACCGCACGGTGCTCGCCCGACTCGGCTATGCCGCCGATTCGCTGCTCGGCCAAAGCTTCCTCGCCCTCCACCCCGCCGACAATCGCACCGAGTCGGAATGGGTCCTTCGCCAAGCCCTCGCAGGCCGTGTCGAAACCAGCCCGCTGCCCATCGTCGACGCAGCCGGACACCTCATCCCCGTCGAAACCCGTTTTGTCCGCAGCAACTGGAACGGCCAGCTCGCCCTCTTCGGCATCACCCGGGATGTCTCACTCATCAAGCTCTCCGAGGAGAAATTCTCGAAGGCTTTCAACCTGAGCGACTCCCTCATGGCCATCACGACCTCCGACGAAGACCGTTTCATCGAGGTCAACGCCGCCTTCCAGCGCGTACTCGGCTATACCGATACCGAGGTCATCGGACGCTCCAGTCGCGAGCTCGGCATCATCGCCGATGCCGACCTGCCCGCCAAGATCCGGGCCGCTCATGCCAGTGGCGCACCCGGTGTCGACACTACTTTGCGCACCAAGCACGGCGAGCTGCGCTACGGCATCTTCTCCGCCCATCGCATCGCCCTCCAAGACCAGACTTACTTCATCAACAACTTCGTCGACCTCACCGAACGCAAACTCGCCGAAGACCGTCTCCGCCAAGCCCTGCTCCAGCTTGAGGATGCCAACCTCCACCTGCGCGAGATGACCGAGCGCGCCCAAGCCGCCAGCTCCGCCAAAAGCGTCTTCCTCGCCAACATGAGCCATGAAATCCGTACGCCCATGAACGGCGTCATCGGCATGGCCGAACTCCTCCTCGGCACCCGTCTCGACACCACCCAGCGCTACTACGCCCAGACCGCCCGCGCCAGCGGCGAAGCCCTCCTCACCCTCGTCAACGACATCCTCGATTTCTCCAAGATCGAAGCCGGCAAGCTTGAGCTCGAGGAGATCGACTTCGATCTCCAGCCCATCCTCGACGATTTCGCCTCGATGCTCGCCGTCCGAGCCCACGACAAAGGCCTCGAACTCGTCTGCACCCCCGATCCCGCCGTGCCCACCCGGCTCCGCGGCGACCCCAGCCGCCTCCGCCAGATCCTGCTCAACCTCACCGGCAACGCCATCAAGTTCACCGCCACCGGCGAAGTCGCCATCCGCATCTCGATCGCCACCACCGCGCCCGGCTCCGTCC
>CAZXHR010000063.1:0-21550 GCA_964640465.1 uncultured Opitutaceae bacterium
GTCCGGCCTGCGAGGGTTTTGTCACGAACGTTGAGGGCGTGCTCGACCGGATCGAAGTGGTCGTAAAAGGCGCCCTCCGCTGGGGAACCGATGTCGAGAAGGAGAACGCGGCTGCGCTGCTCCTGGATATCGCAAAGGTGAAGGCCGGGACGTTCCCGGTCACGCTGATCGTATCGAGTCCCTTGACGATGCGCTCGAGGCTGAACGTGCAGGCAGCGGCAGGCGCGAGGATGCGGATGTCGAGGTCGGAGAGATCGTGCGCGGCAAGGTGGCGGCGGACCTTCGCAATGAGCTGGGCGTCGTGAGCGCGCTTCTCGTCGAGCCAGAACACGGCCGGCGTGTTGGAAAGCCGGGCACGGTTCACGGCGAGCTTCACCCAGTCCTGCACGGCGGCGTCCTTCGCCTGGCAGGCGCGCCAGATGTCGCCCGCCTCGACCGTGTGCGAGAGCAGGACCTGCCCGGCAGCATCGACCACGCGGACGGTGCCGGCGGCGGGGATGACGAAGGTCTTGTTGTGCGAACCGTACTCCTCGGCGGCCTGGGCCATAAGGCCGACGTTGGGCACGGAGCCCATCGTCTTCGGGTCGAACGCGCCGTGCTTCTTGCAGAAGTCGATCACGGCCTGGTAGACGCCGGCGTAGGAGCTGTCGGGGATGACGGCGAGGGTGTCCTGCCGCTGCCCCTGCGCATCGTACATCTTGCCGCCGGCGCGGATCATCGCGGGCATGGAGGCGTCGACGATGACATCGGACGGCACGTGGAGATTCGTGATGCCTTGGTCGGAGTTGACCATCGCAATGCCGGGGCCGGCGGCGAGCGCGGCGCGGTAGTCCGCCTCGATCTCGGCGCGTTGCGCGGCGGGAAGCGTGGCGACCTTGGCGAGAAGATCGCCCATGCCGTTGTTAGGATCGACACCGAGCCGGGCAAAGGTGGCGGCGTGCTTCTCGAAGAATCCGGCGAAGAAGACGCGCACGGCGTGGCCGAAGAGGACGGGGTCGGAGACCTTCATCATCGTGGCCTTCAGGTGGACGGAGAACAGCACGCCCTCGGCGCGAGCGCGAGCGACCTGCTTGCCGTAGAAATCGACGAGGGCGCGGCGACTCATGAACGTGGCGTCGAGGATCTCGCCGGCCTGGAGGGCGAGCTTGTCCTTGAGGACGGTGACCATGCCGTCGGCGGCGACGTGCTCGATGCGCACGGTGGTCGCAGCCTCGACGCAGACCGAGCGCTCGTTGGCAAAGAAGTCGGCGGCGTCCATCGTGGCGACGGTAGTCTTCGAGTCGCGCGACCACGCGCCCATCGAGTGCGGGTGCTTGCGGGCGTAGTCTTTCACGGCCTTGGGGGCGCGGCGGTCGGAGTTGCCCTCGCGCAGGACGGGGTTCACGGCGGACCCCTTCACCCGGTCGTAGCGCGCCTTGGCATCCTTCTCGGCTTCGGTCTTCGGAGACTCGGGGTAGTCGGGCAGCGCATAGCCGCGAGCCTGGAGCTCGGCGATCGCCTCCTTCATCTGCGGGACGGAGGCGGAGATGTTCGGAAGCTTGATGATGTTGGCCTCCGGCTTGAGCGTGAGCGCGCCGAGCTCGGCGAGGGCATCGGGGACGCGTTGCGCGGGCGGCAGGAGATCGGCGAACGCGGCGAGGATGCGGCCGGCCAACGAGATATCGCGCGTGGCGCCGTCGAGCCCGGCGTGCTTGGTGCACGCTTGGACGAGCGGCAGCAACGAGTAGGTGGCGAGGGCAGGAGCCTCGTCGGTCTTGGTGTAGATGATGGTAGGTGCCGCGGACATGGGACGGAAGGTGTAGCGGAAAAAAGCGCGGGCGCGAGCAAAGGGCGCAGCAGAGGGGCGGTCAAAACATGGTCGCCGGCAGATCGCAGGTAGTAGCCGCACGCGCTGCCCCGCAGCGCAGGATACGCACCGCTGTTGAAACGCGCCCGGAGAAAACCTTCGCCCTCGGCAGTGTTTCCTGAAAATCTCGCCTCGCATGCCATTCAAAGCACTCGGCCTTTCGCCGAACATCCTCCGCGGCGTCCAAGCCATGGGCTACACCGACCCGACGCCGATCCAGCTGCGCGCCATCCCGGCCGTGCTCGCCGGCAAGGACCTCATCGGCTCGGCCCAGACCGGCACCGGCAAGACCGCGGCCTTCGCTCTGCCCATCCTCACCAAGCTCGCCGCACATTCCCCTCGCGGTGCCCGCGTGCTCATCCTTGAGCCCACCCGCGAACTCGCCGCCCAGGACGAAACCTCCTTCCGCGACCTCGCACGCTTCACCGACATCCGCCCGCTCGTCGTCCACGGCGGCGTGGGCTACGGCCACCAGCGCAGCGAACTGCGCAAGGGTGTCGACGTCATCGTCGCCACGCCGGGCCGCCTCCTCGATTTCATGAAGGAGGGCCTGAAGCTCGACACCATCGAGGTCCTCGTGCTCGACGAGGTCGACCGCATGCTCGACATGGGCTTCCTGCCCGATGTGAAGCGCATCATCCTCGCCTGCCCCGATGCGCGGCAGACGCTGTTCTTCTCGGCAACCGTGCCGCCGGAGATCGCCGCCGTGGCGGCGTTCGCGCTGCGCGATCCCGTGCGCGTCGAGGTCGGCATCAACCGCTCGGCCGCGCAGACCGTCTCCCACGCGCTGTACCCGGTCGCCCAAGTGCAAAAGTTCGAGCTGTTGCTCGCCCTGCTGGAGCGCACCGACTTCCAGAGCGTGCTCATCTTCTCCCGCACCAAACATGGCGCCGACCGCATCGCCCGCCGCCTGAAAGCCGCCGGCCACTCCGTCGCGGCGCTCCACTCCGACCGCTCACAGAACCAACGCGTCGAGGCACTCGAAGGCTTCAAGAACGGCCGCTACGAGGTGATGGTCGCCACCGACATCGCCGCCCGCGGCATCGACGTCGCCGGAGTCTCCCACGTCATCAACTACGACGTGCCCTCCCACGCCGAGGACTATGTCCACCGCATCGGCCGCACCGGCCGCGCCCAGTCCGTGGGCGACGCTTTCACGCTCATGTCTCCCGAGAACGAGGGCGATGTGGCTGCCATCGAGCGCTTCATCGGCAAACCGATCGAGCGCATCAAGCTCGAAGGTTTCAACTACGCCCCCTACGAGATGCGGCCGCCGCGGCCCGAACAGCAGGGCGGTGGCGGCCGAGGCCGCTTCAACCGCGGTGGCGGCCAGCAGCGATCCCACGGCCAGCACGGCGGTGGCAGACCCGGCGGTCAGCAGCGCAGCCACGGCAGCGGACAGGGACAAGGCTTCGGCCACGGTTCCGGTCATGGCGGCCACGGGAAACCGCAGCAGGGCCACGGCAGCTCACGCCCGGCCCAGCAGCAGCCCAAGCCCATGAAGCAGCACTTCGGCACCGCCCGCCACGAGGGCACCGGCAACCAGCCGCCTCCTTCCACCGGCATCGTCCGCGGCTTCCTCTCGCGCCTGCGCGGCCGCTGAACGACCCGGTTCCAGCTGTCGCTACATTTCCGGCGGCTGGAATCCGCACCGATCCGTCCGTCAGAAACGCAAACGGCCCTCTCTTTCGAGAGGGCCGCTGCTTGTCTGTGCTTGTAGTCTGCTGTCGGAAAACCGGGGGCGTATCCCGCGCCCATTCAACGCCTTAGCGACCGAGCATGCCGCCGAGACCCTTCTTTTTCTTGGCGGGCTTCTCCTCGGCCGCTGGGGCGGCGGACTTCGAGTCGTTGGAGGAGTTGTTGTCGGCGCTGGCGGCCGGGGCCTCGCCGGGCTTGCTGTAGCCGGCCGGGACTTCGAAGAGAGCGGCATCGGGCGCGCCGGCCTTGAAGTTCTTGTAGTCCATCGTCATGTCCTTGGAGGAGAGACGGACGAGGTAATTGTCGCTGTTGAGGAAATAGTGCATCTCCTGGCCGCTGGTCACGACCTTGTACTCGGTGCAGGCCACGCCATTGACGGTGGCGGAACCGATCTTCTCCCACTTCGGCTCCTCGGCGGCCTGAGCGGCGGCGGGGGCATCCTGCAACGGGTTCTCCATGACCATCTTCTGCGCATGCATCAGCGAGTAGCTGACCTTCTTGTCCTTGCGGATGATGGTGCTCATCTGCATGCCGCCCGCGTCCATGTCGGTGCGCATCTTGTCGCCGTCGACAAAGAGCTTCGACTTGGTCGTCATGCCGCCGGCGGTGGTCTCCATCTCGACGGAATAGGCCTTCGGCCATTCGGCCATCGGGGAGTTGTTGGCAGCTTGGGCAGCCACGGCGGCAAGGCCGAAGCAGAGGAGGAATTTCAACGATTTCATTCTGTCTTGTTGTGTTTGGGTTCTTGGGTGACGTAGCAGCCAGGTTGGGCTCCCATCCGCACCGCTATCGAGAAGCACAACACAGCGTGACGGGGCTTCCGTGACAAGGGCCCAGAAACGAACGGCTCCTCTTTCATTCGAATGGACCCGTATGCCCTGCGAACGGCGCGCACCCCGCCCGCCTCAAACGCCGTATTCGTCGGCGACGCGGGCACCCTTCGTCGTCAGCTCGCCCTCACACTCCATCGAGCCGCGACGAAGATCGCGGCAGATCTGCGGCCTCTTCTCGTAGATCGAACAGAAGAACACCGGCGCCTGCCCGCGTCGGCTGGAGGGCTGGAGCGCGATGCAATGGCCGTCCTCCATGCGCATGTAGGCGCGCTGGCCCACGAACCGGGCCACCCGTTCGGCCTCGTCGCCCAGCCGCGTCCAGTCTTTGCCACTTACCCGGACATAGGTGGCGGACTTCGAAAAACAACAGACACCGCAGTTCAGACAATCAGCGGGGATATCCATAGCCGACATAGATGCTTGAGCCCGGAAGTTCGCGCCGCAACCACACGCACGACGAGCCCAAACATCGGCGATCCGCTCGCCGCGCGTCGCAGCACACCCATGCCGCAGCCGGCATTCGCGCCAGGACCGCTCTCGGCTCAGCGCGGCCTGACCAGCAGCAGCGTGCGGTCGTCGG
The DNA here is from genome assembly GCA_964640465.1 of uncultured Opitutaceae bacterium. Taxonomy (GTDB): domain Bacteria; phylum Verrucomicrobiota; class Verrucomicrobiia; order Opitutales; family Opitutaceae; genus CAJCBL01. Next base: position 4,958 of record CAZXHR010000063.1, read on the forward strand.
CGGCGGGAGCGTTGAACGCGAAGGCGCACAGCGCGCGGTCAACCTGCTGGCGGATCTCCGCCAGCGGCAGATGCCGCGATTCCCTCAGCACCGCGGATAACCGCTCGCGGCCGAACTCCTCGCCCTCGGGATTGGCCGTCTCGGTGATGCCGTCGGTGTACAGCACCAGCATATCCTGCGGCTCCAACGTCACGACCTCCTCCTCCAGGCACTCGTCGAACAGCGCCCCCGGATCCAGTCCCAGCGCCATGCCGGCCGGGCACAGCTCCTCCACCTCGCCGGTCCGCGCCCGCACCACCAGACTAGGCTCGTGGCCGGCACGGCAGAGGCGGAACACGTTCGTCGCCAGATCGAGGATTCCGTAGACGGCCGATATGAACATCGACTTCGGCATGTCCGGCTGGACGATGAGGTTGACCATGCGCAGCACCGTCACGGGATCCCACCCTCCCTGGGCCTTCACCCGCAGCGCCGTGCGGCACGAGGCCATCATCAGCGCCGCCGCAGTGCCCTTGCCCGACACATCGGCCACCGCGAAACCCCAGCGCCGCTCGCCCACCTCGAAGAAATCGTAGTAGTCGCCGCCCACCAGGCGCGACGGCGTATACAACGTGTCGATCTCGACGGCCCCGATGTCAGGATAGACGTTGGGCAGGAGGTGCTGTTGCACCTCGTGCGCGATCCGCAGGTCCCGCTCGCGGCCGATGCGCTCCCGCTCCTCCGCCTCCTTGCGGTCGGTGACATCCGTCAGAATGCCCTCGTGGTGTGTCGCCCGCCCCTCGGCGTCGAACCGCACCGCGGTCCGGTCGTCGATCCAGCGGACCTGACCATCCCGACGCACGATCCGGTACTCCTGGCGATATTCCGCATGTCCCGACAACGTGTGCGCCCGCACCTCGTCCATGACGCGCGCCACATCTTCCGGATGGATGAGGTCGAGATAACGCACCCGTCCGCTGACCAGCTCCTGCGCGCTGTAGCCGAACTGCGAGATGCTCTCCGAGACGAACTGCACCGACCAGCCTTCCTGCGCGCTCCACAGCACCGCCACGGAAGGCGACCGCGCGATGATGCGCTCCAGCTCCTCCCGCCGCTCGAGAGCCGCGCGCAGCTCCGCCTGCGCCTTGTGCCGCCGCGTGACATCGCGGCCGATCCCGAAGAACACGGGCGCCCCCTTCTCGTCGCGGATCACCGAACCTGTCGACGCATGCCAACGCCAAGTCCCGTCGGAATGCCGTATCCGGTATTCCACGGAGTGGCTGGAGACGCCCACCCCGACCACCTCGCGGAAGAAGGCCGCGCACGCGGGCATGTCCTCCTCGTGCACGAACTCGGCGACCGAATGCCCGACAACATCGCCCAGCGCATGCCCGAGCTTCAACGTCCAGGCCGGCGACACGAACGTGAACACTCCCTGGGCGTCGACCGAGTAGAGGATCTCGCTGGCGTTCTCGAAGTAGCGCCGGAGCCGCAGTTCGCTCGCCCGCGCCTCCTGCTCGGCGCGCACGCGGTCGGTGATGTCGACAAGCATCGCGAAATGCTGGATGATCCGCCCGGACTCGTCGCGCAGCACTGCCACCGTGAGCTGGCCCCACACGATCCGGCCGTCCTTGTGCACGTAGCGTTTCTCCAGGGTGAAGCTGTCCATCTCGCCCTCCCGCAGCCGTGCCATGAGTTCCTCCTGGTCCTCGCGGTCGTCGGGATGGGTGGCCTTCAGGAGGTTCTCGTAGCTGCGCGCCTCGTCGTAGCTCAGACCGATGATCTGGCAGAAGCGGTCGTTGAGGTGGTAGATGTCGGTGGCCCCCTTCTCGACCCAGCTGATGCCCACCGGGGCATGCTCGAAGAGCACGCGCAGCTGGTCGTGCGCGGCCTTCAGTTGTGCGGTGCGTTCGGCCACACGCTGTTCGAGACTCTGCGTAAGCTGCCGCACCTCCAGCTGGGCCAGCTTCTCCTCGGTGATGTCGGTCAGGATTCCGTCGTAGAAGGCGACCCGGCCGCTCTCGTCGCGCCGCACGACCACGCTGTCGCGTATCCAGCGCATCTGTCCATCCTTTCGGACGATCCGGTGCTCCAGCGGCGTCGGGTTGCGCCCCTCCAGCGCCGCCCGGGCGTGTTCGAGCACGGCGCTGCGGTCCGATTCCGGGACCATCGCGATCCACAGGTTCGGGTTCTGCGCAAACTCCTCCATCGAGTACCCGGTCACCGCCAGGCACGACGGGGTGTGCGTCGTCGCCACCGCCTGCCCGTCGCGCACCTCCACGGTGTAGTGGTAGTCGGTCACCGAGGCCAGCAGCAACCGGTACAGCTTCTCGCTCTGCTGCACCTGCTCGGTGCGTTCGCGCACGTGGCGCTCGAGATCGCGCGTCAGCCGGCTCAGCTCCTCCTCCACGCGCTTCAACCGGGAGACGTCGTTCTGGATGCAGAGGAAACCCGCCGTGGCGCCGCCTTCGTCCTGAAATGGCTCAACGGTCGTCTCGACCCAATAATTGGCGCCGTCCTTGGCGCGGTTGCGGATGAGTCCGCGCCAGATCCGGCCGCCAAGCACAGTCGCCCAGAGGTCGCGCCAGAACTCCGCCGGGTGATAACCGGAGTTCAACATACGATACGACTGCCCGAGCAGCTCGCCCCGTCCATAGCGGCTGTTCTCGCAGAACCGGTCGTTTACGAACCGGATCACGCCCTGCGCATCCGCCACGCTCACGGCCGAATGCGCCATCGCCGCCGCCCACAGCCGCTCTGGCGACAGGCCGGCGGGAAGCGCCGATTCCGGCTGCGACGAGCCATGGTGCGGTTGGTCTGTGTTCTCGGGTGCCATCGGTTTCGCAGTGTACGCGCCGCATATCATGCACCAACCCCGCTGCGACGCTAGCAGTTTGCCGAACCTTTCGGCCGCGGCGCCGGCGCCCCGCTGCGGCTCAACCGCGCGCCCCCTGCCGCCAGCCTTCGAGATACGCCTCCAGCGCCGCGTACGCGGCCTCGGCCGCGCGCTCCTGCGCCCCCGTGCGATCCGCCCCGGCCAGTCGCACGAACCCCTCGCGCCGCACCGCGCCGCCGACGAACGTCCGGTGGCATATCGCCCAATACACACAGGGCTCCGCGTAGCCGCGTTCCGGCGCCGGCTCGGCGTAGCCCGTCGTCGCCACCGCCACATCGGCGCCGAAGAGTGCACACGCCCCGCGCGCCATCTGCCACGCAACCTCCGCCGACACGCAATCGACCGGCGCCGCCTCCTCCCGGCTCACCCCGAGGTGGCGGACCTTCGCCTCAAGCGTGTACGCCGTGATCCCGCCGCGGAAAAATCCGGAGGCTCCCGACTCGGCGCCGACCAGCGCCTGCAGCCGCCCGGCCGTCATGCTCTCCGCCACCGCCAGCGTCAGCCGCGGCGTGTCCAACATCAGGTGCTTCAGCATCGGCGCAGTCTCAACGGTTCCGCCGCCTCCCGCAATCCCCGCCACGCCTTCCGGACGTTCCGGTGCCATCGCCACCGTTCGGGCGAAACTGCGCCCCGTTCCCGCCCGTTTCTCTGGCACGGAAACGCTGGCGAGGGCAGCCGTGCACGACGACAGCCTCGTCTACGTGGGACTTTTTCGGCCTCTTTGCCGCTCCGCAAAGCGCCGGTCAGGCCGCCGCCCTTCCGGCTCGACTGAGCGGTCGCACGGCGATGGACGAGTGACCGGAGCCCGACAGCGGAGAAGCGCCGAAACGGGCGGCCGACCCAGTCGGCCCGCCGGCAGCTCGACGCCCTACATCGTTTCCGTCCGTACGGACCGGTTCAGGCGATCTGCTTGTACTTCAACGGCGGAATCTTGAAACGGTGCCCCGATTCCAAGTCGGTGAAGATGTGCCACGCGGGGTCGTCCGCCCGGTGCACAAACACCTCCAGCACCTGCCCTTGGTTGTAGTGATATTCCTCTGCTTCGATCAGGTGGTCCTCGTGCCGAATCGCTTCGCCGAGTTCCCCGGTGTGGTTCTCCAGAATCTCGATTTTCCAATTCATGGGAGTTTGGGGTTACGCTGCAGAGCGCCAGGGGTTGGCGCGCCCGGCATCATGCGCCGACCATTTCCTCGGTCAAGCGGCACTCCATCCTTCCTCGCCACTTCGTGGGATTTTTCGCAGTCAGCCCTGCCCCGGCTTCTCGCCCCGGACCCGGAGCGCCTCCAGCCCCCGTTCCATTCCCTCCCCCTCGGACCGCCGCAACAGCAGCCCGAGCCACCGGGTGAGCGGATTCCAGCCCAGCCGGGCCTCGCTCGTCCAAGTGATGTGCGTCCCGCGCCCACCGCCGGTGCCGACGAGCTCGAAGCACCCTTCCGTCGGCACCGCCACGCCGGTGAAACTCATCCGGTACCGCATCCGCTCCGGCGGCCGCGCCTCGACAATCTCCGCCCGGCCGCCGCCCAGGCTTTCACTGCGCCACTCCGTCCAGGCGCCGACACCGGCCGTCGCCGTTGAAAACGTCGTCTCCATCCGCGGGTCGCGCACAGCCCATGGGCTCCAATCCTTCCATCGCGCGAGATCGCCAACCAGCGAATACACCGCATCGGGCGCCGCGCCCACCTCCACCCCGCGCACCACGCGGTACGAGCGCGGCAGGAAGAAGCCGGCCAGCGCAAGCAGCGCCACGATAAGGGTGAAGGCCAGGAGGAGGCGGAGAAAGTAGCGGAACATGGCGGTGCGGGAGCGGTTCGTTCGCTGCGGCAGGAAGATCGGGCGACTCGCTCAGCCCAGCTCCACGCCGATCGGGCAGTGGTCCGAGCCCTTCACTTCGGACTGGATGAACGCGTCCTTGAGCCGGGGGCGCAGTGCCGCCGAGAGCCCGAAATAGTCGATGCGCCACCCGATGTTCCGGGCGCGCGCGTTGCTCATCTGGCTCCACCACGTGTACTGGCCGGCGAGCCCGGGATGCAGCGTGCGGAAGGTGTCGACGAAGCCCGCCGCCACGAGGTTGGAAAAACCTTCGCGCTCCTCCCACGTGAAGCCGTGAGTGCGCTCATTGCTCTTCGGATTGGCGAGGTCGATCGGCTCGTGCGCGACATTCAGGTCGCCGCAGAACACCACCGGCTTCCGTGTCTCCAGCCGCTTGAGGAACTTCAGAAACGCCGGGTCCCATTCCTTGTGCCGGTACGGCAGCCGCTCGAGCTCGCGCTTGGCGTTGGGCGTGTAGCAGTTCACCAGGAAGAAATCGTCGAACTCCGTGGTGAGCACGCGGCCCTCCTTGTCCTCCAGCAGCCCGTCAAGCCCGCGCTGCACGCTCAGCGTCTTGCGCCGGGTGAGCGTGAGCGTGCCGCTGTAGCCGGCCTTCTCCGCGCTGTGCCAGTGCGCCGTGTAGCCCTCGGGCCAGATCACGTCGACCTGCTTCTCGCGCGCCTTCGTTTCCTGGAGACAGACGACGTCGGCCTGCTCGCGTTCCATCCACTCGATCAACCCCTTGTTCAGGGTGGCGCGCACGCCGTTGACGTTCCAGCTCAGGAGCTTCATGCGCCGCCGAGCCAAGCCGCATCGCCGCCCCCGCGGCGAGCGAAAACCGGCCGTGCGCTCCCGCCGTAGATTGCGCAGGGCGCGGCAGTCTGCTGCGATGGCCTCATCCAACCTGCCCCAGCATGAATCAGGACCAGGAACACCTCCGCCTGCTCACGATATTCCACTATGTCGTCGCCGGCCTCTCCGCACTCTTCGCCTGTTTCCCGATGATCTACGTCGGCCTCGGCCTTTTCATGGTCCTCGCTCCTGAGAAGATGGCCTCGCAAGGCCAGGCGGCCCCGCCGGCCTTCCTGGGCTGGTTCTTCGTCGTCTTCGGCTCGTGCTTCATCCTCGCCGGCTGGACTTTCGCAGCCTGCGTGTTCGCCGCCGGTCGCTGCCTCGCCAAACGGAAACGCCTCCTGTTCTGCCAGATCATGGGCGGCATCGAGTGCATCTTCATGCCCTTCGGCACCGTGCTGGGCATCTTCACACTGCTGGTGCTCTCCCGCGAAAGCGTGAAGCCGCTGTTCGCCGCCGCCACGCCCGACTCGCGCTGAACGCCGCGCCGGCCTCGGCGCACTTGCGCGACCTTGGCCCCACCGCCACGCTCGGTCGCATGTTCGTCCACAGCGTCCGCTTCTACCTGCGTCCCGATCTTCCCGCCGAGCGCCGCGCCGCCCTGCGCGCCGGCCTCGAAACGCTCCGCACCATCCCCACCGTGCGCCAGCTCTTCGTCGGCAGCCCCGCACCGGTGCCCGCCCGCCCGGTAGTCGACGCCGAGTACGGCTTCGCGCTCACCGTCGTCTTCGACGACCTCGCCGGCCACAACACCTACCAGACCCACCCCACGCACCTGAAGTTCGTCGCCGACAACAAGGACTGCTGGACGCGCATCGCCGTCTTCGACGCCGCCTGAGCCATTCCCCGCAGGGCGCGACCTCGGTCGCGCCGCCGTCTGCGCCGCGTCACCCCACCCAGTCGTTCGCTACTCACCTCGGCAATGGCTCCCCCGAGAAACGCACGCCCCGCCGCCGTCCCCGCCCCCCCCACCTGCCGGCTCGAGGTGAAGGGCATCCCCGGCGCCTCGCGCGACGAGGTCGCCGGCACGATGGGCAGCGCCGTGAAGATCAAGCTCCGCGCCCCACCTGTCGAAGGTCGCGCCAACGAGGCGCTGATCGAGTTCCTCGCCGACCGCCTCGACCTGCCCCGCCGCGCCATCTCCCTCGAACGCGGCGACACCTCGCGCCAGAAACTCCTTCGTATCGAGGGCCTCGATCTCGTCACCGTCCACGCCCGCCTCGGCGCCTAGTGCCGGCGAAGGCCGACGGCCGCACGGCGCGCCGCGCCAGCTCCCGCCCCGTCCTGCGAGGGCGCCGTCATGCGACACCCAACAGCTCGCAACGCGCGCGCCACAAGCTCTAGCCGCCGGTCGCCGCAGTCACCGGCTCCGCTCGCGCTCACCCCGCCACGGCGGCCCGTTCAGGCGCCCAGAAACCGGGCCGGCAGGAACAGCAGCGCGCGAACAAGGGCCAGCAGCGCCTCGACCAGCGCACCGACGATCCGGAACGGGATCGCAAGCAGCCAGAGCAGCGGAAACGCGACGAGAAAGAGCAGCGCCAGCGGCCAACACAGGGCGAGCAGCAACGTCCACAACAGGAGAGCGAGCAGAAGTTTCATGGCGGTACGCAGGAAAACACACCGCCGGCCGGAGAAAGTTGCAGCCGCCCACCGCCCTCGGCTCCGCCCAAGTCCGGCTCGTATTCCCGACGCGACCCGTCAATCTCGCGTCCATGTCGCGCACCGATTCGAGGATCGTCGTGGAGGCCGAGCGCGGCGGCGACGAAGCCGCCATCGCCGCGGTGACCGCCGAGGCGTTTCGCAACCATCCCTACAGCCACGGGCAGGAGCCGGCCGTCATCGAGGCGCTGCGGGCGGCCGGCGCGTTGAGCGTGTCGCTCGTCGCACGCCGGGCCGACGAGATCGTCGGCCATGTCGCGGCCTCTCCTGTGGCGATCGGCACCGTCGACACAGGCTGGTACGGGCTCGGCCCGCTCTCCGTTCTTCCCGCCCGGCAACGCCGGGGCATCGGCAGCCTGCTCATGCGTGAGCTGCTGCAGGAGTTGCGCCGACGCGGCGCCCGCGGCTGCGTGCTCGTCGGTCCGCCGGAGTACTACATCCGTTTCGGTTTCCGCGCCGACCCTTCCGTGACGGTGTCGCATGTCCCGCCGGAATACTGCCTGGTCCTGCGCCTAGTGCCCAACACCGACGCCGGCGAAGCCGTGTTCCACGTGGCGTTTTCGCTGTAAGGCGTAGGCCCGCGCGCGAACGCGGAACAGCGTCGCAGCATCCTCGGCGATTTGTCTCCGCGGCCCCTGCGGCCAAGCTACGCCCATGGCCGCGCCCGACGTCGATCCCCACAACCTCCAGCGCTTTGTCGATGCGCAGGAAGAGACGTATGCCGCCGCACTGGGCGAACTCCACGCGGGGCGGAAACGTACGCATTGGATGTGGTTCGTCTTCCCGCAGGTGACCGGGCTGGGCGTGAGCTCGACCGCGCAATTCTACGCGATCCGCTCCCGTGCCGAGGCGGAGGCCTACCTCGCCCACCCGCTCCTCGGCGCCCGGCTGCAGGAATGCGCCCGGGCCCTGCTCGCGGTGAACGGTCGCACCGCCGAGCAGATCATGGGTTTCCCCGACCACCTGAAACTCCAGTCTTCGATGACACTCTTCGCCGCACTCGCCGGTCCCGGCAGCCCCTTCGCCGCCGTGCTGGAGAAATACTACGAGAGGAAACGTTGCCCGCGGACACTGGCGTTCATCGAACCCGAGACCGGAGCGCCGTAGCGTCGGCGCCCAGCCCTGTTCGGGAAACGCCGCCGGCCGCGGGCCAAGTCGCCTTTCCGCCACCGATCTTGGCTTTCCCGGGCGGAGCGGGCCGCCTACGTTGGCCGTTCCTATGCACCAAGTCCCGCTGGCCGAGCTGAACGATCGCATGGCGCGTTTCCGCGCGCGGATGGACGCCGACTGCCCGGACTGGGAGCTAGCGGCGCTGTTCGGCCGGATCAACCAGTACTACTTCGCCGGCACGATGCAGGACGCTCTCCTGCTGGTGCCGCGCGGCGGCGAGGCGGTGCTGTGGGTACGGCGCAGCTACGAGCGCGCCCGCGCCGAGTCGCTCCTCCCCGACATCCGCCCGATGAAGAGCTACCGCGACGCGCTTCCGGCCGGCGCGCCGGGCTGGCGGACGATCCATCTCGAAACCGAGCTCGCGCCGCTCGCGCTCGTGCAGCGTTTCCGGAAACACTTCCTGTGCGGCGACGTGGCCTCGCTCGACGCCACAGCCGCGCGGGTACGCATGATCAAGAGCCCGTACGAGCTGGCGTTGATGGAACGCTGCGGTGCGGTTCACCGCCGGCTGCTGGAGGAGCAGGTGCCGGGGTTGATGCGCGAGGGCATGAACGAGGCGGAACTCGCCTGCGACCTGTACTCGCTGATGGTGCGCGAGGGCCACCAAGGCACGGTGCGCTTCGGCATGTTCGGCGTCGACATGGCCGTCGGGCAGCTCGGCTTCGGGGAGAACTCGCTGCATCCGACAAGTTTCGACGGTCCGGGCGGCTGCGTGGGCATCTGCCCCGCCGCGCCGGTGCTCGGCAGCCGCGAGCGCAAGCTGCGCGCGGGCGATCTGGTGTTCGTCGACATCGGCTGCGCGATGGAGGGCTACGCGACGGACAAGACGATGGTGTACCAGTTCGGCCGGCCGCTGCCGGATGAGGCGCAGGCGGCCCACCGGCGCTGTATCGACATCGAGCGGCAGCTCGCGGCGGAGCTGAAACCCGGCGCAATCCCATCGGAGATCTACCGGCGGACGATGGCCGGGCTCGATCCGGCGTTCCTGCAGCATTTCATGGGCTACGGCAACCGGCGCGCAGCGTTCCTCGGCCACGGAATCGGCCTGCAGATCGACGAGCCGCCGGTTCTTGCGGAGGGCTTCGACGAGCCGCTGGCGGAAAACATGGTGCTCGCGCTCGAACCGAAGAAGGGCGTGCCCGGCGTGGGCATGGTCGGCAGCGAGAATACCTACCGTGTGTCGCCCGCCGGCGGCGTGAGCCTGACCGGCTGTAACCCGGGATTGATCCTGGTCTGAGGAGGTTTTCGCGTCCGCGAAAACCTGAGGACGGCGCGGGCGGCGCCATCGCTTGAGTGGTGGTTTTGTTGGTGCGTGGTACTGGGTGGACTGCCATTTTCGGGGCATGACAGCGGGGAATGATCGGGTGCGGATCGTGGCGGACGATCGAGAGAATGCGGGCGGTGTGATTGGAGCGCTTCAGCGGCACGAGGATGTGGCGCTCTCGGTGCAGCGGCTTCGCGTGGGGGATTTCCTCGTCGGAGAGTGCTGCATCGTGGAGCGCAAGACGCTGAGCGATTTCGCGCGGTCCGTGGTCGACGCACGGTTGTTTCGGCAGGCGTTGGCCATGATCGGCGAAGGGCGCCGGGCAGTGCTGATCCTCGAAAACTGCGGAACCGATCTCGAGAGCCTGGGCGTGAGCCGCGAGGCCCTGCAGGGGGCGTTGATTACGGTGAGCGTCTTCTTCGGCCTCGCCGTATTGAGATCCCGGGACATCGAGGAGACCGCCCGTCTGCTCGTCTACCTCGGGCGGCAGGCGCAAACGCGAGTCGACGGGGCACTCGGCCGCCCCGGCTATCGGCCAAAAGGGAGACGTGCTCGTCAACTCTACCTCCTCCAAGGTCTACCTAGCGTTGGCCCCGAGCGCGCGGAACGCCTGCTGGAACGCTTTGGCTCGGTCGAGCGCACGATGGCGGCCAGTACCGAGGAACTGGCCGCCGTCGAAAGCATCGGCCCAAAGATCGCCGAACGCATCCGTTGGTGCGTCGAATGAGGATTCCGCGCAGCGCGGAATCCTTATGGCGGCGCGCAGCGCGCCGCCTCAGGTTTTCGCGTCCGCGAAAACCTCAGTATTCGAAACGGCCGCGGTAGGCCCAGAGGCCGATGGCGGGGTTCGAGATGTAGAAGATGCGCTCGCCATCGGGCAGCACGTTCCAGCCGTCCTTCAGCTTCGCGGGATCGTAGCGCTTCGTCATCGTCGCGAGGTCGGCGTACTGGAAGCCGGCGCCTTCGATCTCCGCCTTGGTGAGGTGGCCGGGGCAGTAGGTGATGTCGAAGCGACCTTCGCTAGAGCCGTGGATGAGGTGCGCGGCGGCGCCGAGATTGTTCTGCAACTCGGGGTTGGCCTTGGTGGCGGCGAGGGTCTTCGGCGTGCCGTGGTAGCCGTACTTGCGGATGAGGCGGTCGATCTCGTGGTCCTCGCCGAACTCCTTCAGGCCGGGCGCGAGGATGATGAGCTGACCGCGGTCGGCCATCGCCATGCGGGTGCGGTAGATGGCCTTGTTGCCGAGCCACGTGCTCTTGAACTCGGAGGGATCGAGATAGACGACGGCCTTCGCGATCTGCTCGTCGAGCATCTGGAAGTTCACCTCGAGCGAGAGCTTCGCGGCCTGGTTGAACACCTCCTGGTCGTCGCCGACGAAGAGCCCGCGGACCTTGAGCTGGCCGTCGGTGGCGTCGCGGCCGACGACGGTGTGGACGTAGACCAGCGGGATGTGCTTGAGGAACTTCTCGCCGGCGTAGTTGAGAATCCGGCGCACGGGCGTGTCGGCCCGGCCCATCATGCGCTCCATGCCGTAGGCGGCGCCGACGAAGTGGCTCTTGTTGATGCCCTCGGAACCGCCGGTGCCGACGAAGATGTTCTTGTTGTAGTTGGCCATGCCGATGACCTCGTGCGGCACGACCTGGCCGATGGAGAGCACGAGATCGTGGCCGCCGGTGGCGAGGAGGTTGGCGACCTGCGCGGGCCACGGGAACTCGACCGCGCCGCCGGAGACTTCCTTCACGAACTCCGCCGGCACGGTGCCGACGGTGGTGATGCCGCTGCGCCAGTTGTGGACGCGGAACAGCGACTCCGGCACGCCCGGGAACATCTCGTGGATCTGCTCCGACGTCATCGGCGAGTGCGTGCCGAGGGCCGGAAGGATGTCGGTGAGCTGCGCGCCGTAGTAGTCGAAGGCGTAGCGGGTGAGCTCGCCGGCGCGGGAGTGGAAGCGCGTGAAGTCGGGTGGGATGGCGAGCACGCGCTTGCGGGCGCCGAGCCTGGCGAGCGCCTCATGGAGACCGGCGCGAAGATCGGCCGGGGTGAAGACGGTGGAGACGGAGCCGCGGGCGTAGTAGAGCATGGCGGGACGGAAAGGAGGTAGAATTTGGAAGTTAGGAGCTAGAAGAACGGAGGCAGCCGGACGACGGAGGGCGGAGGGCGGACGACAGAAGGGAACGAAGAGAAAGAAGGGCCGAAGTTTGGCGCGAACGAGCGCGAAGCTATCTGCCGGTAGCAGAATACTTCGCTTCGAACAGCAACTGTTCCGGAGCACCCTCTTTGCGCCACTTGATCCATCCAAGATGGACACAATCTCCCGTGCTGACCCAAATCTCCGAGCCATCGCGAAGGATATAGAAGAAGATACAGATACCACTACCTACCTCTTGATCGCATTTCCCGAGGATCGCTTCGATCTGCACCATATCCGGCCGCCCCTTCAGTCGCTGGAGCGCTGGAATCACCACATCAGGCTCGCGAGAGGGCAGTATAGGTCGCGGCCCGGTGGCACAACCAGCCAGGCACAACATCAGTGCGAGTAACGGGACTAGCAGGCGCATTGGAGATTTCGGTTGGAAAGCAGAAGTAAGAGCGAAGCAGGCAGCGAGATCCGGGGTTGTTCTCCGAATGCTCGCTACCCGCTACTCACTCCTCGCTACTGGAGCGCGGCGGAGCCGCGCGCCCGCGCTCAGCGCTGGATGCGGGCGCTGCCGCCCTTGGCGAAGGCTTTCACCTGCTCGACGGTCGCCATGGTGGTGTCGCCGGGGAAGGTCGTGAGCAGCGCGCCGTGGGCCCAGCCGAGGTTGACGGCTTCCTGCTCGGGCAGACCGCTGAGCAGACCGTAGATGAAGCCGGCCGCGTAGCCGTCGCCGCCGCCGACGCGGTCGATAACGTCGAGCTCGCAGGTGGGCGACTGGAAGGTCTTGCCGTTGACCCAGGCGACAGCGCCCCAGGTGTGGCGGTTGGTGGAGTGCACTTCGCGCAACGTGGTCGCGACGGCCTTCACGTTGGGGAACTTCTTCACCGCCTTGTCGATCACGGCGTAGAAGGCGGTCGGATCGAGCTTCGACTTCGCCTCGACATCCTGCCCCTCAATACCGAGGCCCTTCTGGAGATCCTCCTCGTTGCCGACGAGCACGTCGACGTGCTGGACGATGCGGCCGAGCACATCGAGCGCCTTGGACTGGCCGCCCCAGATGTCCCAGAGCTTCTGGCGGTAGTTGAGGTCGAAGGAGGTGACGGCGCCGGCCTTCTTGGCGGCCTGCATGGCCTCGACGATGAGCTCGCCGGTGGTCTCGGAGAGCGCAGCGAAGATGCCGCCGCTGTGGAACCAGCGCACGCCCTGGCCGAAGATCTGGGCCCAGTCGCGGTCGCCCGTCGTGCGCTGGCCGGCGGCCGGGTTGGCGCGGTTGTAGCACACCCCCGGGGCGCGCACGCCCTGGCCGCGGTCGGAGTAGACGGTCGCCATGTTGGGGCCGCGCACGCCGTCGTGCTTGAACTTCTTGTAGAAGGGTTGGACGCCCATGGCGCGCACGCGCTCGGCGATGAGGTCGCCGATCGGGTAGTCGACCATCGCGGAGGCGACGCCGGTCTTCAGGCGGAAGCAGTCGGAGAGGTTGGCCGAGACGTTGAACTCGCCGCCGCTGACGTGGATGTCGCAGTGGTTGGCCTTGCGGAAGGGGATCACGCCGGGGTCGAGGCGATGGACGAGAGCGCCGAGCGAGAGGAAGTCGAGGGAGCCGTTGGCGGGGACGTTGAAGCCGTAGTTCACGAGTATTGGGAGTTGGGAGTTGTTGGGAAACGGAGGTTGTTAGGGGAAAATCGCGGGACTGGGAGCGCGGAGGCGGAGCACGTTGAGCGGATGGGCGGGTGCCGCAACAGCGGCGGGGTCAGACCTTCGGTGCGGAGTCGCCGTTGTAGCCGAGGAGAGCCGAGAGCTCGGCGGCGGCGGCCTTCACCTTCGCGGCCATCTCGGGGATGCGCTCGGGCGTGAAACGGACGACCGAGGCCGTGATGCCGACGGCGGCGACAACCGTGCCGTCGGACCCGAAGACGGGGGTGGCGAGGCAGCGCACGCCGGGGTGGTACTCCTCGTCGTCGAGGCTGTAGCCGCGGGCGCGGGTGAGCTCGATATCGTGTTTGATCTTGGACAACGCCGTGAGGGTCTTCGGCGTGCGCCGCACGAGCGTGTCGGCGGGCAGCACCTCGGCGAAGCGGTCGGCGTGGAGGTAGGCAAGGAAGACCTTGCCGGTGGAGGAGCAGTGCAGCTCGGCGATGTAGCCCGGCCGCGAGGAGGCGCGGAGCGGGTGCGGGCTGTCCTGGACGGCGACGATGAGCGAGCGGTCGTCGCACGGGATGGCGAGGTGAGACGTCTCGGCGGTCGTTTCCGTGAGCCGTTGGAGGACGGGGACGGCCAGGTCGCGGATCTCGGCGCCGGCCATGGCGGCGGTGCCGAGCTGGATGAGGACGGGACCGAGCTCGTAGCGGCCATCGTTCTTGCGCGCCAGCCCCTCGAGATGGAGCGTGGTCATGATGCGCAACGTCGTGGTGACGGGGATGTCCAGCTCGCGGGCGAGATCGGCGGCCTTCAGGCCGTCGGGGTGGTTGCCGAGCAGCTTGAGGATGCGGCAGGCGTTGCGGAGATTCGGGATCACGTAGCGCTCGTCGGGCGCGCCGGGGACCCCGGCGGTTTTCCGGGCCGAGGCGCTGGAGGAGTCGGACGAGGTGGGCATGGGTGTGTACCGAAGCGAAAGGTGTCGGCGCGGGCAACCGCGTGGGCCGAACAGCGATTTTGGGATTGCGGCGGAGCGTGGTTCGTTCATCTGTGAAACGCAAGTTCATTAGTGAAATCGCACTCCGGCCTTTTCCGCCCAACCATTCGCCCCGCCGGTTCACTTCCGTACTCTTCGCCTCCTCCCATGTTTCCCCGGTCCCAAGCCTCCGACGCCAGCCCCCGCCGCCCGCGGGCGCAGTGCCGCAGCGCCGCACCGGTCCACACACTCTCGTAGCGTAGTTTGACTCGGTTGTACGCGGCCCGGGCGGGGGACTACCACCCGGGCCGCGTTTTCCGCTCCTCCACCACCTTACCACCTCTCATGCAAAACCAAGAAAGCGCCTATCCTGCCTTCGTCGCCACGATGTCCCCTGAGGCTCTGCGCCGCGAATTCCTCGTCACCGAACTCTTCCAGCCAGGTACAGCCAACCTGCGCTGGTGGGAGACCGACCGCACCGTCATCGGCGGCATCTGCCCGACCACCGCCGCGCTCACGCTTCCCAACCCCGCCGAACTGCGCGCCACCAACTTTTTCGAGCGTCGCGAGGCCGGCATCCTCAACATCGGTGGCCCCGGCATCGTCGTCGTCGACGGCAAGGAGTACCGCATGGAACGCTGCGACGCCCTCTACGTGGGCCGCGGCGCGCACGCCCCGGTGACCTTCCGCTCGGTCGATCCCGCCAAACCCGCGCGTTTCTACCTCCTCAGCTACCCGGCGCACACCGAGTATCCGGTCTGTCACATCTCGTTCGCCTCCATCGAGGGCAACCGTCTCGGCTCCGCGGCGACAGCCAACGACCGCACCATCCGCCGCCTCATCCACCCCGGCACCTGCAAGACCTGCCAGCTCGTCATGGGCGTCACCACCCTGGCCACCGGCAGCGTCTGGAACACCATGCCGGCCCACACCCACCCGCGCCGCTGCGAGGTCTATCTCTACTTCGACATCCCGGCCGACCAGGCCGTCTTCCACTTCATGGGCCGCCCGCAGGAGACCCGCCACCTCGTCATCCGCGACGGCGAGGTCGCCCTCTCCCCGCTCTGGTCCATCCACTCCGGCGTCGGCACCGCCAGCTACAGCTTCTGCTGGGGCATGGGCGGCGAGAATCAGGACTATGGCGACATGGACCCCGCGCCCATCGCCACCCTCCGCTAACCCTCCACCCACCACTCCCAATCCGTTTCCTATGAGCACCATCATCGATTCCTTCAAACTCGACGGCAAAGTCGCCGTCGTCACCGGCGCCGCCCGCGGCCTCGGTCAGGGCATGGCCCTCGCGCTCGCCGAAGCCGGCGCCGACATCGTCGCCGTCGACATCCTCCCCGCCGACGACACCGTCAAGCAGGTGCAGGCTTTCGGCCGCAAGGCCATCGCCATCGCCGGCAACCTCGGCGACCGCGCCGCGATCCCGCAGGTCATCGCCACCGCCCGCAAGACCTTCGCCCATCTCGACATCCTCGTGAACTGCGCGGGCATCATCCGCCGCGAGGACTTCCTCAAGTTCTCCGAGAAGGACTGGGACGACGTCATGGGCATCAACATCGACGCCGTGTTCTTCCTCTCCCAGGCATTCTGCAACGACGTCGTTGCCCGCGGCGGCAAGGGTAAGATCATCAACATCGCCTCGATGCTCTCCTTCCAGGGCGGCATCCGCGTTCCCTCGTACACGGCCTCGAAGAGCGCCGTCGCCGGTCTCACCCGCCTCATCGCCAACGAGCTCGCCAGCAAGGGCATCAACTGCAACGCCATCGCCCCCGGCTACATGGCCACCGACAACACCGCCCCGCTGCGCGCCGACGACAAGCGCTCCGCCGCCATCCTCGAGCGCATCCCCGCCGGCCGCTGGGGCACCCCCGACGACCTCAAGGGCGCTGTCGTCTTCCTCGCGTCTTCGGCCTCCGACTACGTCAACGGCTACACCGTGGCCGTCGACGGCGGCTGGCTCGCCCGCTGATCGTCCTTGGGGTAGGGACGTTTCTCCTGAGACGTCCTTGCCCGGCTTTCATCGTTCTCAGGCAGCTTCACGGCGGTTTCGGAGAAACCGCCCTACCGCTGTTTCCCCCTGTTCTTTCCGGAAACGCCGCCGCTGTGTTTGACCTGCACGGAAGGGCGTCCTTCACCACTGATTCCTTTGTTGTCAGCCCTGTTTTTTTCAGGGGCGGGGACATTGGCACGCTATCGGTCTGCGGCACAG
>CAZXHR010000064.1:0-4842 GCA_964640465.1 uncultured Opitutaceae bacterium
CCTGGCGGTGCGTGTTACTCAGCGGCTTTCTTGACACCACCGGGCTTGCGCGGGCCCTTGCGGGGGCGGGCGTTGGTCTGGGTGCGCTGGCCGCGCACGGGCAGGCTGCGGCGATGACGCATGCCTCGGTAGCAGTTGATCGCCTGGAGGCGGCGGATATTGGAGGTGATCTCACGACGGAGATCGCCTTCCACCACCCACTTGTTCTCGGCGATGAAGGACATGATCTTGTTGAGCTGCTCCTCCGAGAGATCGGAAGCGCGCATGTTGGGATCGATGCCGATGTGCGCAACGATCTGATCGGCCCGGTCGGGACCGATGCCGTAAATGTAGCGCAAGGCGAACGGGACTTTTTTCTTGGCGGGGATTTCCACCCCTAGGAGACGAGGCATATGAGTTAGTTGGAAGAGTTGTTGGGAAAGTGGGAGGGAGTCAGGCGGCGGGCGGGATCGTGAGGATCTCGGGGCCACCGTCTGTGGTGAGCACGGTGTGTTCGAAGTGAGCGGAGGGCTTGCCATCGGCGGTGACCGTCGTCCAGCCATCGTCCAAGGTCTCGATCCGGTGAGTGCCCATGTTGACCATCGGCTCGATGGCCAATGTCATGCCGGGGCGGATCTTCTCGCCGGTACCCTTGCGACCGAAGTTCGGGATCTGCGGTTCCTCGTGCATCGAGCGGCCGACGCCGTGGCCGACCATGTCGCGCACGACGCTGAAACCGTTGCCCTCGACGTAGGTCTGGATCGCGTGGGAGATGTCGCCGATGCGGTTGCCGACCCTGGCCTGCTCGATGCCGCAGTGAAGCGCGGCTTCGGTAACCTGGAGGAGACGGGAAACCTCGGGTGGTATCGGATCGATGCGGACAGTGTAGGCGTTGTCGCCCATCCAGCCGTTGTACTCGACGACGACGTCCATCGAAACAATATCGCCGGGACGCAGGATGCGTTTGATGGAGCCGATGCCGTGAACGACCTCCTCGTTGACCGAGATGCAGGTGTACGCAGGATAAGCCCTATGGCCTCGCGACGGGCGATAATTGTAGCAGGCGCTGCGGGCGCCGTAGCCGTCGATGATCTTCTTTGCTTCCTGGTCGAGATCGTAGGTGCTGATGCCCGGCGCAGCCAGCGCGCGCATCTTGGAGAGCACGGCGGCAGCCACTCGGCAGGCCTCGCGCATTCCGGCGATCCCCTCCTTGTTCTTGATCGGAATCATGGTTGGGAAAGAGCCTGAACGTCGGCCTCGGAGACTTCGAGCAGAAGTCCGCGCTGACGGTAGTATCCGGCGACCACAGGTTCGGGACCCGCGGCCGGCACCAGCCACACGCAGGCATCGAGCGATTCCCCGCGCGCCTCAAGCCACTCGTCGAAAACAAGCGACTGAAGAACCGTACGTGGAAACCCGAGGAGACGAAAACCACTCTCGGCACGGCGGGCGAAATACCAGCGGCGCAGCACAGCAAGGACGGTTTCGTCGGCCGGTGCGCAACGCGATTTCACCGCACGGCGGAGTGCGGCGCCTAGCGGCGTCTGCCTCTGCGACTCGGCGGAAAGCAAAGCTTCGGTAGAAACGTGCTCAGAAATCAAAGAACGTACTTTTTCGGAGGTCGAACCTGAGCATTCGGCCTCCGTTGGAAGAATCAGGAGTTTGGATTTTGACGATCCAAGCAGGGAAAAGAGATCGGAAATGGCAACCATCCCCTGCGAAGTAAAGCCTTATGATTGGGTGAAGTGACGGATCACCGCGGCGATCAAGCCGATAGCGAGGATGCTGCCGCAGGCGATGAGCAAGGGCTGGATGTTCTTCGCTTCGGTGCCGTCGCTGATGCTCCCCATCGTGGTGCTGCGGGCGCGAATCCGGCCCTTCTTCAGGAAGCCATCATAGTGGCGCTGGAGAAGGTAGGTCTCGAGCTGGCGCATGGTATCGAGCATCACGCCAACAGTGATCAGCATGCCGGTGCCGCCGAAAAAGTACGCGACACGCTGCGGCAGGGTGATCTTCTGGTAGAGAAAGTCGGGCATGATCGCGATGAACGTCAGCGCGATGGCTCCGAAGAGCGTCAGGCGAGTCATCACGAAATCGAGAAACTTGGCGGTGGGCTCGCCGGGGCGAACACCGGGGATGTAGCCACCGTACTTCTTGAGATCGTCGGCGATCTGGATCGGCTTGAACATGACCGAGACCCAGAAATAGCTGAAGAAGAGGATCAGCAGAGAGTCGGCGCTGTAGTAAAGCCAGTTACCGCGATTGAGCGCACCAGCGAAATCCAAGAGGAAGGGCAGGTTGAACTTGGCGCCGGCAAACTGCATGAGCATCGGCGGGAAAGTGATGAGCGCGCTCGCAAAGATGACGGGCATGACGCCCGAATAATTGACCTTGAGCGGCAGGAACGAGCTTTGTCCACCGTAGACGCGCTGGCCGACGACGCGCTTCGCGTACTGGACCGGCACCTTGCGCTGCGCCTGCGTAAGCGCGACCATGAAGGCGGTGACGCCGAAGAAAAGAGCGATCATCACGACCGCATGGAAGATACCGAAGTCCTGGGCACCGGTACCGATCGGCGCGAAGAAGAGCTGCCAAGTCTGGGTGGCGGCGCCGGGGATGTCGGCCAAGATGCCGATGGTGATCAGGATCGAGATGCCGTTGCCGATGCCGCGCTGGGTGATCTGCTCGCCGATCCACATCATCAGCAGCGTGCCGGCAGTGAGGAAGATCGTCGAGGTGACGATGAACCAGCCGGCGGGCGCGATCACGATGGTGCCATAGCGGTTCACATCGTAGCCGGGGAAGAGGCGTCCGGGATTCTCAAGGGCGCCGAGGAGGAGCAGGCCTTGGATCACGCAGATCAGGACCGTCATGTAACGGGTGTACTGCTGGATCTTCTGGCGACCGACATCGCCCTCCTGCTGGAGTCGGGCGAGCTGGGGTACGACGGCGACCATCAACTGCATGATGATCGAGGCGCTGACGTTGGGCATGATGCCCATCGCGCAGATCGCGCCCTTGAGGAGCGCGCCGCCGGTGAACATGTTGTACAGTCCAATGATCGCACCAGCGCCCGAGGCTGCCTGATCGGCGAAGAACTGCTGCAGCGGCTGCGGGTCGAGGCCCGGCAGCGGGATGTGGGCACCCACGCGCGCCACGAAGATGAGCGCCATCGTGGTGAGGATCCGTTGCCGTAGCTCCGGAATCTTCAAGCAGTTCGCAAAGGCAGAAAACACGGGAAGGAGGTGTTCGATGAGGAAAATAGTCAGCGCGCCCGAAGGCGCGCTGTAGAGAAAATCAAGCGACGAGCGCCTGACCGCCCGCCTTCTCGATCTTCTCCTTGGCAGAGCCGGAGAATTTCGCGGCGGTGACCTTCAAGGCGCGGGCGAGTTCGCCCTCGCCCAAGACCTTCACGGGGAGGCTGGCATCGCGGGTGATCCCGGCCTGGGCCAAGACCTCCGCGTTGACCTCGGACACCGAGGCGTCGAGGCGGGCGAGATCGCCCACGTTGACGACCGCGAAGACGTCCTTGAAGTTTTTGTTGTTGAAACCACGGTGCGGGAGCTTGCGGTAGAGGGGCATCTGGCCGCCTTCGAAGCCGGGGCGGATGCTGCCGCCCGAGCGAGCGGTCTGGCCCTTGCCACCCTTACCGGAAGTCTTGCCGTGTCCCCCACCCTCGCCGCAACCGACGCGCTTGCGACGGTGGACGGCTCCGGGGGCATTCTTGAGTTCGTGAAGCTTCATGATCGCTGGATGGTTGCGCCGAGGCTATCAGGCCTGGCGGACTTTCTGGAACTGTTCGGCGGAGCGCAGTTTGCGCAGGCCGAGCAGGGTGGCGTGGACGACCGCGATATGGTTCTTCGAACCCATCGACTTGGAGAGGACGTTGTGGACGCCGGCCGCTTCGAGGACCGCGCGAACACCGCCGCCGGCGATGACGCCGGTACCGGTGGTGGCCGGACGGAGAAGGACCTTGCCGCCGTCGTATTCACCGACGACCTCATGGGGAATGGTGGTTCCCTTGAGCACAACGGTGACCATGTTCTTGCGGGCGTTCTCTGTGCCCTTGCGGATCGCATCGGGCACTTCGTTGGCCTTGCCATAACCGATGCCGACCGAGCCTTTGCCATCGCCGACGACGGCGAGAGCGGAGAAGCTGAAGCGGCGGCCGCCCTTGACGACCTTGGCGCAGCGGTTGATGAAGACGACCTTCTCGATGAGGCCGGATTCGGTGGCTTCGGGAGCGCCGCGACCACGATCACCGCGGTCGGAGGAAGAGGAACGAGAGTTTTGCATGGTCTCGGATTAGAACTTCAGGCCGGCCTCACGGGCGGCATCGGCGAATGTCTTGACCTTGCCGTGGTAACGGCGGCCGTTGCGGTCGAAGACGAAGGTGTTGAGCCCGGCGGCGGTGGCCTTCGCGGCAAAGGTGCCGGCGAGGGTCTTGGCGCTGTTGCCGTTGGCGGCGAGCTTCTGCGCACGCAGATCGGGGGTGAGAGTCGAGACGGCGACAAGGGTGGTGCCCTTCACGTCGTCGATGGCCTGGGCGTAGATGTGCTTGCCGCTGAAGTGGACGCAGAGACGCGGACGCTCGGCGGTGCCGGTAACCTTCTTGCGGATGCGCCACTTGCGCTTCTGGAGCAGCTGGGCTTTGCGAATGGTGTTCATCGCTGTATTCCTTTTGGTTGGTGGCGCGATTAGGCGACCGTCTTGCCTTCCTTGCGGCGGACATGCTCGCCGACGATGCGCACGCCCTTGCCCTTGTAGGGTTCCGGCGGATAGAAGGCGCGGATTTCAGTGGCGACCTTGCCGACGAGCTGCTTGTTGCAGCCAAAAAAGATGGATTTTCTGACAAATATCTCG
>CAZXHR010000064.1:4852-11073 GCA_964640465.1 uncultured Opitutaceae bacterium
TGGTCTGGTCAGGCACGGGAACCTTGATCCCCTCGGGGATGTCATACTTGATCGGGTGCGAGTAGCCGAGGGCGAGGTCGACGACCTTGCCAGCGACAGCGGCCTTGAAGCCGACGCCCTGGATCTCGAGTTCCTTGGTGTAGCCGTTGACGACACCGAGGACCATGCCGTTGATGATGGAGCGGGCGGTGCCGTGCATCGCGTTGGCGAAGCGGGTCTCCTCGAGAGGAGTGACGACAACGTGTCCGTCCTTGA
Organism: uncultured Opitutaceae bacterium; assembly: GCA_964640465.1. GTDB lineage: Bacteria > Verrucomicrobiota > Verrucomicrobiia > Opitutales > Opitutaceae > CAJCBL01. The sequence goes on from CAZXHR010000064.1 coordinate 5,108, forward strand.
CCTCGATCTTGACGATCGGGTTGAAGGAATGCTGGACCTTGCCCTTGGGGCCCTCGACCAAGACGTTGCCATCATTGACGGCGACCTTGACCTTTGCGGGGATGGTAACGGGGAGTTTTCCGATACGACTCATGGTGTGGGCTCTCCTTTACCAGATGCTGCAGAGGAGTTCGCCGCCGAGCTTCTGGCGACGGGCGTCCTGATCCTTCATCAGACCCTTGGAGGTCGAGACGATCGAGATGCCGAGGCCGTTGAGCACGCGCGGGATGTCGCGATAACCGTAGTAGAGGCGACGGCCGGGGGTGCTGAGGCGGCGGAGGTTGGTGATGACGGGGGTGTTGTCGACGTACTTGAGCTTGACGACGATGGTCTTGTGACCGGCCTCGTCCTGGCCCTCGGCGACGTCGGAGACGTAACCCTCTTCCTTCAGGATGCGCGCCAGCGCAGCCTTCAGGATGCTATGCGGGACAACGCACTCGGCCAAGCCGGCCTTGTTGGCGTTGCGGACCCGCGTGAGAAAATCACTGATTGGATCGGTCATGTGTGTTCGTAGATGAGGGCCGGCCGATATCCGACTGCCGGCCCGAAATTCTGGTTACCAGGAGCTCTTCGTGACGCCGGGGATCTTGCCGGCGAGAGCGAGCTCGCGGAAGGTGATGCGCGAGCAGCGGTAGCGGCGGATGTAGCCGCGCGGACGGCCGCTGAGGGCACAACGGTTGCGGACGCGGATGGCGGCCGAGTTGCGGGGGAGCTTGGACATCGCCTTCTGGGCGGCGAAGAACTCCTCGTCGGTGGTCTTCGGGTTGGCGAGGATGGCCTTCAGCTCGGCGCGCTTCGCCGCGTACTTTTCGACGAGGGCGATGCGGCGGTTGTTCTTCTCGATGGCGGAAGTTTTCGGCATGGCGGAATCAGGCGGCGGTGGAAGTCTTGGCAGGAGCGGCCTCGGTGCGGCGGAAGGGGAACCCGACAAGCTTGAGCAGCTCGCGGCCTTCGTCGTCGCTCTGGGCGCTGGTGACGATGGAGATGTCGAGACCCATCATGCGCTTGGTGTTCTCGAGGGAGATCTCGGGGAAGATGGAGTAGTCCGCAACGCCCAGGTTGTAGTTGCCGTTGCCGTCGAACTTGGTGGGCACGCCGCGGAAGTCGCGGATGGCCGGGAGCGCGACGATGAGCAGGCGCTCAAGGAAGTGCCACATGTTGTCGCCACGGAGGGTGACGGTGGAACCGACGATCTGGCCTTCGCGAAGCTTGAAATTCGCGATGGCCTTGCGGGCCTTCGTCAAGACGGCCTTCTGGCCCGCGATGGCGGTAAGATCGCGCTGGGCGTCGGCGATGACGGTCTTGTCGGCACCGGCGTCAATGCCGGTGTTAAGGACGACCTTCAGGATGCGCGGCACCTGGTGCGGATTGGTGTAGCCGCGACTCTGCTTGAGAGCAGGAACGACGACCTCGATATATTGCTTCTTAAGTTGCGGGATTTTCTTCATTGGTGTGCGCCGGATTTCCGACCCGGCAGCGTGGTAAGTTGGTCAGAGTGACAACTCAGGACTGCGCTTTACCAGCCTTTTTTGCGGCAGGTTTCTCGGCAGCAGTCACCACCTTGAGATTGGAGACGTGGATGGAGCCCTCGCGCTCGACGATGGCCCCCTGGGGGTTGGCCTGCGACTTGCGCTCGTGACGTTTGATCATGGCGACGCCTTCGACGACAGCGCGCTGCTTGGCGGCGCGGATCTCGAGGACCTTGCCTTGCTTGCCCTTGTGGGAGCCGGAGATGACGGCGACGACATCGCCGCGCTTGATGTGGAATTTCTGCTTCATCAGAGGACCTCCGGAGCGAGGGAGACGATCTTCATGAAGTTCTTCGCACGCAGTTCGCGGGCGACGGGCCCGAAGATGCGGGTACCCTTGGGATTGCCTTCGGCGTCGATGATGACGACGGCGTTGTTGTCGAAGCGCAGGTAGGAACCATCGGCGCGGCGCAACGGAGCGCGGGTGCGGACGACGACAGCCTTGACGACTTCACCCTTCTTCACGGTGGCGTCGGTGCTGCTCTCCTTGATGTTGACCGAGATGATGTCGCCGACGTGAGCGATGTCGGTGTTCTGGCCCTTGCGGCTGATCATCGAGGCCTTACGTGCGCCGGTGTTATCAGCGACGTCGAGAATGGAACGCATCTGGATCATGGCGCGTTACTCCTTTGCGGGTTCGAGGTTGGCCTCGAGGGCGTTGTTGTTGGCGGCGTGGACAACCTTGACCACGCGCCAGCGCTTGAGGCGGCTGAGTGGGCGGGTTTCCATGATCTCGACCTGGTCGCCGATCTTGGTCTCGTTCTTCTCGTCGTGGACGTGCACGACGGTCTTGCGATTGATGACCTTAAGGTAGCGGGGATGCGGGATCTTGAAGGGGATGGTGACCTTGACGGACTTATCCCCCATCCGGCTGGTGACAGTGCCGAGAAGGGTTTTCCGGTCGGTGCGTTTGGCGGCTTCCATAGTCTAGGGCGCTCCGTTTAACGGGCGGCCGCGGGAGTCGCGGCGGCCTGCTTCTTTTGGGTGAGGATGGTCTCCAGCCGGGCGATGTCCTTGCGATACGCCTTGAACGTATGCGGCTTGTCGATCTGGCCGGTGTGCTTGCGCAGGTTGCTCTGGAGGAGGGTTTCGCGGGTCTCGCGAAGCTTCGTCTCGATCTCCGCAATGGAGAGCTCGCGAATGTCCTTGGGTTTCATAGCGGCGTTCGGTTGGTGGCTGCGGTGTTGGGTGCTCAGGCCGCGACGCCCTCGCGGGCGATGAAGCGGCATTTGCAAGGCAGCTTGGTGTCGGCCAAGCGCATCGCCTCGCGGGCGATGGTGACCGGGACACCGGCGATCTCGAACAAAATGGCGCCTGGCTTGATCAGGGCGACGTAGAACTCGACCGGGCCCTTGCCTCGGCCCATTCGAGCCTCGGCGGGGTGCTTGGTGACGGGCATGTGCGGGAACACACGGATCCAGACCTTGCCCTTGCGCTTGAGGTGGCGGTTGATGGCCACACGAGCGGCTTCGAGCTGACGGCCGTCGAGACGGACGCGGTCCATGGCCTGGATGGCGTATTCGCCGAACGCGATCGTATTGCCGCGTTTGGCCTTGCCGGCGTTGCTGCCCTTTTGGGCGCGACGGAATTTGGTGCGTGCAGGTTGAAGGGCCATGGTGGGATCAGTTGTTGTTGTCGGTGTCCTTCTTGCAGATCCAGCACTTCACACCGATCTTGCCGTACACGGTGTGGGCCTCGGCGAAACCGTAGTCGATGTTCTCGCGGAGGGTGTGAAGCGGCACGCGGCCGACACGCTGGAGCTCACGGCGGGCGATCTCGGAACCGCCGAGGCGGCCGGAAGCCTGAATCTTGATGCCGTCGGCGCCGATGCTCATGGCCATCTGGATGGCCTTCTTCATGGCGCGACGATAGGAGATGCGGCGCTCGAGCTGGAGGCAGATATTCTCGGCGACGAGCTGAGCCTCAATTTCGGGCTTCTTGACCTCCTGGATGTCGAGGAGGATCTCCTTGCCGGTGAGCTTGGCGAGGTCTTCCTTGATCTTCTCGACCTCCTGGCCCTTGCGGCCAATGACGATGCCGGGGCGGGCGGTGAAGATCTTGACGCGGACGCGGTTGGCGGCGCGTTCAATGAAGATGCGCGGCACGGAGGCGAGCTTGAGCTTGCCCATGAGCTGCTCACGGATCTTCTGATCCTCGGCGAGGAGGATGCCGAAGTCCTTCTTGCGCGCGAACCAGCGCGACTGCCAGTTGCGGCGGACGGCCAGACGGAAACCGGTCGGATTGGTCTTTTGTCCCATGGCGTTTACTTGGTTGCGGCGGCTTCGGAGAGGACGATGCGGATGTGCGACATCTTCTTGCGGCGGGGCATCGCGGAACCGCGGGCACCGGCTTTGAAGCGCTTGAGCACAGGACCGTTCTCGATCACGGCGGAGGCCACGACGAGGTTGTCGGAGGAGAGGTTGTTGTTGTTCTCCGCGTTGGCGATGGCCGACTTCAACGTCTTGGCGATGAGGCGGGCGGACTTGCGCGGGATGAGGGTGAGCAGTTCGACGGCCTGAGGGGCGGCGAGTCCCTGAATTTCGCGAGCGACCTCGCGCATCTTCTTCGGGGACATCCGGGCGAACCGGGTAAGAGCTTGGACTTCCATGGTGGTGGTGTTTTGCGGTTGGCCGCCGGGCCCGCAGTGGCGGGTGGTGGCGGCCGTGTCCAGTTACATCAGACGGCCTTGGCGGTGTGGGCGCCGTGCGCCTTGAAGAAGCGCGTCGGGGCGAATTCGCCGAGTTTATGGCCGACCATGTTCTCGGTCACGAAGACCGGGACGAAGGCCTTGCCGTTGTGGACGTTGAAGGTAGTGCCGACAAAGTCGGGGGTGATGGTCGAGCGACGCGACCACGTCTGGATGGGCTTCTTGTTGTTGGCCTTCTTCGCTTTCTCGAAACGTTCCGAGAGGTGCGGATCGACGAAGAAGCCTTTCTTGATTGAACGAGCCATGGCGTGAAATCGTTAGGGTTACGCGGCGGGTTGGTTTATTTCTTGCCGCGCGGCTTACGGCCGTTCTTGCGGGTGATGATAAGCACGTTGCTCGTCAGCGATCGCTTGCGGGGCGGGACTCCCTTGGCGAGCGGGCCCCACGGGGAGACGAGGTGCTGGCGTCCGCCACCACCCTTGGACTTGCCCTGGCCGCCACCGTTGGGGTGATCGACCGGGTTCATCGCCACACCGCGAACGCGGGGACGACGGCCGAGCCAGCGATTGCGACCAGCCTTGGCAAGCGACTGGTTCATGTGGTCGCCATTGCCGACCTCACCGATGGTGGCGCGGCAGCGCTTGTTGACCATGCGGATTTCGCCGCTGGGCATGCGGAGGATGGCGTTGTCACCTTCGACGCTCACGAGCTGAGCGGCATTGCCGGCGGAGCGAGCGATCACGGCGCCCTGCTCCGGGAGGAGCTCGACGCAGTTGAGGAAGGTGGCGGCCGGGATGATCGAGAGCGGATAAGCGCAACCGGGGAGGAACTCCTCGGGGGTCTTGTTGCTCGAAACGACCTTGGCGCCGACCTTCAGGCCCTTGGGGGCGATGATGTAGCGCTTCTCGCCGTCGGCGTACGCCAAAAGGGCGAGGTTGGCCGAGCGGTTGGGATCGTACTCGAGAGCCTGGACGGTGGCCGGGATGTCGATCTTATCGCGACGGAAGTCGACGATACGATAACGACGGCGGTGACCGCCGCCGCGGCGACGCGAGGTGATGCGGCCGTAGCAGTTGCGACCGCCGGACTTGCGAATCGACTCGGTGAGGCGCGCTTCGGGCTTCTTCTTCGAGAGCTCCGGATCCACGTTGAGGATCAAGTAGCGCTGAGTCGGGGTGATGGGTCGGAATGTCTTGAGAGGCATGGTGGTGTCTCCGGTAGTCGGCTCAGGCGAGCTCGATCTTGTCGCCCTTCTTGAGGGTGACGATGGCCTTCTTGTAGTCGGAGCGGGTCGTCGGGCGACCGTTGCGGCCGCGCTTCAACTTGCCCTTCACGTTGATGATGTTCACGCGTTTGACGCCGACCTTGAAGGTGGCCTCGATGGCGGAACGGACGTGCTGCTTCGTGGCTTCGGGGAACACCTCGAAGGTGTACTGGCCGAACTCGGAAGACTGCTTGTTGGACTTCTCCGTCAGACGGATGGTCTTAAGAACTTCGTAGGCGGGCTTCATCTCAGTTGCCTCCCTTCATGCGGGCGATGACGTTCTCGAGCGCCTTCTCGGAGAGGAGAACCTTCCGGTACTGGGTCAGGTCGAGCGTGTTGAGCTGGGTGGCGTCCTGGAGGGTGACGCGCTTGATGTTACGGGCGGCGCGGCGGACTTCGGTGCCGAAGGGCGCGTCGACGATGAGGATCTTGCCCTCGGGGGCGATGCGGCCGACCACGGAGTTGATGGCCTTGGTCTTGGCAGCGG
>CAZXHR010000064.1:11100-11467 GCA_964640465.1 uncultured Opitutaceae bacterium
CGAAAACGACACCACCACCGGACCAGAGCGGAGAACGAGTGGAACCAGCGCGAGCGCGGCCGGTGCCCTTCTGCTTGAAGGGCTTCTTGCCGCCGCCGGAAACCTCGCCGCGAGTCTTGGTGCTGCGGGTGCCTTGGCGGATGTTAGCGCGGTGCGCGACGGCGACCTGCTTGACTGCCTGCAGGCCCTTGTCGCCTTCAAAGGTCTCGATGCCGTCGAAATCCTTCTCGACGAACTGCGAGCCATCAGCGGTGTAAACTTTGAGCTTCATGTCGTGGGCGCTCCTTAGGCTTTAGCCGCCTTGATGGCGGAGCGGATGATGACGTCGGATCCGTTGGAGCCGGGAATCGCGCCGCGGACGAGCAGC
>CAZXHR010000064.1:11477-21482 GCA_964640465.1 uncultured Opitutaceae bacterium
TGTCGGCGGAGACCTTGACGACCTTGAGGTTTTGGACGGTGCGGTTCACCGAACCCATGTGGCCAGGCATTTTCTGGTTCTTCCAGACGCGGCCAGGAGTCTGGCGCATGCCGATAGCACCAACGCGGCGGTGGAACATCGAACCGTGGGAGGCCGGACCACCGGCCATCTTCCAGCGGAACTGGACACCCTGGAAGCCCTTGCCCTTGGTCTCGCCGATCACGTCGACGAGCTGACCTTCCTTGAAGATTTCGACGGTGACAACGTCACCGGCCTTGGCTTGGGGAGCGGACGGAAGGCGAACTTCCGAGAGGCGACGCACGGGGGCGACACCGGCCTTCTTGGCATGGCCGACTTCGGCCTTGCTGAGGCGCTGCTCCTTCTGGGGGCCGAAACCGAGCTGGACGGCATTGTAGCCATCGGTCTCAACCGTCTTTACCTGCACAACCGGGCAGGGACCGGCTTCGACGACGGTGACGGGAACGAGGGCGTTATCGCCATCGTACACCTGCGTCATCCCGACTTTTTTGCCGAGGATTGTTTGGATCATGTTTCTAAGCGGTAGGTGGAGGTTATCCGTTTACGGGACCTACATTAGACGCGGCGCCCGCGAGGGCGGGCCGTCGCCTAAGGCTGGTGGGTCACACCGTCATACGTTGATGGTGATATCGACGCCGGACGGGAGATTGAGTTTCTTGAGCTCGTCGACCGTCTGGGCCGTTGGCTCGATGATGTCGAGGAGGCGCTTGTGAGTGCGGATCTCGAACTGTTCCATGGACTTCTTGTCCACGTGAGGGGAGCGGTTGACCGAGAGCTTCTCGATGCGAGTGGGCAGCGGGATCGGGCCGGACACGCGGGCGCCGGAGCGCTTGGCCGTCTCGACGATCTCGGAGGCCGACTGGTCGATGATGCGATAGTCGAAGCCCTGAAGCTTGATGCGAATGCGTTGACCTTTCATGGGTGCGTCGGGATTACGTGCGCGCAGGGGCGCGGGTGGACGATTCGACGATGCGGGTAAGAACCTGCGCCGGAACCTGGTCGAAGTGGGAGGGCTCCATCGAGTAGGAGGCACGGCCCTTGGAGAGGGAGCGAATATCGGTGGCGTAGCCGAACATGGTTTCGAGCGGTACAAGCGCCGTGATGATGCAAGCGCCTTCGCGAGTCTCCATGCCTTGGATCTGACCACGGCGGCGGTTGATGTCGCCCATGATGTCGCCCTGGTATTCCTCGGGGACGGTGACCTCGACCTTCATGATCGGCTCGAGGAGGATGGGAGCCGCGGTCTTCATCGCCTCCTTGAAGGCGAAGATGCCGGCCATCTTGAACGCGATTTCAGAGCTATCGACCGCGTGGAAGGAACCGTCGACGATGCGCGCCTTGATATCGACCACCGGGTAACCGGCAATCGTACCGTTGTTCGTGCCTTCGTAGATGCCTTCAGTTGCGGGCTTGATGAATTCCTTCGGAATCACACCACCAACGATCTCGTTGATCACTTCGTTGCCCTTACCCTTTTCATTGGGTTCGAGCTTGATGCAAACGTGACCGTACTGGCCCTTACCACCGGTCTGGCGGATGAACTTGCCCTCGCCTTCGGCGGCCTTGGTGATGGTCTCGCGATAGGCAATCTGGGGCTTGCCGGCGTCGGCCTCGACCTTGAACTCGCGAAGCATACGGTCGCGGATGATTTCGAGGTGAAGCTCGCCCATGCCGGCGATGATGGTCTGACCGGTATCGGCGTCGGTGGAGACGCGGAAAGTCGGGTCTTCGGCAGCGAGGCGGGCAAGCGCGTTGCCCATCTTCTCCTGGTCGGCCTTGGACTTCGGCTCGATGGACATCGAGATGACGGTCTCGGGGAAGGTCGGGGGCTCGAGGCGAATGTCGATACCCTCGTCGCAGAGAGTGTCACCGGTGATGACATCCTTGATGCCGACGACGGCGCAGATGTCGCCGGCGTACGCGGTCTCGATCTCTTCCTTGTCCATGGCGCGCATGAGCAGCAGGCGCGAGATACGCTCGCTGCGGCGGGTACGCGGGTTGTACATGGACTGGCCCTTCTTCATCTGCCCCTGATAGACGCGGCAGAAGACGAGACGGCCGACAAAGGGATCGCTCCAGAGCTTGAAGGCGATGGCGACGGTCTTCTCCCGATCATCTGCCTTAGCGGCAACGGTCTCGCCGTCGCTGTTCTGAGCCTTGTACTCCGGGATGTCGATCGGGGCCGGAAGGTAGTTGACGACGCAGTCGAGAAGGCGCTGCACGCCCTTCTTCTTGAAGGCAGAACCGGGGATCACACCGGTGAGCTTCATGGCAATCGTCGCCTTGCGAATGCCGACCATCAGCTCGGCAGCACTGATCTCTTCGCCGGCGAGGTACTTCTCGGCAATAGAATCATCGCTATCGGCCACGGCTTCGATCAGGGCGTCGCGATAGCTCTTCGCGTCGTCCTTCATGTTGGCCGGGATCTCGACGATCTTCGGGTTCATGCCCAGCGGATCGGCGGGATTATCCTCGAACATGTAGGCGACCTGATGAACGAGGTCGACAAGTCCGGCGAAGTTTTCTTCGGCGCCGATCGGCAGGTACAGCGGATGGGCGTTGGCCTTCAGCTTCACACGCATCTCCTCGACGCAAGCGAGGAAATTGGCGCCGGTGCGGTCCATCTTGTTGACGAACGCCAGACGCGGCACGTGGTACTTGTTGGCTTGGCGCCAGACCGTCTCGGACTGGGGTTGCACGCGACCGACCGCGCAGAAAACGGAAACCGCACCGTCGAGCACGCGCAGGGAGCGCTCCACCTCGGCGGTGAAGTCGACGTGTCCTGGGGTGTCGATGATGTTGATGCGGGTCTTGATGCCCTTGAACGGCCCCACGGTAGCCACCCAGGCGCACGAAATGGCGGCCGAGGTGATGGTGATGCCGCGCTCGCGCTCCTGCTCCATCCAGTCGGTGACGGTGGTGCCTTCGTGCACCTCGCCCATCTTGTGGACGGCGCCGGTGTAGAAGAGGATGCGCTCGGAAGTGGTGGTCGGGCCGGCGTCGAGGGGAGCGGCGATGCCAATGTTACGCGTCCACTCCATGGGAGCGGGGCGGGTAGCGGCATTGGCCGGGGACAGCTTGGATTTCTCCGTGACGATCGTGATGGACATGTCGGTCGGGTGCGTGCTGCTCACCAACGCAGGTGGGCGAAGGCGCGGTTGGCCTGCGCCATCTTGTGGACGTCGTCCTTCTTCTTCACCACCGTGCCGGTGTTGTTGTAGGCGTCGACGATTTCGGCGGCGAGGGCGTCGCGCATCGAGCTGCCCTTGCGGGCATAGGCGGCGTCGACGATCCAACGGATACCAAGGGACTCTTGGCGATCAAAGGCGATCTCGACCGGCACCTGGTAGGTGGCGCCACCGACACGGCGGCTCTTCACCTCGATGCGCGGGCGGGCGTTCTCGAGGGCACCGGTGAGGATCTCGACCGGGTTGCCCTTCTCGAGCTTCTCGGAAGCTTTTTCGAAGGCACCGTAAACGATGCGCTGCGCAACGCTCTTCTTACCGCATTCCATGATCGAGTTGATCAGGTGCGAGACGAGGGTGCTCTGATAGCGGATGTCCGGCTGAACCGGGCGCTTGGTCGCTCTACGACGGCGTGACATGGCGTAAATTAGGCTTTCTTGGCTTCCTTGGGACGTTTCACGCCGTACTTGGAACGGCTACGGCGACGCTTCTCGACACCGACGGCGTCGAGGGTACCGCGAACGATGTGGTAACGGACACCGGGCAAGTCCTTCACGCGACCGCCGCGCACGAGCACGATCGAGTGCTCCTGCAGGGTGTGGCCCTCGTCCGGGATGTACGAGATGACTTCGGTACCGTTCGTGAGGCGAACCTTGGCGACCTTACGGATGGCGGAGTTCGGTTTCTTCGGCGTGCGCGTCATAACCTGCACGCAGACGCCACGGCGGAAAGGATTGCTGGCCAGGGCCGGCGACTTGGATTTCGCACGGACCTTCCGGCGACCTTTTCTCACGAGTTGGTTGATCGTAGGCATGGACGAAGAAGGAGGAAAATAAGGGAAAAGAGGCGGACGCTGTGGAATGCCCCAACACCGTGCAAGAAGTTTTTTGCTTCCTGCGTCGAATGTCGTTTTCAGGGGCCGGCGGCGGCCCCCGACGGACTAGGCCGGGGACGTTCGCGGGAGCTGAAGCGGGCGATGTGTTCGGAAAAGTTGAAGCGGGCAGAAAGACAGTCCAACCCGGCCAATGTCAACACCGCTGTGGGCCGATCTCCGCTGCAGAGGGAAAATTCGTAGATTCGATACACGGCATCGTTCAGCGCGCTCGTCCGAAGACCGTGAGCACGATGCCCGCGAGCACACCGAGCACGGCAGGCAGCTTCTTCAGGCCGGTGCGCTCGCCGAACAGCCACAGCCCGCCAGTGAACGCCACCAGCGTGCTCCCGCGCCGCAGGCTCGAGACCAGAGAAACCAGCGCATCCTTGTCCTGCAATGCCCCGAAATAGAGATAGTCGGAGACCAGCAGCATCGCCGCGATGCAGGGAATGCTCCACCGCCAATGGAACTCGTTACGCGCCCACCAACGGCGTTTCCAACCGATCGCCAGCGGCAAGAAAAACACCGCCAGATACACCGAGAACCACGCCTGCACCGTCGGCACCGTCAGACCGACATGTCCAAGCAGGTACTTGTCGTAGAGCGAACTCACCGCGCCGAGCAGCGTGCCCATCACCATGAAGCCGATCCAGCGGTTGCGGCGGAACGAGATCCCCTCCCCCTGCCCCGCCAGGGACAGCCCCACGAAGGACGCCAGTGTAGTCGCGATTCCGAGCCACTCCAGGAGGGTCGGCCGCTCGGCCAGCACCACCAGCGCGGCGGCGATCGTCCAGATCGGCCCCGTAGCCCGAATCGGCGAGGTGATCGACACCGGCAGGTGCTTCATCGCAAAGTAAGTAAACATCCACGACGACGCCACCAGCGCCGACTTGCCCGCAAGCTGCACGTGCCCGAGCCAGCCCAGCGATGCGGTTGTCAGCCCCGCCGACAGCCCCCCGGGCCGGAGCGCGCCGAACACCATCAGGCCGGTCCAGACCGTGGCCGAGCACACCGAGCTCAGAAAGAGCACCGGCACGACGGCGTTCTCGCGCACCGCATGCTTTGTGCACAGTTCGTAGATACCGAGGAAGAGCGCCGCGACCAGGCTGGCCAGGATCCAGTTCATGAGGGAAACGGTCGGTTGTGCCGACCCGCCCCCGGCCGCGCAAGGCCGCGCTGCAGCGCAGCCGACGGCGAAAAAAGCGTTTGGTTCCACCTCGCCGCCGGTGTGGGTTTGCCTGTCGATCCGCAGTGGCACGACGCTTCCTCCGCCCACGGCAACTTCGCACGGATGAACACTTCGCTTCACACGGGTCTGTTCTGTTTCAGCCTGCTGCTCGCCGCAGCGAGCGCGGCCCTGTTCCACTGGCAGCGCACCACGCGCCACCGTCGCCCGCCGGTGGAGTTCAAGCTGCTCCGCGGCCCCGGCGAGCTCTCCCTGCGCTCGCTGCGCCGGCTCGAGGCCTCGCTACCACTCCTGCTGCTCGCGGCGGTCTTGCTGCCGCTGTTCCTCGGGATGGTGCTGTGCCTCTGGGTGCCGCTTCTGGAGGGATTGCCGTATGCGATCGTCGCGGTGCTCGGCTGGGCGGCCAACCTTGCGCTGATCTACTTCGCGGGCCGCTACCTCTACCTGCGGCTCGCCACACGGCGCACGCTGGAGCTGCGCTACCTCGGCGAGCGCGCCGTGGCCGAGGAGCTTGCGCCGCTGCTCGGACAAGGATTCCGCCTATTCCACGATGTCGCCATCCATGGCGCCGAATCCAGCGTCGACCTCGACCACGTCGTCGTCGGGCCCAACGGCGTGGCCATCATCGAGTGCGAGACACACCAGCGCAGCACCGGCAAGAACGCCCAGCGCGACCACGAGGTGACCTTCGACGGCAAGAACCTCGTGTGGCCCTGGGGCCCCGACCGCGACACCATCACCGCCATCGAGGGGGAAACGGTCAGTTTCAACAAGTGGCTGCTCCAGACCACAGGCTACAACATCCATGCCAACCCGCTGCTCACCGTGCCCGGCTGGTGGGTGGACATCACCGGCCGCGGGCTGATCACCGTCGTCAACCACAAGCAGGTGCTCACCGCAGTCAGCAGCCAGCAGGAGACCTTTCTCTCGCCCGACCAGATCGAGAAAATCAGTCGGGAGCTCGAGCTGCACTGCCGCGACGTCGAGTTCTGAGCCGCCCATCACACCCGGCCCGCTCAGGCTCGGACAACACGAAGGCCGTCCTGCACGAGGACGGCCTTCGCGGCAAAAGGGGGGATGCACCCGCGCTTACTTGATCTCCTTGTGGACCGTGTGGCGCTTGAGGAAGGGATTGTACTTCTTCTTCTCGATGCGCTCGGTGACGGTCTTCTTATTGCGGAAAGTAAGGTAGCGGGAAGCCGGCTTACCCTCCTTGCGGGCTTCGGTGCACTCCAGAGTGACGAGTTCTTGCATGGTGAAATTTGTTGAGGGGGCAAGGAACGTGAGCCGCCCGACCGCCGGCAAGATAATTCTGCGCCCGACCGGAAAATGGCGCGGTGCCGCTCAAGTCTCCCGGGTGCCGACCTTGCGCTCGATCAGGGGCAGCATCACCCCGCGGCGGAACAGCGTCACCTGCCCCGTGCTCGACGAAACGACGATCGACACGCAGTCTGTCTCGACCGAGATCGCGGCCGCGGCAGCGTGCCGCGCGCCCAGGCCGCTGGGCAGCGGGTGGTCCTTGTCGGCGGCCTGCAGAAGCGTGCCGGCGGAGCGCACCACACCGTCGCCCCGGATGATGAACGCGCCGTCGAGCGAGGAGAACTCCTTGATCGTCTCGTCCATGAACGGGCTGAGGATGTTCTTGTCCTCGTCCTTGTAGCCGTAAAACGGATTCATCACGAGCGGCTTGCTCATGCGCTCGACCGTCGCGGTGTCGCCCAGGACGAACAGGCATCCCACCGGCCGCCCCTCGCGCCCCTCGGCGGAGAGCTCGGTGGCGATGGCCAGCACGCGCTCGAGCACCTCGGGCTTCACGTCGGAGGGCAGCAGCTCGGACTGCCCGGAGAGCAGCGACTGGAACTCGCGCTCCACATCGACAACGGAGATCGTGTCGAACTGGTTGCTGTCGGCGATGCCGCCCACGCAGCAGAGGCGGTCGTTGAACTTGAACCAGCCGCGCGACAGGCCCACCAGCATCGCGCTGCGCAACTGCGCGAAACGGCCCGTCGAATACGCCTTCACCTGGATGATGTGGGTGAACTTCTCCTGGAGCAGGTTCGCCTCGACGGCGTCGCTGGTGACCAGCGTGGTCGGGATGTTCGGGAACGGCTTGGAAAGGGCTGCGGTGCTCGTGCAGGTGTCGCCGATCACGACGACGCCCTGGCAGTTCGTGCCGCGGGCGATGCGCTCGGCATGGCGCAGCACGGTGCGGTTGACGCGGCTGTGCTGCACCGGCACGGACTCGGCGGCGATGCCGCCGAAACCGACGTTGAGCTGCCGGAAGACATCGTCGGCGGTGGGCGCGAAAACGAGCCGCTCGACATATTCGCGGTCCTTGAGGAGCCGCGCGATGCTGGCGAGCATCTGGAGATAGTCGCGGGCCCGCTCATCGGCCAGCAGGAGGATGATGAGCTTGATGTTCTCGTCCTCCTTGAGCCCGTCGTAGCGGATGCCGGTGGCACTGCGCCCGACCGCCAGCAGGTAGCGGCGGTTCATGCGGGTGCGCACGTGCGGCAGCGCGACGCCGTACCCGAGGTACGTCGTCATCGTATTCTCGCGCTGCAGCAGGCTCTTGAGGAGCGCATCCCGGTTGAGTTCGCGGAAGGGTTTCACCACGGCGTCGAGCAGCTCGCGCAGAGCGCCCGTCAAGTCGGTGCTCTGCAATTCAACAACGCGTTTCCGGTTGATGAAGCGGTCGAGTCGACTGACTGCCATGGTGCCTCCGGCGCCGGTTCGCGCTTAGCGTTCCCAATCGAGGGCGCCCTTCCTCCATTCGTAGAGGAAGCCGAAGGCCAGCAGGCCGATGAAGCACAGCGCCGGCAGCAGCACCGGCAGCCCGAGCGAGAGAAACTCCCGGTAGATAAACGTCCACGGAAGCAGGAACACGACCTCGATGTCGAAGAGGATGAAGAGCAGCGCCGTGAGGAAGAATTTCACCGAGAAGCGCGGGTGTACATTGCCTATCGCCGGCACGCCGCATTCGTAGGCGCTGTCCTTGATCCGGCCGCGGCGCAGCCGGTGGCCGAAAAGATGGCTGGCCACGAGTATCCCGACGCCCATCACAGCGGCGAGGGCGATCTGGAGGAGGACCGGGAGGTAAGCAGGAAGCGCCGACATCGCCGGCTACTCTCGTCCCGCGAGAGGCAAACTCAAGGGCAATGTGCCGCAAAACCGGCGGCAGCCCGAGACCTGCGCCCTCTCAATCCGCGCGACCGCCGGCCGGCCCCGCTACGGGCGCCGCCACTGTACAGCCTTCGGCTGCGCGGTGCCCAGGCCGAGCTTCTCGCTGTACTCGAGCAGGCGGCGGTCCTCGCCCATGAGCGGCAGAAAACCGTCGTGTTTGCGCGCGACGTTGAAGCGCTCGAGCATCAGCGCGTCGAGGAGCACCGGATCGGCGCTGAGCCAGAGCTTCGGCTCGGAGATGGTGTAGAGCGAATGAAAGAGCGGCCCGCCGATGTACTGGTAGCACTCCAGGCTCACGATGGTGAAGCGCCAGGTCTCGCGCAGCTCCGGGATCGCAGCCATCTCGGCCACGGCGGCCGGAGCGTTGGCGGGGCTCCGGAGGAACCGGCCGGTGTTGCTGGCATTCCAGAGCGTGGCATTCACCAGCGCACCGTTGATCCCCAGCACCGGGTGGTCGCTGTAGACCGGAAGGTTGATCCAGAAGTCGGCGTCGAGGAACAGCGGCGTCGCCAGAAAGCTCTTGCGGTCGGCGCTGCCGCTGCCCGCCTCGTTCTCCGGCGCCGCCTGCTGCTCGAGCACGCCGGGCGCGAACCGCGCCGGCAGCGGGCTGTCGTAGAACCACTGCGCGTCGTAGAACCGGCCGGATTCGAGCACGAAGACCGGATGCTCGGCGAAGCTGCTACCGCCCTTGCTCAGGGCGGGCAAGTATCCGGTCTCGCGCAACCGCCCTTGGTTGAGGCCGACGAGGAAGATCTTTTGCGGTGCGAAACCGCGCCGCACCAGCGCGTCGATCACGGCGTGCACGAGCGCCGTGGGGGTGTTCAGCCCCGCGCCGGAGTCGGTGTAGATCTTCAGGCCAACGCTGCCGCGAGGGCCGGGACGCAGGGAATTGGCGCCGTTGGTCGCCTCGAAATCGGCGAAGAGCCGCTCGACGGCCGCGGCGTACGTGGCGTCGGAGAAGTCCTTCATCTGAGCCTCCCACACGATCGGCGCCGGCGGCGCGGCCACCGCTCCCGTCTCCGCGGCCGCAGGTGCAGCCGATGCGGCTCCCGCCGCGACAAGGCACGGCAAAAGCGACCAGAGCAGACGTGACAACCGAGAGCAGTTCATGGTGGGAAGGGCGGGATTCTTGACAGTGGAAATTCAGGGAGGGAAGGTTAATCCCACCGAACCAAGACCTGCACGACGGCTCGCCGTGCCCTCCGGTTTCACACGCCCACCATGCCGATGATCCAACCCGCCAGCATCCGCGACCTGAAGTCGCGGGTGAACATCGTCGCCGTCGTCTCCGCCGTCGTCACGATGCGCAAGGCGGGCGCGCGCTTCAAGGGACTCTGTCCCTTCCACAACGAGAAGACCCCCTCGTTCCACGTCTCGCCCGACCGCGGCATGTACAAGTGCTTCGGCTGCGGCAAGGGCGGCGACATCATCTCCTTCACGATGGAGACCGAGCACCTCACCTTCTCCGAGGCCGCCGAGACGCTCGCCCGCCGCTTCAACGTCACGCTCGAGTACGCCGAGGGAGGCCCCACGAAGGA